>NZ_DATMVN010000461.1:0-23216 GCF_035563135.1 Streptomyces sp.
CGGGCAGGACAGCGGTGGCGCGCCGGACCGCGAGGGCGCCGGCCCGGACAGCGGCACCACCGGAGGCACCCAGGACGGCACGGACGGACGCGAGGCGCCCGGCAGGTCCCCGGGCGAGGTGTACAAGGAGTCGGTCAGGGCCTGCCGCGCCTACCGCGAGGACGCTCTGAGCCGGGAGGCCGAGCGCCGGCTCCTCGACCTGGCCGACGGGGAACGCGACCTGGACCGCTTCTGCGACCGCCTCCTGGGCCCGGACGGCCGTACCGGCGGGAGCGGGAGCGGCGAGGAGGGCCAGGGCGACGGCAGGGACGACGGCGGGAGCGACGGCAAGAACGGTGGCGGGAGCGACGGCAAGAACGGTGACGGGAGCGGCGGCGGCAAGGGTTCGCTTCCCTCGATCGTCTTCCGTACGCAGGCTGCGGAGAGCACCCAGGGCGACGCGCCGCAGGGTGGTGCACCGCAGGGCGGCGCGGCCCCCCGGCCGACGGCCGGTCCCACGGCGGGCTCGCTGTCCGCGCTCTCCTCCGCACTGCGCTGACCTGCGAGAACGCCCCGGCTGTAACGCTTTCGGGCGGTCCGGCGCAGTAGTGAGTGCCGACTGGTCATCGGCCGCGCAAGGAGCCGGGGTTCCCCCCGTACCTTCGGCTCAGCGCATCCGGCGCGGGCGGGACACGTTCCCCCGGTCCCGCCCGCGCCCCCGAGCAGGCCGGCCCCTTCACCAGTAGACGACGACCTTGTCGCCGTCCCGCACCTGGGCGAAGAGCGACGCGATCTTCCCCTCGTCCCGGACGTTCACACAGCCGTGCGAAGCGCCGTTGTAGCCGCGTGCCGCGAAATCCGGCGAGTAGTGCACCGCCTGGCCCCCGCTGAAGAACATGGCGTACGGCATGGGGGTGTAGTAGAGCGTCGACACGTGGTGGCGGGACTTCCAGTACACCGAGAAGGTGCCCTCACGCGTGGGCGTGTACTGGGAGCCGAAGCGCACGTCCATCGACGAGACGACCCTGCCGTCGATCATCCAGGCGAGCGTGCGGCTGTTCTTGCTGATGCACAGCACCCGGCCCGTCATGCAGCGGGCGTCGGGCTTCGCGGCGGGCGGCTCGGCGGCAGGCGGGTCGAGCTCCTTCGACGTCGGCTCCCGCGTCATCGCGAGCAGCCGTTCCCAGGTGACGGTGTCGGTCCTCCCCGTGCGGGGCAGGCCCCGCTTGCCCTGGAAGGACTGCACGGAGGTGACGGTCACGGTGCCGTAGTACCCGGTGGGGCTGCGGTCGAAGTGGCCGATCTGGCGCAGCCGCGCCTGGAGCTCCCGTACGCGCGTGCTCCGGTCGCCGGCGGACATCAGGGTGCTGGGCCCCGGGGAGGGCCGTGCGCTCGGTGTCCCTGCGCCCGGCGTCCGTGAGGGAGCTGCCGGGGAGGTGGCCGGGGCTGTGTCCGTGGGGCTCTCCCGGCCGCCGCTCGGCTTGGCGTCGTCGGTGGAGGAAGGAAACGCCCTGGTCGGGAGGGCGGTGGGCTCCGTGGCTCCCACCGTCTCGACCTTGCAGCCCGCCGTCAGCGTGGCGAGCGTGATCACGCCGACGGCTGCCACGGCCGCCGGGCGCAGTCCGCGCGCGCCGCTGTTCGTCCCTCTGAGTCCCATCTCTGCCCCCTGGCTCGCGCCCGTCACCGCCCCGGCCGGGTGTGACCCGTCGCGTGGCACGGATATCTCATGAGACGGATTCCCTTCCTGCCCGGTTGCCGAATCCTGAGGATGATGGAATCGCGTGTCACGGCCTTCGGGTATCTGCTGTGTGCAAGGCCCCGGCGGAGGGTTCCCGCGAACCGTGGCGCCGCCGTCGGAGTCCGTCGCGAGTCCGTCACCGGTACGTAACTTGAACGGGAGGCACAGCACATGACGCGTGAGTCCGAGTCGGGACCGCCCATCGAGCCGGTGTACGGGCCGGAGGCGCTCGACGGCTGGCGGGCCGAGGAGAAACTGGGCGCACCGGGCGCCTTCCCCTTCACCCGTGGGGTCCATCCCACGATGTACACGGGCCGGCCGTGGACGATGCGGCAGTACGCCGGATTCGGTACCGCCGCCGAGTCCAACGCCCGCTACAAGCAGTTGATCGCCGACGGGACGGCGGGCCTGTCCGTCGCGTTCGACCTGCCCACCCAGATGGGGCACGACTCGGACGCACCCCTCGCCTCCGGTGAGGTCGGCAAGGTCGGAGTGGCGATCGACTCGATCGACGACATGCGCGTCCTCCTCGACGGGATCCCGCTGGACGAGGTCTCCACCTCGATGACCATCAACGCCCCCGCCTCGCTCCTCCTCCTGCTCTACCAGCTGGTCGCCGAGGAGCAGGGCGTGCCGGCCGGCCGGCTGACGGGCACGATCCAGAACGACGTGCTCAAGGAGTACATCGCCCGGGGCACGTACATCTTCCCGCCGAAGCCCTCGCTGCGGCTCATCGCGGACACCTTCAAGTACTGCCGGGCCGAGATCCCGAAGTGGAACACCATCTCGATCTCCGGTTACCACATGGCGGAGGCCGGCGCCTCGCCCGCGCAGGAGATCGCCTTCACCCTCGCGGACGGCATCGAGTACGTCCGCACCGCCGTCGCCGCAGGCATGGACGTGGACGACTTCGCGCCACGGCTCTCCTTCTTCTTCGTCGCCCGTACGACGATCCTGGAGGAGATCGCCAAATTCCGTGCCGCACGCCGGATCTGGGCGCGGGTGATGCGGGAGGAGTTCGGCGCGAAGAGCCCCAAGTCCCAGATGCTGCGCTTCCACACCCAGACCGCCGGCGTCCAGCTCACCGCCCAGCAGCCCGAGGTCAACCTGGTCAGGGTCGCCGTGCAGGGCCTGGGCGCGGTCCTCGGCGGCACGCAGTCGCTGCACACCAACTCCTTCGACGAGGCCATCGCCCTGCCGACGGACAGGTCGGCCCGCCTGGCGCTGCGCACCCAGCAGGTCCTGGCGTACGAGACGGACGTGACGGCCACCGTGGACCCCTTCGCGGGCAGTTACGCCGTCGAGAGGATGACCGATGACGTCGAGGCCGCCGCCCTGGAACTGATGCACAGGGTCGAGGACATGGGGGGAGCGGTCGACGCCATCGAACGCGGCTTCCAGAAGGGCGAGATCGAGCGCAGCGCGTACCGCATCGCCCAGGAGACGGACAGCGGCGAGCGCGTCGTCGTCGGCGTCAACCGCTTCCGCCTCGACCAGGAGGAGCCCTACGAGCCGCTCCGGGTCGACCCGTCGATCGAGGCCCGGCAGACGGCCCGCCTGGCGGAGCTCCGCGCCGGACGCGACCGGGGGGCGGTGGACGCGGCACTGACGGAGCTGAAGAAGACGGCCGAGGGCACGGGGAACGTGCTGTACCCGATGAAGGAAGCGCTCAGGGCGCGGGCCACGGTGGGCGAGGTCTGCGACGCGCTGCGGGAGGTATGGGGCGTGTACGTCCCGACGGACGCCTTCTGAGGGGCCGGGGCGCCCTTGCGGATGATCTCTCGCCGACCGGCCGGACCCGTGGGCGGGCTCATGGACAGTGGGCCCCGAAAGGAGGATGCCGTGGCTGTGGCACAGCACGAGGAGCTGGTGACGGTGCGGTCCGGGCTGACGATCGGCGAGGCGGCCGATCAGGCCGCGCGCTCGCTCACCGTGCCGGACCTGGTCGGTGTGGAGACGGAGCTCTCCGTGGACCGCCTGCTGGACGGCGGCGAGGACTGGACGGCCGCATTACGGACCGCCCGGACGGGGTGTCGTACCCGCGTGCGACACTCCGTTCATGCTGGGTGTCACCGATCTTCCGACCTATCTCGCCGGCCTGGTGCTGATCATTCTGCTGCCGGGGCCGAATTCGCTGTACGTGCTCTCGGTCGCCGCCAAACGCGGGGTGCGCAGTGGCTATGTGGCCGCCGCCGGTGTGTGGACCGGGGACACGATCCTGATGACGCTGTCCGCGCTGGGCGCCGCCTCCCTGCTGCAGACGACGCCCCTGCTCTTCACCGTCGTCAAGTTCGCGGGCGCGGGTTATCTGACCTGGATGGCTCTCGGGATGATGCGCACGGCCGTGTCGATGTGGCGCGAGCGGCACCAGCACATGGCCGAGCTGCCGGTGGAGGATGCGGCGCCCGCGAAGGAGGCGGAGCGGCCCTACCGGCGGGCGCTCGTGGTCAGCCTGCTCAATCCCAAGCTGATCCTGTTCCTCATCTCCTTCTTCGTGCAGTTCGTCGATCCGGGGTACGCCTATCCGGCGCTCTCCTTCCTGCTGCTGGGCACGCTGCTGCAACTCGGCAGCTTCCTCTACCTCTCGGCGCTCATATTCGGCGGCACCCGCCTGGCCGCCGCCTTCCGCCGCCGCAAGCGGCTGTCGGCAGGAGCCACTTCGGCGGCGGGTGTGCTGTTCCTCGGGTTCGCGGCGAAGCTGTCGTTCAGCAGCGTGTGAGCGTGGCGGTGGTCAGTGGTGCCAGGCCTTGCCGCCCACGTTGTGGATCATCCGCTGGAGGACCTTGAGCGCGGCGACGAACTCCTCGTCCGGGATCCCGGCGTGGATCTCCGCACTCGCCCTGGTGACCCGTTCGAACGCCTTGGTGCGCAGCGCGTGTCCTTCGGCGGTCAGCCGCAGACGGGCGGACGGGTCCTGGGTGACCAGGCCCTGGGCGATGAGGGTGTCGATCTCGGGTTCCAGCGAGGCGCCGACGTTCAGATAGCCCTGGAGCATCGCGACCACCTCGGCGCGCGGGCGGCCGGGTCCGTCCGCGTCGGCGAGCTGGTTGAGCACCCACCAGGGGGGCTGGGTCAGAGCGTGTTCGGCCAGTGCGGCCCGGATGTGGGTCACGGTCGCCTCGTGGGCGGCCCAGCTCCAGTAGCCGATGGGCTGCCGTGCCAGTCCTGCGTCGTCATGTGAGTAGTCCATGTCCTGGACCGTAGGACCTCAAGTGAAGTTGAGGTCAAGGCCCGGCGGTCCGGAGCGTTCCGCGGGCTCTGCGTGACCGCGCTGGATGAGGTGGCGCGGCCCCCCGGCGCGACTTCCGGGCGTGATCCCCCGGCGTGACTCCCGGGCGTGGTCCTCCGCCCGGCGCGGCTCCCGGGCGTGGTCCCCGGCGTGGGCCACCCTGACGACGCCCAGAGTTCACCCTTCGTCGGGCCGGGGGACACCCGCCCCTCCACCCGCGTCACTAGCGTGTGCGGACCATGGTCGAAGGTGAGGGTCCGCGTGCCGAAACTGTCCGTTGTCGTTCCGTTCCACAATGTCGGCGCCTTCGCCGACACGACGCTGGGCAGTCTTGCCCGTAACGCGGGCCCGGACATCGAATTCCTGCTGGTCGACGACTGCTCCACGGACGGGACACCGGCCGTCGTCGACCGCTGGGCCGACAGACTTCCGCACGCCGAGGTCATCCGGCACGAGAAGAACGTCGGCATCGCGGCGGCCCGCAACAGCGGCATCGACGCGGCCCGGGGCGACTTCGTCACCTTCCTCGACGGCGACGACTGGTACGCCCCCGGCCACCTGGGCCGGCTGCTGCACGCCGCCGCCGAGCTGGACTGCGACTTCGCCCGCACCGACCACGTCCAGGCCACCGGGACCAGCCGGGTCGTGCGACGTGCGCCCGCCCGGCTCCGCGACACGGTGCTGGATCCGCGCGAGGGCATAGCGGCCCCCGAATGGGAGACGATGGTCGACTACCCCTTCGTGTGGGCGGGCGTCTACCACCGGCGGCTCTTCGAGGACGGCGGCCACCGCTTCACCACCCGGCTGCGCACCGCCGAGGACCGGCTGTGGATCTGGCAGCTGCACCTGCGGGCCCGTAGCTACGCGGCGCTGAACCTGTACGGCATCTTCTACCGGCGCGGTGTCACCACGTCCCTGACGCAGATCAAGGACGCGCGTCAGCTGGACTTCTTCCCCGCCTACGACACGCTGCTCGACGAGATCCGCGAGGACCGGGACGCGGATCTCCTCCTGCCCAAGGCCGTCCGCACCTACTGCGCGATGATCGCCTTCCACAACGAGAAGGCGGACACCTACGAGCCGTCGACCTTCCGGCGCCTGCGCCACGAGTCGGCGGCCGCGCTGCACCGCATGCCGCAGCAGGTGCTCGACCACACCCTGACGATGATGGACACCAGGCGCAGCACCCTGCTCAACCGCCTGCGTGACAAGCAGAAGGCCGCCTGACCCATGCCCACGCGCACCCAGATCTTCCAGGTGTCGACCCTTTACGGGGCGGCCACGCTCGCGGCGGCGCTCGACGCCGGCCAGTTCGGACCGGGGCAGGACAGCCACCGCGTCCTGCTCGTCTCCAACAACGCGGCGATCCCCGAAACGGCCCTCCGGCTGGAGGAGATGCGCGGTTACGGCGACATCGCCGCCCGTTTCGACTCCGTCGTCGACTGGAACGACGCCATCAGCCCGCACCACCCGAGCGGCTGGGGCCCGCGCGCCGAGGAGACCGAACTCTGGCAGCGCGCCTTCCGCCTCGCCTGGGGCATCCACCCCGACGCACCCGTCGACCTCGCCGTCGAATCCATCCAGGTCAACCCGGCCCGCGCACTGGCCGCGATCTTCTCCGAGAGCGCCGTGCACGTCTACGCGGACGGCCTGATGAGCTACGGCCCGACCCGCAACAAGGTGCCGCGGTCCATCGCCTGCCGCATCCAGCGGGTGCTCCACCTGGACCTCGTACCGGGACTGCGTCCGCTCCTCCTCGCCGAGTCCGGTGTCGAGCCCGAACTCGTGCCGAACGACGCCTTCCGCAAGGTCCTCGGCGAGATCGCCGGAGCGGCGGACGGCGACCGCCGGCTCGCGGAGGCCGAGTCCGAGGCACCCACAGCCGTACTCCTGGGCCAGTACCTCGCGGCGCTCGGCATCCTCACGGCCGAGGAGGAGGAGGACCTGCACCTGCGCATGCTGCGCGGCGCGGCGCGGCTCGGCCACACCTCCGTCCTCTTCAAGCCCCACCCCACCGCGCCGGCCCGCTACTCCAGGGCGCTCGACGACGCGGCCGCCGCACTGGGGGTGCGGCTGACCACGCTGGACAGCCCGCTGCTCGCCGAGACCCTCTACGAGCGGTGCGCGCCCGCACTCGTCGTCGGCTGCTTCTCGACCGCGATGTTCACCGCCGCCGCGTACTACGGCATCCCCGTCGCCCGGGTCGGCACCCGTCTCGTCCTGGACCGCATCACCCCGTACGAGAACAGCAACCGCATCCCGCTGACGATCGTCGACCACCTGGTGCCCGACCTGGACGAGCAGCACGGCGAGACGGTGCCCGCACTGCCGGCCACGGCCCCGGACACCCTCGGGCCGCTGGTCCGGACGGTCGGCTACTGCATGCAGTCCGGACTCCACCCGACGCTGCGCGCCGAGGCCGAGACCTGGCTGCGGGACCACCTCGACAACAGCACGCAGTACTACTTCAAGCGACGCCGCCTGCAGAAGCTCACCCTGCCCGGCGGCGGCCCGCGAGGGGCGGCGATCAGGCTGCGCCGCACCGTACGGCGCACCCGCAGCAGCCTGGGCCTCTGAACCGGGACCGGGCGTGTGCCCGGCCGGCCACTGATGACGAAACGGCGGAACGAGCATGGGCCAGACCCTCACCGGGCTGCTCAAGGCAGTGCGGGCGAGATCCGGGCAGGGCGGTGCGGCGCGTCCGGCGCCCACGGCAGCCCTGCGTCTCTGCGGCGACTACCTCGCGGGCCTCGCCGCGAACGGTCCCATGAACGACGCACGGCAGACCCGGCTCGTCTCCGCCATCGGCGGCCTCACCGCCGCCTGCGGGACCGGCGGTGACGACCTGTTCGACGCCCTGCTCCGCACCGGGCAGTGCGCCCTGGAGGCCGGGGGCGAGGCGGAGAGACGCCTCGCGCTGGACATCGCCGTCGAGGCCACCGGGCTGCGGGCCAGGTCCAAGGGCGCGTGGCGGCTGCGCGGTGGCGCGCTGGACGCCCTGGGGCGCCGTGAGGAGGCGGTACAGGCCTATGAACGGCATCTGGCGCTTCAGCAGAACCCGTCGGCGGCCGAGGACATCAGGCGCCGGATCGCCACCCTGAAGGACCTCCGCGCCTGCCTGGACGAGGCCGCCGGGCTGCTTCCCGGCGAGGACGCCGCCGTCCTGCGGGCGCTGCACGACGCCCCCGCAGGGCAGGTGCGTACCGCCTTCGCCGAGGTCGTACGCCGGCGGACCGCCGAGGGCGGAGGCATGGCCGACCCGGCCGTCCGCCGCCTCACCACCCTGTACGCCGCCCACCGCCGGCTTCTGGACCGGGACAGGATGGCCGATCCGCTGCTCGGTGGCGCGGAGCCGCTCGGAGTCCCCGGGCTGCGCCGCACGGTCGCCGGCCGCTCCGTCTGCCTGGTCGCGGGCGCTGCCCGGATCGCCGACGAGGAGCGGGATCCGGGCAGCCCGCTCGGCAAGCTGATCGACGGATACGACCTGGTGGTCCGCTGCGACACCCTCCCGGCCGGCGACCGGCGCACCGGCCTGCACGCGGTCACCCTGCGGGGGGACACCCCGTGGACGGGCCCGGCCTGGGACCGCCGGGCGGACACCCGTCTGGTCTTCGGCGATCCGCTGTCCCACTGGCGCCGCTCGCTGCGCGCCCGCCTGGTCGCCGGGGCGCAGGACCACATCGGCGACGCCTCGCTCCGGCATCCCCTGGACGATCCCGCGCTGCTCGGCGAGGGGGGCTGGGGCCCGCAGCCGAGCACCGCGTTCACCGTGCTCCGGCTCCTGGACTTCCTGGACGCGGCCGACCGCCTGGACCTCATCGGCTTCGGACTGCCGGGGCAGTTGCAGCCGCGCGAGCGGGAGTGGGTCGCTGCCCGCGCGACACACGAGGACGAGACCGAGATGAGGACCGCGCTCAGATGAACAGCCCCGCCGACCCCACCGCAGGCAGACGGACCGAGTCCGTCGCCGGCCGAGGACAGGCCGGTCCGGCCACCGGGCGCGAGCACGCGGATCCCGCCGCCGCGCCGGGATCATCCGCATCGCCGGGGCCGTCCGCCGCGCCCGGCCGGCTCGACGCCGACGACCGGCGCGCCGTCACCGGCAAGCGGAGGATCGCCTTCGCGGCATACGCCGACGAGGACCGGATGCCCGGACTCCTGGTGCTGCTGCGCAGTCTCGCCCTGACAGGTCCGGCCGTCTGCGAGGACTTCCTCCTCCTGCACCCCGGACTGCCCGACTCCGCGTTCGACGCCGCCCGGCGGCTGCACCCGCGCCTCGTCCCGCGTACGGCGGACAGCCGCCTCGACGCCTTCCGGGCCACCGGCTACGACACCGTCGTCGTCCTCGGCCCCGGCATGGTCGTCCTCCGCCCCCTCGCACCGCTGCTCGCCCTCCGCACCGGGGTGGCCGCCGTGCCGCAGCCCGGGTCCGGCGGCGGACGGACCGTGCGGGACGACGGGCTGCTCGTCATCCAGCGGCAGGACGTGACGGACGCCGTGCTCGACGCGCTGGCCGAAGGCGGCGCGGACGTGGTGCACCGAGCGCTGACGGAGGCAGGACTCCTCGAACCGCTCGGCTCCCCCTACGACTTCCCGGCCGGCCGGCTGTACGACGACGCCCCCGTCCCCGCGAGCACCGTGGTCCTGCACTTCAGGGAGGACCACTTCGGGAAGGAACACGGCGAGGAGGGCCGCTTCGGCGAGGAGGACCGCTTCGGGGAGGACCCGGCCCCCTCCGCCCCGGCACGCGAGGCACGCGAGCGTTACGCGATGGACGACGAGGCGTTCCGCGCCGCCTACTGCGCCCTCCCGGGCCCCAAGCACCCCGAGCTGCTCCTGCACTGCGCCCTGCCGTTCCCCGAAGGAAGGCGTGCGCCGGTGGACCTGGTCCGCCAGGTCGCCGAGGTGCTCCGGCAGCAGGGCCGCTACGACGAGGCCGTCGCCCTGCTGAGCGCCGCCGTGGCGGACCGGCCCGACCTGCCGCGCTGTCACGAGACGCTCGGCATCAGCCTGATGGCCCTGTCCCGCTACGAGGAGGCCGAGGCACATCTCCTCCTGGCCACCGTGTCACCGGACTTCGCCGCCCGCGCCTACGGCCAGCTCGCCCGGCTGGCCTGGCTGCTGGGGCGGGACACCGACGCCCACGCCTACGCCCGGGAAGGACTCGACGCCGATCCCACCGACGGCAACTGCCACGCCTGGTACGTCCGTACCCGCCCGGGTCCGGGCGCCGTCCCGGCCTCCGGCCCCGCGCCCGCCGGGGAACAGCTCGCCCATGTCGCCCTGTTCGCCGACGGTCAGGAGAACGCGGGCGACAAGGTGCTCCCCGAAGCCGTGCGGATGTGCTTCGGCCCCGACACCGGACCCGCCCGCTGGCACGAGCGGTCCGTGCACCGGCTGGTCGACGAGCCCGCACTGGAGGAGCTGAACGCCCGCCGCGGCATCGTCGTCGGCGGCGGCGGGCTCTTCCTCCCGGACACCGCGCCCAACAGCAACAGCGGCTGGCAGTGGAACATCCCCGACGACGTGCTGGCCCGGATCACCGCGCCGCTCGCCGTCTTCGCGGTCGGCTACAACGTCTTCGACGGGCAGCGCTACCGCCGGGAGCGCTTCGCGGCGAGCCTGCGCGCCCTGGTCGGGCAGTCGTCCTTCTTCGGACTGCGCAACCAGGGCTCCGTGGACCGGGTCAGGGAACTGCTGCCGCAGGAACTGCGGGACCGGGTGCGCTACCAGCCCTGCCCCACGACCGTCGCCCGTCACCTCGACCCCGGCCTGGACGGCGGCCTGGACGGCGGCGCGGGCCGGGACGACACCGTGCTGGTCAACTGCGCCTACGACCGGGCCGGTCTGCGCTTCGGCCATGACTACGGCCACTTCCTGGCCGAGACGGCCGCCGCAGTACGCGCCATCGGCGAGCGCGCCGAGGTCCGTTACGCGGCCCACATGCCGGCCGACGAGAAGTTCGTCCACGACCTGCGCCGGGAACACGGCATCGCCCTGCCGGTCGAGCCGCTGTACCTGTTCGGCAACGACCGCATCCGCGAGCTCTACCGGCGTACGCGCCTGGTGATCGGCATGCGCGGGCACGCGGGGATGATCCCCTTCGGCTGCGGCACTCCGATCATCAGCCTGGTCTCCCACCCCAAGCTCGCCTACTTCCTCTCCGACATCGGCCGCCCCGACTGGGGGGTGTCCGTCCACGACCGGTCGCTGGGCGCCCGCCTCGCCGAGCGGGCGGCGGACGTGCTGGACGACCACCGGGCGGCCGTGGCCGACGTGCACGGGCGGCAGGAGCACCTGTGGTCGGTCACCCGGGCCAACCTCGCCGGACTCCAGGAGCTCTTCGGGCTGCCGGACCCGCTCCCCGCGGGTCCGCGTGCGCCCGGTCCCCGGACCGCCGGCCCGGCACGGGGCCTTCACCTGCCGGACACCCGGACGAAGTGACTGTTCACCCGGCCGGAGTTCACCCCCGGCCCACCCGTTCATAGCCTTCGATGACCATGTCTTCCTCTGTCTCCCGGACCGGCCCGCCCGCCACCGCGCAGGCGCCGCGGCCCGCCCCTGAACCCCGCCCGCACCGCGAACACCGGTACGACATCGATCTGATCCGGCTGCTCTGCTCCGTCGGAGTGATCCTCTGCCACACGGGCTCCGCGTTCGTGAACACGGCGGGCCGCGAGGCCGCCAACGGTCCCGGCACCTACTGGGCGGGGCTGGTGGCGGACTCGGCGGGCCGGTTCGCCGTGCCGCTGTTCTTCGCGATCGCCGGATGGGTCGTCCTCGTCGGCGCCCCGGTCCGGGACGGCCGCCGGCTGTGGCAGCGGATCGTCCGGATCGTGGTGCCGCTCGCGGTGTGGACGGTGCTCTACGTGGCCTGGGGCCGGCTGCGCGACACCAACGACGCCCCGGCCGGTGAGCTGGCGTTCGACGCGCTGTTCGCCTCGATACGCCCGGCGTACCACCTCTGGTACCTGTACGCCTACATCCCCGTGATCATGCTCCTGGCCTTCGCCGCCCTGGTGAAGTCGGGCAAGCGCCCCTGGGGACTCGGCGCCGCCCTGCTCGTGCTGGGGGCCGCTCCGTCCCTGTTCGGCGATGCCGCCCGGGTCACGGACCTCCAACTGCCGCGCTTCGGGTGGGGCTTCGGCCCGTACCAGCTGATCTACGCGGTTCTCGGAGCCCTGCTCCTCGCGCTGCCCGCCGGCACGTTCGGCAGGCGGAGCCTGTGGTGGCTGCTCCCGGCCGGGGTGTTCCTGGCCGCGATCATCACGTACCAGCACGAGGTGCACTACGCGATCCCGTACGCGAGCGTCCTGGTGGCCCTGTTCAGTGCCGGTGTGCTGCTCTCGCTGCACCGTCTGCGCGTCCCGGAGCGGCTGCGTCCGGCCCTGACACGGCTGGCGGGCGCCTCATTCGGCGCGTACATGATCCATGTGCTGGTGCTGGGCGTCCTCACCGACGTACTGGTCGACGCCGACCTCACCCTGCCGGTGGCGGCGGCCCTCGTCCTCGCCGTCACCGCCGCCACGACGGCTCTCTCCTTCGGCGCGGCCGTGCTGTGGACCCGCCTGGGCCTGACGCGGCTGCTGGGCTGAGACAGGCAGGCGGTGGACCACCGTCCTGCGCAAGCGCGTTCGGGTTCGGCAGCGTTGCGGGGGTGGATTCTGCCGGGGCCGGGCACTGAACCGGGGGCGCACTCCGGCGAGGATTCATCCGCCGGAGGGTGCGGGGAGTGACACGGGGGCGTGGCCCGACTTCCCGGCATCCGGGGCATCCGACGTTTTCGATCCGAGGGGGAACACCCATGAGACCGGCATACAACGCACTGGCGATGACCGTGACCGCAGGCTCCCTGGCTTCCGCTCTGCTGTTCGCCACGCCGTCCTTCGCAGCCGCCGCGCCGTCCTCGCCCGCCATCACCGTGGCGGCGTCCGTCCCGTCCGGCCGGGAGTCGCCCTATGACTCGATGTCCCTGACGGACCTCCGCATGGAGGTCTTCAGGGTGCTGGCCGACACCGACACAGGCCGGTCCGTCTACGAAGCCGCTGCCGAGGCGCTCGAAGCCGGTACGGCCGAAGCCCTGCGCCACTTCCTGGAGACCGGACGCTGGGACGCCCAGGAGGTGGACGACCGCGTGGCGGTCTTCACCGTCCTGGCCGACCCCGGCAGCAGCGAAGCCCTGCGCGCGGCAGCGATCGCCGTCCTGGAGGAGGGCACCCGGGAGGCGCTGCGCCACTTCGTCGAAGTCGGTCAGTACGAGGTGTGAGCCGCCGGCTCCCGCCCGGCACCCCGCCTCAGCGCCTGAGGGCGCGGGCGCGGCGGGCCAGCCGGCGCAGGACGGCGTTGCGCCGTACGAAGGCGAGGCGGGCGGGGACGACGCCGGGGAGGGCCAGTGAGCCCAGGCGGCGGCGCTTGAAGTAGCGCCAGGTCCGGGCGTTCAGGTGGGCGGCCAGGTAGCGCTCCGCTGCCGGGCGCAGATCCGGCCGGACACGCGGCTGCATGGCGAAGGCGACCGCCGGCAGCAGGCCGCCGAGGGCTTCGGCCACCGCGGCTTCGGTCAGCGGGGTCTGCCCCGATACGGCGGCGGGTTCGGCGAGGTCCGGCAGCAGGGCGTCGACGATCGTGACCGGGATCCTCGCCGGGTTCTCGTACGGGGTGAGGCGCTCCAGGAGGGTGCCGGTCCCGCTCCTGGCCACCGGCAGGCTGTAGTGGACCGCCGCGCCGATCAGCGCCGGCGAGGAGCAGCCGACGACGAGCGCGGGGCGCAGCCGCTCGTAGAGGACCTCGGCCAGGACCGGGACGCCGGGCAGGCCTGAGTCCGGGGCCGTCAGCTCCACACCGAGGCGTGCGGCCTCCGCCCGCAGGGCCGGGGCGGAGGGCGCAGGGTCATGGGGACAGGGCTGGAGAACCAGGTGGGTGTGGCCCAGAGCGGCCGTGCCGCGGATCATCCGCAGCTGGAGCTCCTCCTCCTCGGCGGCGGGGAGCACGCCGGCCTCGGGGAGCAGCAGGACCGCCGCTCCCTCGGGCGCGGCGGGCTCCGGTACGGAGTCCGCCAGTTCGCCGAAGACCTTCAGCAGGGCCGGAGCGGGCAGCGGGCGGGGCTCCGCGCCGAACTCGCCCAGCAGCAGCGGCCGCAGGCCGGGGAGCAGCCCGGGGTGGAGCACGTGGCGGACGCGGGTGCCGATCAGCGGCGGGATCTTGCCTCCGGTGGGGCCGTAGCCGGTCAGCCCGTCCGTATGGACGGTCACCGGTCCGCCGGTGAAGATCTGGGCCACGGCCTGGGCGGGGCCGGTGTGCGGGGATTCCAGGACGAGTTCCACCTCCTCGTCCCCGAGGTCCCAGGCGCGCCGCAGGTGGCGTTCCCACAGGGGTACGTCGTCGGCGCGGGGTTCCCAGGCGCCCGGGTGCAGGGGGAAGACGGCGTCGTTCCACGAGAGCACCTCGTCGAACCGGGTGCGCAGCCGCCCGAACCCGGGCATGGCGTCGGCCGGGACCGCCGCCTCGGGGACCGCCGTGGTGTCGCAGAGCAGCAGGATGCGGCGACCGGACTCCGCGAAGCAGCCGGAGTCGAGTGCGGCGGCGAGCACGGCCGTGCCGTGGAGGCCCGAGGCGACGAAGATCTGGGTGGTCACGCGGCAGCCGCTCCCTCGGTGGTGGCGGACCGGCGGCGCAGCCTGCGCAGCAGGGTCGCCCGTTCGGTGTCCATGGAGTCCAGGACGTCGTCGAGCACACGCCGGGGCATGCTGCTGAGTGCTGCCGCGGCGAGCGATTTGAGGGTGCGGGCGACGGACGGTTCGAATTTCTCGACGGATCCGATGTGGTGGGAAATGACGGCGCAATACGTCCGCACCGCTTTCGGCATCAACAGGTCGGCGTCGCGGTCCGCAGCGGTATCGGATATCACCTGGTCGTAGGCGCGAATGAAATCCAGCTGGCGTTCGTCGCCGATCTGGGTGAGGGACGACGCGACCCCCCGCCGGTAGAAATGGCCGAGGGTTCCCAGGACCGCGAAGGAGTCCGCCTCCCGGTGCAGCCGCCAGATCCACGGCCGGTCCTCGGCGGTGCGCAGCCCGTCGGTGAAATGCAGCAGCCCCCGGTCCAGCAGACTGCGGTGGTAGAGCCCCGCCCAGGCGAACGCGTAGTCGACCGAAGTCGTCCGGTCGGCGGGCAGGATCGCGTCCCGGGGGTCGCTCACCACTCCCCGCAGGCCGTGCGGGACACGGCGCACCGTGCGGGACGTGCCGGTGACCTGGACATGGTCCGTACGCACGAAGGAGCAGCCCAGGACCTCGGTCAGGGCGAGCAGGCGGGCGTAGTGGCCGGGTGCGAGCCAGTCGTCGCCGTCCAGGAAGGCGATGTACTCGCCACGGGCGGCGTCCAGACCGGTGTTGCGGGCCGTGGCCAGACCGGCGTTGCGCTCGTGTGTGTGGACGACCACCCCCTCGATGTCCTCCTGGGCCCGGCGCAGGAGATCCGCCGTCCCGTCGGTCGAACAGTCGTCGACGAGGACGAACTCGAAGTCCTCACGGGTATTGGCCCGCAGGCTTCTGAGCGTGTCGGACGCGTATGCCCGGACGTTGTAGAACGGCACGATGACGGAGAGCTTGACCACCCGCGTCACGCTAGGGGCGGCCCCGGCATTTGCCTTGACCCCTGCCCGTACGGAAAGTGAACGGCGGGCGGCGGAAAAGTGAACCCGCCCGTATTCGAAGTCGATTTCCCCTTCTGCCGGGCCGAATCCCCAACCGTCGACCGGCTGTTAACCATCTGTTGCCACCGCGTTGGGCCGCGGCTCGAAATGGCTTCCTAGCTTTACGGCGTGCCCCCTCGTACCGATGACGCGGCCGTTCCGGCCGCCACCCCCGCAGCCGACCGTGCGGCGCTCCGCATAGCCGTGCTCGCCGACTCCGACACCCGGTGGAAATGGGGCGCGCTCACCGCGCGCCGCCTCTCCGGAACCTCGGAGGCCGGCGCGACGGAGCGCCCCGTCGAGATCAGCGGGCTGCTGCTGCGCGGCCGGGCCACCCCGACACCCCGCCAGCTCGCCGAAGTGGGCGAGGTGGGGGTCGACACCGGCCGGGTGCGCGAGGTGACCACCGTCGAGTTCCTGCACACGGTGCGGGACGAGGGCTACGACATCGTGGTGCTCGCCCTGGTCGGCGGCGCCGTCCAGGCGATGATCCACGGCCTGGCCGCACTGGACCTGCCCCGCAGGCCCGTCGTCGTCACCGGCTATGTCGGGGTCGTCTACGAGAAGCTCGCCGACGGCCTCCTGCTGCGCCACGGCGCGGACGTCGTCCTCGCCAACTCCCGCCACGACGGGGAGCGTTTCCGCGCGGTCTACGAAGGCGTCGGCGCCGACGCGTCCTCCGTCACGGAGGCCGCCCTGCCGTTCCTCGGCGGGGAACCGCACCGGGCCCAGGAGGGCCGCGACACCGTCGTGTTCGCCGCCCAGCCCTCCGTGCCGGCCTCCCGCGCCGACCGTATGTACCTGTTGCGCCGGCTCGTCGAGCACGCCAGGCTGCACCCCCACCGCGAGGTGCTGCTGAAGCTGCGCTCCAAGCCGGGCGAGCACACCACGCACATCGAGGAACTGCCCTACCAGCGTCTCGCGGAGCGGATCCCCGGGGGCCTGCCGCCCAACTTCCGCCTCGTCTACGGGCACATGGGCGAGGTCCTGGACCGCACCGACCTGCTGGTCACCGTGTCCTCGACCGCCGCGCTGGAGTCCCTGCACCGGCGGATACCGACCGCGATCCTCTCCGACCTCGGCGTCCGCGAGGCCCTCGGCAACCACCACTTCATCGGCTCCGGACTCATCACGTCCTGGGACCACCTCGACGGCGGGCTGCGCCCCGAGCCCGACGAGGAGTGGCTCGCAGGCCAGGGCGTCGCCGCCGACGGCACCTACGGGACGGCCTACGACACCGCCCGCGCCCGGGTCGCGGCGCTGCTCGCCGCCGGACCGCTTCCCCGCCCCGCCCCCTACTACACGCCCGCCACCGCGCCCGGGTACCTCCCCGGCATCCTCGCCCGCTACCACCTGGCCCCCGACGGCCACCCGCTGCCGGGCGCCGTCACCCCCAAGGAGCCGGGCCGGGTGCGGGGCGCGGTCCGCGAAACCGTACGCAACGCGGCGCGCGGCGCCTACCGCCACGGCGTCCAGCGGGTCGCCCCCGTGATCCGCCGGATGGGCGAGCTGTGACCACCGATCCAGGAGCAACCATGACCCCGCCCCCCACCGTGCTCGCCGTGATCCCCGCCCGCGGTGGATCCAAGGGCGTGCCCGCGAAGAACCTCGCCCGCGTCGGCGGCGTACCGCTCGTCGCCCGTGCCGTCCGCGCCTGTCTCGCCTCGCCCGAGGTCACGGACGTGGTCGTCACCACCGACGACCCGGCCATCGCCGGCGCGGCCAGGGCCGCGGCGGAGGCACTGGGGGAGGACAACCGGCTGCTCTGCGTGCAGCGCCCCGCCGCCATCGCCGGTGACACCGCGACCAGTGAGGACGCGGTCCTGCACGCGCTGCACTCCTACGAGGCGACGGCGCACGGCCGGAAGGCCGACGTGGTGCTCCTGGTCCAGTGCACGAGCCCCTTCATCACCCGCGAGGACATCGACGGCGTCGCCGCCGCGGTCGCCCGCGACGGTGCCGACACCGCCGTCACCGTGGCGCCCTTCCACGGCTTCGTGTGGCGCGACGGCAGCGCCGTCGAGGACGACACCTACGGCGTCAACCACGACAAGGCCGTACGGCCCCGCCGCCAGGACCGGCCCCAGGACTACCTGGAGACCGGCGCCGCGTACGCCATGGACGTCGAGGGCTTCCGCACCCACCGCCACCGCTTCTTCGGCCACACGGCGCTCGTACCGACCGACCCCGCCCGGGTCCTGGAGGTCGACGACCCGCACGACCTGGCCCGTGCCCGCGCCCTCGCACCGCTCCTGGATCCGTCCCCGCTGCCCACCCGCGCGGAGATCGACGCCGTCGTCCTCGACTTCGACGGCACGCAGACCGACGACCGCGTCCTCATCGACTCCGACGGCCGCGAGATCGTCGCCGTGCACCGCGGTGACGGCCTCGGTGTGGCCGCCCTGCGCCGGGCCGGCGTACCGGTCCTGATCCTCTCCACGGAGCAGAACCCGGTCGTCGCCGCCCGTGCCCGCAAGCTCCAGGTCCCCGTCCTGCACGGCATCGACCGCAAGGACCTGGCCCTCAAGCAGTGGTGCGAGGAGCAGTCCATCGCTCCCGACCGCGTGCTCTACGTCGGCAACGACGTCAACGACCTGGCCTGCTTCGGCCTGGCGGGCTGGCCCGTCGCCGTCGCGAGCGCCCACGACTCGGTACGCGCCGCCGCGCGGGCCGTGACCACACAACCCGGCGGTTTCGGAGCCATCCGTGAGATCGCGGCCTGGCTGCTGGGCCCCACCCTCACTCCTCCCACCGGAACCCCCGACACCCCTGACGTCCCCGACACCCCTGACGCCCCCGTCACCCCCACCAAGTAAGGAAGCACCACCATGAGCAACACCTCCCGCCTGCGCACCTTCGGCACCCGCACCGCCGGCCCCGGCCACCCCGTCTACATCACCGGTGAGATCGGCATCAACCACAACGGCGACCTCGACAATGCCCTCGCGCTGATCGACGTGGCCGCCGAAGCCGGCTGCGACGCGGTCAAGTTCCAGAAGCGCACCCCGGAGATCTGCACCCCGCGCGACCAGTGGGACATCGAGCGCGACACCCCCTGGGGCCGGATGACGTACATCGACTACCGCCACCGCGTCGAGTTCGGCGAGGACGAGTACACCGCCATCGCCGAGCACTGCGCCAAGCGCGGCATCGACTGGTTCGCCTCCCCGTGGGACACCGAGGCCGTCGCCTTCCTGGAGAAGTTCGACGTCCCCGCGCACAAGGTCGCCTCCGCCTCGCTCACGGACGACGAGCTGCTCCGCGCGCTGCGCGCCACCGGCCGCACCGTCATCCTCTCCACCGGTATGTCGACCCCGAAGCAGATCCGGCACGCGGTCGAGGTCCTCGGCAGCGACAACATCCTGCTCTGCCACGCCACTTCGACGTACCCGGCGAAGGCCGAGGAGCTCAACCTGCGGGTCATCAACACCCTGCAGCAGGAGTACCCGAACGTCCCGATCGGCTACAGCGGCCACGAGACCGGCCTGCAGACGACCCTCGCCGCCGTCGCGCTGGGCGCCACGTTCGTCGAGCGCCACATCACCCTGGACCGCGCCATGTGGGGCTCCGACCAGGCCGCCTCCGTCGAGCCGCAGGGCCTCACCCGCCTCGTCCGTGACATCCGCACCATCGAGGCGTCGCTCGGCGACGGAGTCAAGAAGGTGTACGAGTCGGAGCTCGGCCCGATGAAGAAGCTCCGCCGGGTCGCGGGCGTCGTCGCCGAGAGCGAGAACGCACCGGCCGCCGAGCCGGTCGCGGTCTGACGGGCCGACCGGTGAACCTCGCCTTCGTCGAGAGCCCGGTCCAGCTCCTGAACGTCCTGGAGTGGACCCACACCCGGGGAGGACCCGACACCACGATCGTCGTCCTCCCCCCGGTCGACCCGATGTCGCGCGGACAGCTGCGCAGGATGGCGGATCTGGCCCGCGACGAGGGCATCACCGTTCGCTGGCAGGAGGCGCGCGGGGGGACCGGCGCGCCCCTGAAGGCCCTGCGTGCGCTGACGGGCCTGATCCGCAAGGCCGACAGGATCGTCATCGGGGACCCGTTCTCCCGGTACGTGCAACTGCTCCTCAGCCTGGTCCGCACACGCCGGATCACGGTCGTCGACGACGGCACCGCCACGATGGAGTTCGTCGCCCAGCTCGCACGCGGAGAACGCCTGGTGCGCTGGCACCGCCGGGGGAGCGGGGGCCCGCGCGAGCTGCTGCTGGCCCCGGTCACCTCCGCGGCCCGCCGCAGCTTCACCCCGTCGGCGTCCCGCACGGTCGAGGTGTTCACCGCGATGCCGGTGGAGGCTCCCGCCGGCATAGAGGTCACGGCGAACACCTTCGCCTGGACCCGGAAGCGCTTCGGCCCGCCCCTCATCACCAAGGGGGCCGACCTGGTGGGGACCTCCCTGGTGGAGACGGGCGTGGTCGACCCCGTCCCGTACGAGGAGGCGGTCACCTCGCTGGCCCGCACCCACGGCGCGACCCGTTATTTCGCCCACCGCCGTGAATCCGCGGACAAGCTCCACGCCCTGGAAGCCGCCACCGGCCTGGAGATCGTCCGTCCCGACCTCCCGCTGGAACTCGTCGCCCGCAGAGGTCCCATCGGCCACACGGTCCTCAGCTTCCCGTCCACGGTGGTCCACACCCTCCCGCTGGCCCTGGCAGGCACGGGCGTGAAGGTCGCGGTGTGCGACATAGCGCCGGAATGGCTCCGCGACACGGCGTCCCCGCGCGCCGAGGGTTTCCTGAGCGGGGTCACGGAGACGGCCAAGGACGTGCAGCGACTGGCACCGTGGCGGGCCACGGCGGTCGCGAAGGGGTGAGGCGGCGGGCGCCGGCGGCTCCCGCAGCCGGCCACGGCGGTGCGCCACCCGCGTCGGCGTCGGTGTCACCCGGCCTGCGGGGGGTGCGCCATCGCCACCGTGACGTGTTTCTGCGTTGCCAACCAGGCACGTACTGAGCAGAGTTGGGGCTTGTACGCAACGCGTTGCACGGGGAGGGCACCAGGGATGAGAGTGACGCTGGCCGTTGACGCCGGGGGCGAAGACGCGGCCGGGGCCTCGGACGACCTCTACGCATGGCTTCGCCAGGACCCTGATCTGCGGATGTTCGTCCGCAGAGAGGTCCCCGCCACGCCGCCGGCCGGAGCCATGGGCGCCCTGGGGGAGCTGATCTCCCTGCTGCTGGCTCCCGGCGGTCCGACGGCAGCCCTGGGGGCGGCGGTCGTGGTGTGGCTGCAGGGCCGCCGGGGCAATCAGACGGTCACCCTCACCCTGCCGGACGGTACCCAGGCCGTGGTCTCCTCGGAGAAGGTGCGAGGTCTGACCGCCGAGGGAACCGGTGAGCTCGCCGAACGGGTCGCCGCAGCGCTCCGGCAGGAGCGGCCCCCACGGACGGCGCCGAGGACGCAAGGGCCCCAGGAAGCACAGGGAAACCAGGAAGCACAGGGAGACCAGGGAGACCAGGAAGCACAGGGAGATCAGGAGACACGAGGCACCGCACAGGACGGCGGCCGCGTCGGCCCGTCACCGGAAACGGGCTGACCATGGCTCAGGGGGCACGCCGGATCCACCCGCGAGAGCAGATCTGGCGGCAGACGGCTGTCACGCACTGGTGATCGGAACGGCCACCCACCCGGGACCGCTACTGCCCGCTCTGCCGTCCGCGCTCCGGTCGGCGCAGGACGTGGCCGAGACCCTCAGCACGGTGTGCGGTATGGGCGACCGGGTCACCCTGCTCACCGATCCGGCGTCGCCGAGCGATGTGCTGGAGGCACTGGCGACGGCCATCGACCGGGCCGCGCCCACCGAGGAGCGGTACGAGCGCGGAACCGTCCTCCTCTACTTCGCCGGGCACGGGCTGCGCGGACCCGGTCAGCAGCTCTACCTGGCGACAGCGACGACCAAGTCGCAGACGGACATGGCGCACTCCGTCCCCTACACGGAGATCGAGCGCTACCTGAGCGACGCCGCCGCCGACCCGGTCGTGATCCTCGACTGCTGTTTCGCGGGGAACGCCCAGGAGCCCGGCCGGCCGGCGGCAGCGGACCCGTATGCCGGTGCCCGGCCCACCGGCAGCTACCTGCTCGCGTCGGCGACGCGCAACACACTGGCGTACGCCCCGCCGGACGCGGAGCACACCCTGTTCAGCGGTCAGGTGCTCAGCCTGCTGCGGGAGGGTGACGCGGGTGGCCCGAAGTGGCTGACCCTGGGCGGCCTCTACCGGCTGCTCGACCAGCGGCTCCAGGGCAGCGCCGCCCGCCCGTACGGCGGCGGCACCGCGCGCATGAGCGAGCTGACCCTCGCCGTCAACCGACGGTACGACCCGGATCCGGATCCGGACACCGGACAGCAGGCGGCCGGCGTCCCCGGTGCGGACGCCGCCTGCCCCTACCCCGGCATCCTCCCCTTCCTCCCCGAACAGCACCGGCTCTTCTTCGGCCGGGAGGAACTGACCCAGGAGCTGCTGCGGCGCGTCGAAGAGGCGCGGCCCGGTGAACCGGTGGTCCTGGTGGGGCCGTCGGGGGTCGGCAAGTCCTCGCTGCTGCGGGCGGGTCTCGGCGTGGTCGCCGAGCAGGCGGGGCTCGGTCCCGTACGGCTCGTGCCCGCGCCCGGCGAGCGGCCCTTCCGGACGCTCGCCGAGGCATGGGGCGCGGCAGTGGGCAGAGCCCCCTCCGACGTGGCGAGGGACCTGGAGCGCGGGCGCTTCAGCCGGCCGGCCGCGCCCGGTGCCGGGCAGGCTCCGCGTCTCCTCGTCATCGACCAGCTGGAGGAGTACTTCACGCTCTGCTCGGACGAGGCCGAGCGGGAGCGGTTCGCCACCGCTCTCACCGCGGGAGCGGACGAGGGGGAGACCGGGGGCGCGACGCCGGGCCCACGTCTCGTCCTGGCCCTGCGCGCCGACTACTACGGCGACGCCCTGAGCGACCCCCGGCTGGCACCCCTCGTACGGCCGGGCCACTTCGCCGTGCCCGCGCTGACGGACGAGGAGGTCGAGGCCGCGATCGTGCGCCCCGCGACGTACGCCGGCCTGCGGTGGGAGGCGGGCGTACCGCAGCTCCTGCGGCGTGATGTGAACGAGGAGCGGCACTCCACGGGCGACGCCGCGGCGCTGCCCTTCCTGGCCTACGCCCTCCCCGAGATCTGGCTGCGGCGCCGGGGGAACACGCTTACGTACGCCGGGTACGCCGCCGCGGGAGGCATACGGGGAGCGGTGGCCACAGCCGCCGACAGGATCCACGACTCCCTCGACGACGCCGGCCGCACGGCCCTGCGGAGCCTCCTGCTGGCGATGGTCCACGTCGCCGACGGCGAGGGGCGGCTGGTCCGCCGCCGGGCGCTCCCGGCGGAGCTCGCCGGGAGCGAGGACCTTCTGCGCCGGCTCGCCGACGCCCGCCTGGTCGTCGTCGACGAGGAAGGCGGCGCGCAGCTCGGCCATGACTCGCTGCTGCACGCGTGGGCGCGGCTGAGCGGCTGGATCGACGAGGTGCGGGACGACCTGCTGCGGCTCCGCAGGCTGACGGCGGCGGCGGAAGGCTGGGCGGAGGCGGGACGGAAGCCGAGCGGTCTCTATGAGGGCGAAGCCCTG
>NZ_DATMVN010000462.1:0-8886 GCF_035563135.1 Streptomyces sp.
AGCAGCCGGAACAGCCGGCCCGCCTCGGCGCGCAGCCGGGCGGCCGCCTCGGGCTCCGGCTCGGCGTCCGCGAGCGAGATGAGCGCCGGAGCCGTGCCTACGAGATAGCCCAGCTCCACCCGTATGCGCAACGACTCCGCGAAGCCGTGCCGCGCCTCCGCGAGCTCACCCTCGTGCAGGGAGAGCGAGGCGAGGTGCCGCCAGGTGAAGGAGAGCAGGAGCTCGTCACCCCGGGCCGTGGCACCGGCGTGCGCCCTGCGGTAGGCGGCGCGGGCGGACTCGGGGGAGTCGGCGATGTTCTGGGCGATCAGGCCCCGGCGGAAGTCCAGCAGGGGCCGGCCGGGTGCCGCGGGGGAGAGCAGGGCCGCGGCCCTGCTGAGCGCCACGCTGGCCTCGTCGGCCCGGTCGCGCGCCCTCAGCAGGGTCGAGGCGTAGGCCAGGTATCCGCGCTCGCAGGCGGCCGCCCCGCGCTCGGAGTCGTCCTGGGCGAGCGCCTCCGCGCTGCGCAGAGCGTCCTCGGCGTCCGTCCAGCCGGCGCCCGTGTAGAGGCACCGCTCGGTCAGCAGCGAGGTGCGCTGGAGAGCGGCCGCGGGGTCGGTGGCCGCCCGGGGTTCGAGCAGCGCGGCGGCGTCCGTCCAGCAGGCTCGTGAGCGCAGCCGCCATACCGCGGTCTGGAGCGGCGGATCGTCATCTGCTGTCGTTCCGGAACCAGACATGGCGGTATGCGCCACATTGCCCTCCCCGAGCGCGCCATCGAGCTGTGGAGGCCGGCCGGCACAAGCCGGTCGGCCAGGGTCTGCGCGCATCTCAGCACGGAATGGCACGCCGGGCCAAGGGGTGGGATCGATGTCAGGTGAAAGTTTTCACAATCATCTGGAGCCCGGGAGGACTGTGATAAGCCCGGGACATCAGCTCATACGCAGGGCGAGGAAGAAGTCGAGCTTGTCCTCCAGGCGCGAAAGGTCACGTCCCGTCAACTGCTCGATACGTCCGACGCGGTAGCGCAGTGTGTTGACGTGCAGGTGCAGCCGGGCCGCGCAGCGGGTCCAGGAGCCGTCGCAGTCCAGGAAGGTCTCCAGCGTCTCGATCAGCTCGGCGCGGTGCCGCCGGTCGTAGTCGCGCAGGGGGTCCAGGAGCCGGGCGGTGAACGCGCGGCGGACGTCGTCCGGGACGAAGGGCAGCAGCAGGACGTGCGAGGCGAGCTCGTGGTGGCCCGCCGCGCAGACCGGGCCCGACCGGGCCGCCGCGACCCGGCGGGCGTGCCGGGCCTCCTCCAGCGCACCGCGCAGCCCCTCGGCGGAATGGACCGGGGCGCTGACCCCCAGTGTCAGGCGGCCGTCCTCCGCGAGGCCGGCGGAGAGCGGCGCGCGGACGGCGGAGAGCAGGGCGTCGGCGTGCAGCGCGGCGTCCTGCCGCTCCGGCACGCCGGACTCCTCCGGCGTGCCGGCCCCGTCCACGTCCGGTGAGGTGCGCGAGGTCAGCGGCACGAGGGCGATCGCCTCCTCGCCCGTGTGCGCCACGGCGATCCGGTCGGCCGAGTCCGGGCCCGCCACCGCCGGGTCGACCAGGATCTCCTCCAGCAGGGCCTGTGCGGCCCGGCCGCCCGACAGGTCCGTGTCCTTCGCCTCCCACTCGACCCGGGCCACCACGACCTGCCAGTGCGGCGCCGTGCCGAGCCCCGGCAGCAGGACCGGTGCGGCCACCCGCAGCCTCGCCGCGATCTCGGCCGGGGCGGCACCCGTCCGGACCAGCTCCAGGATCTCCTGGGCGAGCCGGCGGCGCACCGTGCGGGCCGCGTCGCGGCGGTCCCGTTCGACGGCGATCAGCTGGGTGACGCCCTGGAGCAGATCCAGCCGAGGGGCCGGCCAGTCGCCCGCGTCGGCCGCCACGGCCAGCAGCCAGTCCGACAGCACGGACTCCCGCGCATCGCGGGACGGGGCGGGCGCGGCCCCCCGCCCGGTGTTCCGGATCGGGAACAGCGAATATGCGGTGCCGTCCACCTCCGCCCGGTGCGGACCCGGACGGCCGGTGCGGGTCGCCGCGAGGTGCCGGCCCGCGAGTTCCGCACCGATGTGCGGGGGCAGGGGCTCACCCGCTCCGGCGATCTGCCGGCCCGTGGGGGACAGGACCCAGGCACGCAGGTCCAGGTCGGAGGTGAGCAGGTCGAGGACCACCTCGGGGCCGCCGCCGGCCGGGCCCGAGGTCATCAGCCTGCGGTGGCGGTCCACGACCGCGGCGAGGTCGCCGGCCCGCTCGCCGGAGACCTGGCGCACCACGTGCTCGGTGATCGTCGCGAACGCCACGGTCTCGTCGACCGCGAAGAGAGGCAGCCGGTGCCGCAGGCACGCCTCGGCCAGATCGTCGGGGACGGCCCCGAGTTCGGCCTCGCCCGCCGCCAGGCCGGCCACCCCGGCGTTCGCCAGGATCCGGACGAAGGGCTCGGAGTCCGACGCGTCCCGGCGCCAGGCCAGCCCCGTGAGGACCAGTTCGCCGCCGGAGAGGTAGCGGCTGGGGTCGCGCAGGTCGGTCGTCATGACGCCTCGGACCGAACGGTCCAGCTCGTCCTCGCCGCCGAGCAGCCGCAGGCCCAGTCCTTCGGTGTCCAGCAGTGCGCGCAGCCGCATCGTCGATTGCCGCCGATCTCTTCGTTGGTGCGGGGGGCCGGCGGGGGTGACCTGTGAGGTGCGATGGAGCCACCGGGACCCGCCATTCGTTCGAATCTACAAGACACGGACGGGGACCAGCCAATTCCTTCATGGTTTCGGTGACTGCACCGAGTGGAGCAAGGCTTGTGTACTGGGCCACACACCGCGTCAACAACACAGGAACGGGCCCTGCCGGAAGGCGGCAGGGCCGAGGGCCGGCCGTCCCCAGCCCCCGGACGACCCGATCGAGAAGAAGAGAGCCACTCATGGACTTCCTTCGTCCCGCCAGCTGGGAGGAGGCGCTCGCCGCGAAGGCGGAGCATCCGACGGCTGTGCCCATCGCGGGTGGCACCGATGTGATGGTCGAGATCAATTTCGACCACCGGCGGCCCGGCCACCTCATGGACCTGAACCGCATCGGTGAGCTGTCGGAGTGGCAGGTGGGCCCGGACACCGTGCGCCTCGGCGCCTCCGTGCCGTACAGCGCCGTCATGAAGCACCTGCGTGCCGAGCTGCCGGGACTGGCCCTCGCCTCGCACACCGTCGCCTCACCGCAGATCCGCAACCGCGGGGGCGTCGGCGGCAACCTGGGCACCGCCTCGCCCGCCGGTGACGCCCATCCGGCGCTGCTCGCCGCAGGAGCCGAGGTCGAGGCCGCGTCCGTACGGGGGACGCGGATGATCCCGATCGACGACTTCTACACCGGCGTCAAGCGCAACGCCCTCGCCCCGGACGAGCTGATCCGGGCCGTGCACATCAAGAAGGCCGACGGCCCCCAGCAGTACTCCAAGGTCGGCACCCGCAACGCGATGGTCATCGCCGTCTGCGCCTTCGGCCTCGCCCTCCACCCCGGGACCCGCACCGTGCGCACCGGCATCGGCTCCGCCGCCCCGACCCCGGTACGGGCGAAGGAGGCCGAGGCGTTCCTGGGCGCCGCGCTGGAGGAGGGCGGGTTCTGGGAGAGCGGAAAGATCATCACCCCGTCCGTGGCGAAGCAGTTCGCCCAGCTCGCCGCCGGGGCCTGCAACCCCATCGACGACGTACGGGGCACGGCCGCCTACCGCAGGCACGCCGTCGGCATCATGGCCCGGCGCACGCTGGGCTGGACCTGGGAGCAGTACCGCGGAGCGGGACGCACCCTCGAAGGAGCTGCTTGATCATGCGAGTGAATTTCACGGTCAACGGCCGCAAGCAGGAGGCGGACGACGTCTGGGAAGGTGAGTCGCTCCTGTACGTCCTGCGTGAGCGCATGGGCCTGCCCGGCTCCAAGAACGCCTGTGAACAGGGCGAATGCGGCTCCTGCACGGTCCGTCTCGACGGTGTGCCGGTCTGTTCCTGTCTCGTCGCGGCCGGCCAGGCGGAAGGCCGCGAGGTCGTCACCGTCGAGGGCCTCGCGGACTACGCCAGGCACCGCGACGACGCCCATCCCGGCACCGGCTGCGCCGCCGGCGCCTGCGGCACCTCGCTCGACGCCGCCCAGCGGTGGCAGGCCAGGCCCGCCGACGGACGGAGCGCCGAGGCGGCGGAACTCTCCCCGGTCCAGCAGGCCTTCATCGACGCGGGCGCCGTGCAGTGCGGCTTCTGCACCCCCGGCCTGCTGGTCGCCGCCGACGAACTGCTCGAAGCGCAGCCCTCCCCGTCCGACGAGGACATCCGCGAGGCGCTCTCCGGCAACCTCTGCCGCTGCACCGGTTACGAGAAGATCCTCGACGCGGTTCGTCTCGCGGCCGCCCGTCAGGAAGAGGCGGTCCGATAGCCATGGCGCTGCACCCACGAGCCGCGTCCGTACCGGCCGGCACCCCCACCAAGATCACCCAGGGTTCAGGGACCCGGGGCGGCATCGGCGAGTCCACCCTGCGCCCCGACGGCACCCTCAAGGTCACCGGCGAGTTCGCGTACTCCTCCGACATGTGGCACGAGGACATGCTGTGGGGCCACACGCTCCGCTCCACCGTCGCCCACGCCGAGATCCGCTCCATCGACATCGGCGAGGCCGTCGCCACCCCCGGCGTGTACGCCGTCCTGACCTACGACGACCTGCCCGCGGAGATGAAGAACTACGGGCTGGAGATCCAGGACACCCCCGTCCTCGCCCACGGCAAGGTCCGCCACCACGGTGAACCGGTCGCCCTCGTCGCCGCGGACCACCCCGAGACCGCGCGCCGCGCCGCCGCCAAGATCAAGATCGACTACGCCGGCCTGCCCGTCATCACGGACGAGGCGTCCGCGACCGCCCCCGACGCGGTCCTGGTCCACGAGGGCCGCACCGACCACCACGCCGGGCACGTCCCGCACCCCAACATCGTCCACCGCCAGCCGATCATCCGCGGCGACGCGGACGCGGCCGCCGAGCGGGCCGACGTGATCGTCACGGGCGACTACGTCTTCGGAATGCAGGACCAGGCCTTCCTCGGCCCCGAGTCCGGCCTCGCCCTGCCCTCCGAGGACGGCGGTGTCGAACTGTACGTCGCCACCCAGTGGCTGCACTCCGACCTCCGGCAGATCGCCCCCGTCCTCGGCCTCCCCGAGGACAAGGTCCGCATGACGCTCTCCGGTGTCGGCGGCGCCTTCGGCGGACGCGAGGACCTGTCGATGCAGATCCACGCCTGTCTGCTCGCGCTGCGCACCGGCAAGCCGGTCAAGATGGTCTACAACCGCTTCGAGTCCTTCTTCGGACACGTCCACCGCCACCCCGCGAAGCTCCACTACGAGCACGGGGCCACCAGGGACGGCAAGCTCACCCACATGAAGTGCCGGATCGTGCTGGACGGCGGCGCCTACGCCTCCGCGTCCCCGGCCGTCGTCGGCAACGCCTCCTCGCTCGCGGTCGGACCGTACGCCGTCGAGGACGTGGACATCGAGGCGATCGCCCTCTACTCCAACAACCCTCCCTGCGGCGCCATGCGCGGCTTCGGCGCGGTCCAGGCGTGCTTCGCCTACGAGGCGCAGATGGACAAGCTCGCCGCCGCCCTGGACATGGACCCGGTCGAACTGCGGCAGCTCAACGCCATGGAACAGGGCACCCTCCTCCCCACCGGGCAGCCCGTCGACTCGCCGGCCCCCGTGGCCGAACTCCTGCGCCGGGTCAAGGCCCGCCCCCTGCCGCCCGAGCAGCAGTGGCTCGCGGCCGGCGCCGAGGGCGACTCCGTCGACGTACGCGCCCTGCCCGGCGGGCTGTCCAACACCACCCACGGTGAAGGCGTGGTGCGCGGCGTCGGCTACGCGGTCGGGCTGAAGAACGTCGGCTTCTCCGAGGGCTTCGACGACTACTCCACCGCCCGGGTGCGGATGGAGGTCATCAACGGCGAACCCGTCGCCACGGTGCACACCGCGATGGCCGAGGTCGGGCAGGGCGGCGTCACCGTCCACGCCCAGATCGCGCGTACCGAACTGGGCGTCAACCAGGTCACCATCCACCCGGCGGACACCCAGGTGGGCTCCGCCGGCTCCACCTCCGCGTCCCGGCAGACGTACGTCACCGGCGGCGCCGTGAAGAACTCCTGCGAGGCCGTCCGGGAGCAGGTCCTGGAGATCGGCCGCCGCAGATTCGGCTCGTACCACCCCGCCTGGGCCACCGCCGAACTCCTCCTGGAGGGCGGCAAGGTCGTCACCGACGGTGGCGAGGTGCTCGCCTCACTGGCCGACGTGCTCGAGGACGAGACGGTCGACGTGGAACTGGAGTGGCGCCACCGGCCCACCGAACCCTTCGACCTGCGCACCGGACAGGGCAACGGCCATGTCCAGTACTCCTTCGCCGCGCACCGCGCGGTCGTGGAGGTCGACACCGAACTCGGCCTGGTCAAGGTCATCGAGCTCGCGTGCGCCCAGGACGTCGGCAAGGCCCTCAATCCGCTCTCGGTCGTGGGCCAGATCCAGGGCGGCACCACCCAGGGGCTGGGCGTCGCCGTCATGGAGGAGATCATCGTCGATCCGAAGACGGCGAAGGTGCGCAACCCGTCCTTCACCGACTATCTGATTCCCACCATCCTCGACACCCCGGCCATCCCGGTCGACGTGCTCGAACTCGCCGACGACCACGCCCCGTACGGGCTGCGCGGCATCGGCGAGGCCCCCACCCTGTCGTCCACCCCGGCCGTCCTCGCGGCGATCCGGAACGCGACGGGCCTGGAGCTGAACAGGACGCCGGTGCGCCCCGAGCACATCACCGGCACCTGACGGCTCCTCAAGAACCTCCGGGCGGTGCGTGCCTGCCGTGAACGTCACACTTCCCCGCGCCGCGCACCGCCCGGAGCCCATCGCCACCACCGATCCATCTGCACGAAGAGTCCGTCTCGGGCCGTCCCCCGGGTCGTGCGCCTCGCAGCATCCCAAATCCCGCAATCACACAAGCTCCACGCGGGTGCCCCTGTGAACCTTGGGAGTCAGGCATCATGACCCAGCAGTCCGCGGAACCCAGGACCGGCGCGGAGGGTGCGGGCTCCGGCCCGCGCGTCCCCGCCGGGCGGTCCTGGCCCGACCGGTACTTCCACATATCCGAGCGGGGATCGACCGTCGCACGCGAAGTGCGCGGCGGCGTCACGACCTTCATGGCCATGGCGTACATCCTCCTGCTCAACCCGCTCATCCTCGGCGGCGAGGACGCCGAGGGCCAACTGCTCGGCCAGCCGGGTCTGATCACCGCCACCGCGCTCGCCGCGGCGGCCACCACCCTGCTGATGGGCTTCGTCGGCAAGGTGCCCCTCGCGCTCGCGGCCGGCCTGAGCGTCTCCGGGGTGCTCGCCTCGCAGGTCGCGCCCGTCATGACGTGGCCGCAGGCCATGGGCATGTGCGTGATCTACGGACTGGTGATCTGCCTGCTGGTCGTCACCGGCCTCCGCGAGCTGATCATGAACGCCATTCCGCTCGCGCTGAAGCACGGCATCACCATCGGCATCGGCCTCTTCATCGCCCTCATCGGCCTCTTCAAGGCCGGATTCGTCCACAAGGGGACGGCGACGCCCCTCTCCCTCGGCCCGGCGGGTGAGCTCGCCGGCTGGCCGGTGCTCGTCTTCGCCGTCACCCTGCTCCTGATCTTCATGCTGCAGGCGCGCAACGTCCCCGGCGCGATCCTGATCGGCATCGTCGTCGGCACCCTGGCCGCGATCCTCGTCAACGCCATCGGTGACATCGACCCCGGGGCGTGGAGCAGCGGCCCGCCCGAGCTGAGCGGCAGCGCGGTCTCCTCACCGGACTTCTCGCTCTTCGGGAACGTCGAGTTCGGAGGCTGGGGAGACGTCGGCGCGATGACGGTCGGCATGATCGTCTTCACCCTCGTCCTGGCCGGCTTCTTCGACGCGATGGCCACCATCATCGGGGTCGGCACGGAGGCGGAGCTCGCGGACGGCAAGGGCCGGATGCCCGGCCTGTCGAAGGCCCTGTTCATCGACGGCGCCGGTGGTGCGATCGGCGGTGTGGCCGGAGGCTCCGGGCAGACCGTGTTCGTCGAGTCGGCGACCGGCGTCGGCGAGGGCGCCCGCACCGGGCTCGCCTCCGTCGTCACCGGCCTCTTCTTCGCCGCCTGCCTCTTCTTCACCCCGCTCACGGCGATCGTGCCGGCCGAGGTGGCCTCCGCCGCCCTCGTCGTCATCGGCGCCATGATGATGCAGAACGCCCGGCACGTGGACTGGGGCGACCGCTCCGTCGCCGTACCCGTCTTCCTCACCGTGGTCCTGATGCCGTTCACGTACACCATCACCACCGGTGTCGCCGCGGGCGTCATCTCGTACTCGGCCATCAAGCTCGCCCAGGGCAGGGCCCGCGAGGTCGGCGTCTTCATGTGGGTCCTTACGCTGGTCTTCGTCGTGTACTTCGCCCTGCACCCCATCGAGAGCTGGCTCGGCGTCAGCTGACCGGTCCCGCCCCTTTGCACCGTCAGAAGGAGACACGCCATGCTGGACATCGCCGAAGAGCTGCACCGGTGGGCCGGGCAGGGGCGCACGTTCGCCGTGGCCACCGTGGTGGCGGTCGGGGGCAGCGCACCCCGGCAGCCGGGCGCCGCCCTCGCCGTGGACAGCGACGGCACAGCGGTCGGGTCGGTCTCCGGGGGCTGTGTGGAGGGCGCGGTGTACGAGCTGTGCCGCCGGGCGATCGAGGACGGCACCACCGTGCGCGAGCGCTTCGGCTACAGCGACGACGACGCCTTCGCGGTCGGTCTGACCTGCGGAGGAGTCATCGAGGTCCTGGTGTCCCCGGTGCGTGCGGACGATCCCGCGCGCCCGGTGTTCGCCGCCGCGTTCGCCGC
>NZ_DATMVN010000463.1:0-6151 GCF_035563135.1 Streptomyces sp.
ACCAGTACCCGTGGAAATCATGCCGCAGAGGCTCCGGTCTGCCGATGCCTTCGTTTCCGTCGCGGTCGATGTCCTGGAGCGATGCGTTGATCCGCTTGAGGACCTTCCGGTCCTGGGCCTGCCGCCACACGTGGTCCGCCCCTGCGGATTCGTGCCGGACGGACTTCATTCGAGGAGCTCCCGCACCGTGCCGCCACCGTTCTCGAGATCATCGATCGCCGCCAGGACGCGACGTGCGTTCTCGGGGCTGCGGTACAGGTAGGCCGTCTCCTTCATGGACTGGTACTCATCGAGTGCCACGATCACCACAGGCGGGTGGTGAGGCAAGGGACACAGCCGTGGGCGGTGCGTCCCGTCAGCCCAGCCTCAACGTCTTCCTCGCCAGCTCGTACGCCGGGAGCATCGCCTCGTGCTCGGCGGGGTCCAGCCCGCCCAGGTGCACCACGACCGGGCCCTTCGGCGTCGTGACGGCGAAGGCGCGTTCCGTCCTCCGCTCGTCCAGCAGCTCGGCCTCGACCGTGTAGGTGACCTCCACGGCGGGCACCGTGCCCGCCTCGGACTCCTTGTAGGAGGCCTCGGCCGCGTTCGCGTCGCCGGCCACGAAGTCCTCCAGCGCCGCGCGGGGGGCGGTGGAGCCCTCGCCCTGCCAGACCCGGAGGTAGCCGATGTTCCCGGCCGGTTTGGCGTCGATCTCGCAGACCATCGTGGCCGAGCCCTGCCGGCCCAGCTCCGCGAGCTCGGAGTCCGGGTCCACCTTCACGGCCTCCGGTTCCCAGCCGGCCACCAGGGCGAAGGTCACCGGCAGCTCGCAGGCCGAACCGGGGGTGCCCAGCGTGACGCCCTTCTCCGGCGCGGCACCCGCCACGGGAGCGCCGTCGCCGTTCTTGCCGGTGCCCGCGCCGGTGTCCGTGCCGCCGGACGGCGAGCAGCCGGCCAGTGCCACCGCCGCCACGATCACCGGAACCACGGCACGCCCAGTGCCACGCATCATGAAGTCCCCGCCCCAGAGATGTTCTGAACCGCTCCGACCTGGGGTTACACCCCATGATCGATCGCCGCACGCTATCGCACCCCGCGCGGCGACTACTCTGGGACGTCGAGCGGTCCCCGACGCAGGGACCACCTAGGCAGGAGTGAAATGGCCGTCAATCTGGTCAATGTCGAGCAGGTCAGCAAGGTGTACGGCACCCGTGCCCTGCTCGACGGTGTATCCCTCGGGGTGTCCGAGGGCGACCGGATCGGCGTCGTCGGCCGCAACGGCGACGGCAAGACGACGCTCATCCGGATGCTCGCCAAGCTGGAGGAGGCGGACACCGGCCGGGTCACCCACAACGGCGGGCTGCGCCTCGGTGTCCTCACCCAGCACGACTCGCTGGATCCCGGGGCCACCATCCGGCACGAGGTGATCGGCGATCTCGCCGACCACGAGTGGGCGGGCAGTGCCAAGATCCGCGATGTGCTGACCGGCCTCTTCGGCGGCCTCGCCCTCCCCGGTTTCGAGCACGGCCTGGACACCGTCATCGCCCCGCTCTCCGGCGGCGAGCGGCGCAGGATCGCGCTGGCGAAGCTGCTCATCGCCGAGCAGGACCTGATCGTGCTCGACGAGCCCACCAACCACCTCGACGTGGAGGGCATCTCCTGGCTGGCCGGACATCTGCGGGCCCGGCGCTCCGCGCTCGTCTGCGTCACCCACGACCGGTGGTTCCTGGACCAGGTCTGCACCCGCATGTGGGACGTCCAGCGGGGCACCGTCCACGAGTACGAGGGCGGCTACAGCGACTACGTGTTCGCGCGGGCCGAGCGGGAGCGGATCGCGGCCACCGAGGAGTCCAAGCGGCAGAACCTGATGCGCAAGGAGCTGGCCTGGCTGCGGCGGGGTGCCCCCGCCCGTACGTCCAAGCCGCGCTACCGCATCGAGGCGGCCAACGAGCTGATCGCCGATGTGCCGCCCCCGCGCGACACCAGTGAGCTGATGAAGTTCGCCAACGCCCGGCTCGGCAAGACCGTCTTCGACCTGGAGGACGTGACCGTCCAGGCCGGTCCCAAGACCCTGCTGACCCACCTCACCTGGCAGCTCGGCCCCGGCGACCGCGTCGGCCTGGTCGGCGTCAACGGCGCGGGCAAGACCTCGCTGCTGCGGGCACTCGCCGAGGCGTCCCGCAGCCAGGGCGACGTACAGCCGGCCGCCGGGAAGGTCGTCGTCGGCAAGACGGTCAAGCTCGCCTACCTCTCCCAGGAGGTCGCGGAACTCGACCCGAACCTCCGGGTGCTCGAAGCCGTCCAGCAGGTGCGCGACCGGGTCGATCTCGGCAAGGGCCGCGAGATGACGGCGGGCCAGCTCTGCGAGCAGTTCGGCTTCGCCAAGGAGAAGCAGTGGACGCCGGTCGGTGACCTGTCCGGTGGTGAGCGGCGGCGGCTGCAGATCCTGCGTCTGCTGATGGACGAGCCCAACGTCCTCTTCCTCGACGAGCCCACCAACGACCTCGACATCGAGACCCTGACCCAGCTGGAGGACCTCCTCGACGGCTGGCCCGGATCGATGATCGTGATCTCGCACGACCGGTTCTTCATCGAGCGGACCACCGACAAGGTGATGGCGCTCCTCGGCGACCGGGCGCTGAGGATGCTGCCGCGCGGCATCGACGAGTACATCGAGCGCAGGCAGCGCATGGAGGAGACGGCCACGCCCGCCTCCGCCGCGGGGGCCTCCGCGCCGAAGGCGGCACCGGCCGAGACCGTCTCGCCGCAGGCGGCGCGGGCCGCGAAGAAGGAGCTCCAGAAGGTGGAGCGCCAGCTCGACAAGATGTCGACCAGGGAGACGGCCCTGCACGCGCAGATCGCCGACAACGCCACCGACTTCGAGAAGGTGGCCGAGCTCGACGCCGAGCTGCGGGAGCTCGTCGCGGAGCGGGACGTGCTGGAGATGCGCTGGCTGGAGCTGGCCGAGGACGCCTGAGGGGCGGTCAGGTCCGGCCTGCGGACCGTGCCCGGGCGGGTGGTGGAAAAGTAGGCCCGCCCGGGTCGGCGCGACCCTGCGGGGCCATGTCCGCACGAGGGGGATCCGCCGATGACTCAGCCTTCCGGCCCGCAACCGCAGGAAGGTTTCGGGACGCCGTACGACCCGCCCCCGGGGACCCCCCAGCCACCGCCCGGATACGGATACCCGCCCCGGCCGCCAGGCCCGTACGCCCAGCCGGGTCCGTACGCCCCGCCGGGTCCGTACAGCCCGCCGTATCCCCAGCAGCCGGGTCCTTACCGCCCCGCACCCGGGGGACGGCCGCCCGGCACCGCACCCGGTCACGGCACCGCCACCGGGCGGGCCCGGCGGCGGCGGCCGCTTCAGGGGCAGGACCGGCGTGATCGTCGGCGCCGTGCTCACCGTGCTGCTCCTGGCCGGGGGCGGAATCTGGCTGGCCACCGGCGACGACGGGAGCGGGAGGAAGCCCCTCGCCGGGCCGAGCGCCGACACCGGGGAGCCGGGCACCTCGCCCACGACGGGCGAGGACGACGACGGGAGCGTCGCCGGACCCACCGCCGCCGAACTCGACGCGGGCCGCAAGGCGGGGGAGGCGAAAGTGGCGTGGCTGGCGGAGAACGGGGTCGACCTCCCGGAGTACGGGGAGGAGACGCACGGCCCCTGGTTCGCCGGGGACGTCGTCGCCAAGGGCATGTACCGCAAGGTGACCGGCTACGCGGTGGCCGACGGGGCCGAGAGTGCGCTCTTCGAATCGAAGGCCGTCTGGCAGGGCGGCCGTTCCTTCCTGTTCCCGGAGCGCATCAGCGAGGACGAGGACGAGGACGAGGAGGAGAAGGCGGCCACGGCCGTGCTGGTCTTCGGGAAGTGAGGACGGGACTGCGGGAGCACCATGAAATGAGCCCCTTCCGGACCCAGTTGACGGAGGGTTCGGGAAGCGGGTCACGCCAGGCCACGGCAGGTGCGTAACGACGGCATCACGGCCCGGTCCTCCCTTGGGCACAGGGGGTGGACCGAACCGGTGTCCGGCGTGGTGCGGGTGGTACAAAGAAGCCCCGCTCGACTGTCGTAACGCCGCGGAAGCCATGCCCGATTCGCTCCTTTCCGGGGGGAATTCAGAGAACTCTGCACCTGATCCTCTGAACCCAGCGGAATCGCGGGGGAGACCGGACCGGGCACCGGACCGCACGAAGGGGGACGTGCTGATGACCCAGCCGCCCAGCCAGCAACCGCCGCAGGGGGGCTTCGGGGCTCCGCAGGAACCGCAGGGCACTCCTCAGCCGCCCCAGCCGCAGTCACCACCGGCCGCTCCGCCGCAGATGCCGCCCGCGCCCCCGCCGATGCCGTCCCAGGGGGCGCCGCAGCCGGGTTACGGCTATCCGCAGGCCCCCGGTGCACAGCCCGGACACGGCTACCCCCAGGCCCCCGGCCAGGCGGCCCCCGGCCCGTACGGGCAGCAGCCCGGCCCCTACGGCCCTCCGTCCGGCCCCTACGGCACCCCGTCCGGCCCGTACGCCCAGCAGTCCGGCCCCTACGGCGCTCCGTCCGGCCCGTACGGCCAGCAGCCCGGATACGGATACCCGCAGCAGCAGCACCCCGGTGCTCCCGCGCCCGGTGGCCCCGGCGGCCCCTTCAAGGGCAAGCCCGCCGTCGTCATCGGTGCGGCGCTCGCCGTGCTCCTCGTCGTCGGCGGCGGCATCTTCTTCGCCACGAGCGGTGGCGACGACGAGAAGAAGCCCGTCGCCGGACCCAGCAGCGGCGTCGCGGACCCGAGCGCCTCGCCCAGCGTGGACCAGGGCGACGGCAAGGGCGACGGCCGTGAGGCCGACGACGACCTGAACGCCGGGCGCAAGGCGGGCGAGGCGAAGGTTCTCTGGCTGACGAAGAACGGCATCGACCTCCCGCGCAACGGCGCGGACGTCTACGGCCCGTGGATCGTCGGGGACACGCTCGTCAAGGGCATGTACCGGTCGGTCGTCGGTTACTCGGTGGCCGACGGCAAGGAGAAGTGGAAGCTTCCGCTGCCCGCCGACATGTGCGCGGCACCCGGGACGGCCACGGCCGACGGCAGGATCGTCATCGGTGTGATGAACGGGACCACGGACAAGGCGGACTGCGCCGATCTGCAGATGATCGACCTCAACACCGGCAAGGCCGGCTGGAAGAAGTCGGTCAAGAAGAACGGCACCTGGGACATGCTGTCCGACATCGGTCTGGCGATCAGCGGTGACACCGTGACCGTCGGCCGTACCAGCAACTCCAACGCCTACCGGGTCAGCGACGGGACCGAGCTGTTCGGCAAGCCGTCCGGCGACTGCCAGCCGTTCGCCTTCGCCGGTGGCCCCAAGCTGATCGCCGCGGCCGGCTGCCGCACCGACGACGTGGACAATCCGCAGCACCAGATCCAGGAGGTCGACCCGGTCACCGGGAAAGCCAAGTGGACGTACCGGCCCGAGCGCGGCTGGGAGATCGACAAGGTGTACTCGGTGAGCCCCCTGGTCGTCTCGCTGACCCAGCGCGAGGAGAAGAAGTGGGGCATCCTCGCGCTCAAGGAGAACGGAACACTCCGTTCCCAGCTGGTCAGTGACAGCGGGGACAAGCTGGCCGTCGACTGCGGACACGACTTCGCGATCTTCGGCCAGCAGCTCGAAGGCTGCAGCGGTCTGGCCGCCGACGCCAACACCTTCTACATGATGACCGAGGACGACACCAGCGGCACCGGCCGCACCAACAAGGTCATCGCGTTCGACCTGAACACCGGCAAGACCAAGTGGAAGTCCGCGGCCCCCGCCGAGCGCACCATGAAGCCGCTGCGCATGGAGGGCGGCAACGTCCTGGTCTACCTGGAGCCCTCGTACGACAAGGGCGGGGCGATCGCGACGATCGCACCCACCGGAGGCGCGCCCGAGGTGCTGCTCCAGCACCCGGACTCGACGACCCGGATCGAGAACTTCTTCTCCTCCAAGACCCTCTACGCGGGTGGCCGGTCCTTCGTCGTCAGCGACCGCGTCAGTGCCGGCAGCGACGAGGAAGAGAAAAAGCAGACGACCATGATGGCCTTCGGCAAGTAACGGCCGACACCGGCAACCGCAGCCCCCTCCCCCCAGACTCCGCAGAGGTACGTACGCCATGACCCAGCCGCCCCAGCCGCCCAACGAACCGCCCCAGGGCGGATTC
>NZ_DATMVN010000464.1:0-8592 GCF_035563135.1 Streptomyces sp.
GAGGCCGAGTTGGCGAAGGCCCGGGGGGACTGCGCCTCGGTCGCCGAGCACGCGGGCCTGCTGGAGCGCCGCGTCGGCCTGCTGGCCGGGGCCGCCGAAGCGCTCCGCGCCGAGCAGAGCGCCGCCGAACGGCTCAAGGAGGCCGACGGCAGGCTTGCCGACGCCGCCTTCAGGGCCGGGTTCGACACCCCGCAGGCCGCTGCCGCGAAGCGGCTCGGCGACACCGCGCAGCGGGAGTTGCAGCGCCGGATCGACGTATGGCAGACGGAGGCCGCCACGGTCGCGGACCGGCTCGCCGAGGAGGACGCCCGGGCGGCCGCCGGGCACCCGCCCGCGGCCCCGGACGCGGCGCGGGCCGTGTACGAACGGTCGGGGAAGGTGCTGCGCGACAGCGCCGCCGCGCATGCCGCCGCGCAGGAGCGCAGTGCGGAGCTCGGCCGGCTCTCACGCCTCACCGAGGACGGGGTGCGCGCCCTGGGGCCGCTGCGCCAGGAGTACGAACGGGTGGCCCGCCTCGCCGGCCTGACCGCGGGCACCTCGGCGGACAACGAGCGCAAGATGCGGCTCGAGGCGTACGTGCTGGCGGCCCGCCTCGAACAGGTGGCCGCCGCGGCGACGGCCCGCCTCCGGCGGATGTCGTCGGGCCGCTACACGCTGGTGCACTCGGACGAGCGCAGCGGGGGACGAAGGGCGGGGCTCGGCCTGCACGTCGTCGACTCCTGGACGGGCCGGGAGCGCGACACGGCGACGCTGTCCGGCGGAGAGACCTTCTCCGCCTCGCTCGCCCTGGCCCTCGGCCTCGCCGACGTGGTGACGGACGAAGCGGGCGGCGTGCGCCTGGACACGCTCTTCATCGACGAGGGCTTCGGCAGCCTGGACGACCAGACGCTGGACGAGGTGCTCGACGTCCTGGACTCGCTGCGTGAACGCGACCGCAGTGTCGGCATCGTCAGTCACGTGGCCGACCTGCGCCGCCGCATCCCCGTCCAGCTCGAGGTGGTGAAGGAACGGCACGGATCGGCGGTGGTCCACCGGGCGGCCGGCACACTCAGCGGCTGACCGGCCGACGGGGGAGAGGTGAGGAGTACACGATGCTGGTGGTCACGGAGCCGAGCGTACCGATCCTTCCCGTGACCTCCTCCAGATGACGCATCGACCTGGCGGTCACCTTCAGCACGAAGCAGTCGTCGCCGGTCACATGATGAGCCTCCACGATCTCCGGCGTCCTGTCCGTCAGGTCGTGGAACGGCTTGTAGTTGCCGTTCGGGTAGCGCAGCCGTACGAGGGCGAGAATCGGCAGACCCAGCCGTTCCGGGTCGACCACCGCGGCGTATCCGCTGATCACGCCCATCTCCTCCAGACGGCGCACCCTCTCCGTGACGGCGCTCGGTGACATCGACACGGCGCGGGCCAGCTCGGCGAACGTCGCACGTCCGTCGCGTTGCAGGACATCGAGGATGCGCCAGTCCGTGGCGTCCGGGGAATATTCGGTCATGGGCGCCAGGCAACAGGGGAATCCCCGGGAGAACAAGCGATGTGCCGTTGATCACTGCTTCCGGCGAGGGTGAACCGGCCGTAGTTTTCTGGCCATGGCCTCACAGAACATCACCACCGCCCGTTCCGTCCTCCGCGTCCCACCCGCCTCCCCGGCTGCCGCCGCCGCGTACTTCGGCGCGTCGCTCGCGTTCCACGCCGACGTCTCCGATGTGGCCCACGCCCTGGAGGCGGGTGGCGACCCCGGTTTCGTCGTACTGGACTCCCGGTCCACCGCCTCCTGGGACCAGGGGCACGTCCCCGGGGCGGTGCACCTGCCGACCGCCCTCATCGCCGAGCAGGCCGCCGGCCTCCTCGACCCGGCCGTCCCCGTGATCACGTACTGCTGGGGGCCGGGCTGCGACGGTGCGGCCAAGGCGGCTCTGGCCCTCGCCGAACTCGGCTACCAGGTCAAGGAGATGCTCGGCGGATTCGAGTACTGGGTGCGCGAGGGATTCACCTTCGAGAGCGGGGAGGGGCCGGAGCGGCGTACGGCCGACCCTCTCACCGCTCCCGTGGACGCCGAGGACTGCGGCTGCTGAGCCGGTGTGCCCACGCCGGCCGTGCCCAGGGTGGGCTCAGAGGCCGAGGAGCACGCTGAAAAGGGCCTGGCCGTCGTCATCGGCGGGCAGGCCGCTGACCTGGCCGTCACCGACCTCGACCACCCGCCACACCCCGTCCTCCCGCAGTGCCATGTCGGTGGTCACCCACCGGCAGCCGAGGGCGCGCACGGCCTCGCCGACGGTGCCGAGGACGGGCGCCGGCGCCCGGCCGGGCGTGTCCGGATGGGCCGTCACCCGCACGGCCTCACCGTCCACCCACCACACCCGCGCCTCCCCGCCGGGCACGAAGGGCTCGTACGCCCGCAGCACCACCCCGCCGGCCAGGAAGTCCCCCTGCAGTTCGAGGAACCGGCCGACGACGGCGGCGAGCCGGTCCGTATCCCTCAGCTCCGGGACGAAACACGCCTCATGCCATTCGTGCTTACGGGACTTCACGAAGTCCTTGACGATGCCCGGACCGGAGCCGAGAGCCCCTGCGATGTCCGGCCAGAGGCAGGGATCAGGCAAGGGCTCCTCGGCGGACAGGGCGTGCCAGACGCTGCGCGGGGTGAGCCCGCGGAACGCCTCGTACCAGCCGGGGAGTTCGTGGGCGGTCCGGTACGCACAGGCGTCGGTGAGCAGTGAGCAGCCACGGGCGACGAGCGCACGCTCCAGCTCCGCGTAACGGGCGGACGGAATCATCCAGCCCCGGTACCAGTACGGCCCCGAGTCCCGCCCCACCCCGGCGACGGCGCGCTCCGCGTCCCCGGCGAGCAGCGCGTCATGATCGATGAGAACGGCCCGCGCGCCGGTGCGCCGGACCGCAGCCGCCTCCTGGGCGAACCGGGGATCGGGAGACCGCGGACGCAGTGGGTCGCAGCAGAACAGGAAGCCGGGCGCGGTCATGGGGGAATCGTCCTTCGGACGTCGGCAGGGGGGAGGGGCGGGGCGGGGGTCCGGCGCCGGGCCCCCGCTCCGGGGGCCGGTGATCACGCACCGGCCCCCGGGCCCGCGTGGCTCAGAGCCTGGACAGCTCGTCCACCAGGTCGTCCAGGCCGAGCGACCCCTGGGACAGGGCCGCCATGTGCCAGGCCTTCAGGTCGAACGCGTCGCCGTGTGCCTTGCGGGCGTTCTCCCGGCCCAGCAGCCAGGCCCGCTCGCCCAGCTTGTAGCCGATGGCCTGCCCCGGCATCGACAGGTAGCGGGTCAGTTCGCTCTCCACGAAGTCGGCGGGCCGGCCGCTGTGGCTGCCGAAGAACTCCTGGGCCAGAGCCGGCGTCCACCGCTCACCCGGGTGGAACGGCGAGTCCGCGGGGATCTCCAGCTCCAGGTGCATGCCGATGTCGACGATCACCCGGCAGGCCCGCATCATCTGCGCGTCCAGATAGCCGAGCCGGCGCTCCGCGTCGGGCAGGAAGCCCAGTTCGTCCATGAGCCGCTCGGCGTACAGCGCCCAGCCCTCGGAGTTGGCGCTGACCTGGCCGACCGATGCCTGGTAACGCGAGAGGCTGTCGGCGACATGCGTCCACTGGGCGATCTGGAGGTGGTGCCCGGGGACGCCCTCGTGGTACCAGGTGGACACCAGGTCGTAGACGGGGAAGCGGGTCTCGCCCATGGTGGGGAGCCAGGTGCGGCCGGGGCGCGAGAAGTCCTCCGAGGGCCCGGTGTAGTACGGAGCGGCGGCACCTCCCGGGGGAGCGATCCGGGACTCCACCTTGCGTACGCGCTCGGCGAGTTCGAAGTGTGTGCCGTCGAGCGCCTCGATGGCCTCGTCCATCAGGCCCTGCAGCCAGACCCGGACCTCGTCCACGCCCTCGATGTGCTTGCCGTGGACATCGAGGTGGGCGAGCGCCTCCCAAGGCCCCGCACCCGGCAGGATCTTGTCCGCCTCGGCCCTCATCTCGGCCAGCAGCCGGTGGTATTCGGACCAGCCGTACGCGTACGCCTCGTCGAGGTCCAGATCCGTGCCGTTGAACTGGCGGGCCCAGCGGGCGTAACGCTCACGGCCGACGGTGTCGGGGGAACCCTCGATCGCGGGGGCGTACACGTCCCGCATCCAGTCCCGGAGCGCGACCAGGGCCCCGGCGGCCTGCCCGGCGGCTTCGTCCAGCTCCGTGCGCAGTGATCCGGGGCCCTCGGCCACGAACTCCTGGAAGAAGCCGGGGCCGTCCTCTCCCGCCCAGTTGCCGAGCTGACCGATGAAGGTCGCGGCCGGCCTCGGGCCGCCGTGCAGCTTGCGTTCCAGTCCGAGGGCGAGCGAGGCTCGATATCCCTCCAGAGCGTCCGGTACCGCCCGCAGGCGGTCCAGGACCGCGGCCCAGTCCTCGTCCGTCGCCGTCGGCGTCGCCGAGAACACATCACGGAGGCTGTGGGCCGGGGAGTGGATGTTGGAAACGGCCCGCAGCCCCTCCTCGGCCTCATGGACGGCGAGTTCGGCCGTCAGGCGTTCCCTCAGCAGCCGTGCGCAACGCCGCTCCTCGTCGGTGTCCGCGCCCGGCGCCTGCTCTGCGGCGTCGAGCTCCACGAGGGTGCTGCGCATGAGTCCGGCCATGGCGTCCTGCCCGGCGGGCGAGAAATCGGGCAGCCGGCGATAGCTTTCCGCGACACCGAGATAGGTACCGGTGATCGGGTCGAGTTCGATGTATGCGTCGACGTAGGCGTCGGCGACCTGGCGCGGCAGTGCGCTGCTCGATGTGTCTGACATGTGGACATCCTCGTACGGCGAGAGCCTTCGCGTCACGGGGAAAGGGACTTCGGCCGGTGAAGATCTCCTGCGGCCCCTGCGCCACGGCCTCTACGACGCGCAGGCGCCGGGACGCTTCTTCGGGGAGGCCGCATCCGGTGTGCCTGTCGTGGGCGGCATCAGCGGACCGCATTCCCACTGCTGGAAGATCAGCCGGGTCTCCACACGTGCCACCTCACGGCGTGAGGTGAACTCGTCCAGCACCAGGCGCTGGAGGTCCGTCGGGTCCGCGACGGCCACGTGCACGAGATAGTCGTCGGGCCCGGTGAGGTGGAAGAACGCCCGGGACTCCGGCAGCGCCCTGATCCGTTCGACGAACGGGCCGATGAGCTCCCTGCGGTGCGGCCGCACCTGGACCAGCAGCAGCGCCTCCAGGCCACGGCCGAGCCGCGCCGGATCGAGCCGCAGCCGGTGCCCGAGGATCACACCCGACCGGCGCAGCCGTGCCACGCGGTCCAGACACGTGGACGGTGCCACGCCGACCTCGGCGGCGAGCTCTCGGTACGTCGTCCGCGCATCGTTCTGCAGGAGGCGCAGAATGTGCAGGTCGACCGGGTCCAGAACGACGGATTCGGGCATCGGGCGAACGTAGCACGGCGTACGGGCCCCCTCAGGCGGTCACTGTTCAGTCTGGTGTCATGGACACCGAAGCCTCCTCGCTGACATCCCAGCCCTCCTTCCGGTCCAGGGCGCTCGCCACCGAAGCCGTGCACGCGGGACGCGACGATCTCGCCTCCCAGGGTCTGCACGCCGCGCCGATAGATCTGTCCACCACCTACCCCTCGTACGACTCCCGGGACGAAGCCGCGCGCATCGACGCTTTCGCCGCCACCGGAGCCAGGCCCGACGGCCCTCCCGTGTACGCACGGCTGGACAACCCCACCACTGCCCGCTTCGAAACGGCACTGGCCCGGCTGGAAGGCGCCGGGAGCGCGGTCGCCTTCGCCAGCGGGATGGCGGCGCTCACCGCCGTCCTGCTGGCCCGCGCGAGTCCGGGGCTGCGCCATGTGGTCGCGGTGCGTCCGCTCTACGGCTGCAGCGACCACCTCCTGGGCGCCGGACTGCTGGGCACCGAGGTGACCTGGACGGACCCGGCGGGCATCGCGGAGGCGATCCGGCCGGACACCGGTCTCGTGATGGTGGAGACGCCCGCCAATCCGACCCTGGCCGAGATCGACATCCGGGCCGTGGCGCACTCCTGCGGTTCCGTGCCGCTCCTCGTCGACAACACCTTCGCCACACCCGTACTCCAGCGGCCGCTCGAACACGGGGCCCGGATCGTGCTGCACAGCGCCACCAAATACCTGGGCGGGCACGGCGATGTGATGGGCGGTGTCGTCGCCTGCGACGAGGAGTTCGCCGCCGTCCTGCGGCAGGTGCGGTTCGCCACCGGGGGCGTGCTGCATCCGATGGCCGGCTATCTGCTGCTGCGCGGGCTGTCCACGCTGCCGGTACGGATCCGTGCCGCATCGGCTTCAGCGGCGGAACTGGCCCGCAGGCTCTCGGCGGACCCCCGCGTCGCACGCGTGCACTACCCGGAGGTGGGCGGGGCGATGGTGTCCTTCGAGGTGTTCGGGGACCCCCACGGAATCATCGCGGCAGTCCGGCTGATCACACCCGCCGTGAGCCTCGGCAGCGTGGACACGCTCATCCAGCATCCGGCCTCCATCAGCCACCGCATCGTGGGTGAGGGAGACCGGAAGGCCGCGGGTGTCGGTGACCGCCTGCTGCGCATGTCGGTCGGTCTCGAGGACGTCGAGGACCTCTGGGCGGATCTGTGTCAGGCGCTCAGTGGCGGAAGCCCTGTTGCGCCTGCCCGGTCCGGGGGAGCGGCCGGGACGTCGGCGACGCTCCCGGGCGGGCCACCGGTTCCGCCGTCAGCCGGCCGGACGGCTGGGCAGGAGCCGCGGCCAGCCGGGCGGTGATGACCAGAGTGCCCTCCTCGATCTGATAGTCGAGGGGCAGTGAGAGCGCCCGCATGGCGGCCACCATCGCCGTGTTGTGGGCCTGTGTCACCGCGTACACGCTCTCGCAGCCCGCCTCGACGGCCAGGGCCACCAGCCGGCCGAGGAGTTCGGAGCCGATGCCTCGACGCTGCCAGTCGTCCTCGACGAGGAGGGCGACCTCGGTCTCGTCCCCGTCCCAGAGCAGATGACCGAGCGCCACCAGCCGGCCGGAGGCCGTCTGCGCGGTGAGTGTGCGTCCGAAGCGCGGGCTCAGCAGATGGTCCAGATAGCGGTCGGCGTCACGGACCGGACCGTGGTACCGCAGGCCGAGGGTGTGCTCGGAGCAGCGGCCGTGCATGGCGAGGGCCGCGTCGAGGTCCCCGCGGTCCGCGCGGCGCACCGTGATCTCGTTGCCCTCGGGCAGGGTCAGGACGTCCTCGTTGCGCGGAACGCGCGGGCCGAGCCTGGCGTCGAGCTCGACGAGGGCCCGGGCCCGGGCGAACTCGGTCGGGGTGAAGGGGAGATAAGGGCGCTCGACGGTGAGGGCGCCGCCCGACGGATCGCGCAGCCGCATCACGGTGTCCTCCAGGACGCCTTCCACCGGTGCGTTCTCGGCGGCCGGACGGCCGGCGACCGGCAGGGCGGGCAGCGAGTGGATGGTGCACCGGCCCAGGAGCTGGCGCAGGGCCAGCGGGAGCTCGGCGGCGTCCAGCGCCGTGCGGGTGGCGAGCCCGAGGAGCCGGGTGGGCGTGTCCACCAGGTCGTGGGCGTCCGCCCGCTCGATCCAGGTGGAGGAACCGCCGGCCGCGGAGACCTCCCGGGTGAGCCGCTGGGCCGGCAGCGTGGCGGGCGCACGCAGCAGGAACTCGTCGACGGTGCCCTCGGCCAGCGGATGGGTCTGCAGAGTGAGGATGTCGATGCGGTGGCGTGCAAGGGCGACGCAGAGGGCAGCCAGGGTGCCGGGGGTGTCCCGCACGGTCGTCCGCATCCGCCACAGCACCGTTTCGCCCGCCTCGTCGGCGTCCTCGGAGGGGTGCTCCGGGCCGGTACCGGTGTCCGGGGGCGGTGCGTGGCTGTGCCGTCGCGCCCACCAGGTGTGGAAGGCGGCCGTGGCCACCAGGGCCACGGCCGAGGCGATGAGCAGATAAGGGCCGTCGGGCTGGTGCCCGATCAGGTTGGCGATCGCGTCGGCCACGGCGACCGCCGTGAAGAGCGCGGCCAGTTCGATCAGGTCCCGCCGCCAGTGATACGGGCGGCGGGCACTCTTCGCGGATGTCACATCAGTCATGCCTTCACTGTGACCGAACGGTGTTGCCTGATCACGAACGCACTGTGACTGATGGGTTACGTGTGTATCTGGTCGTCTTCAGCACCTTTTCGTGTGCTCACCGAGCTTGCCGACGGCCCGGCTTCATGCCGTCCCCCGGTCCGGCTTCACGCCGCCCTCCCGCCCGCGCACCGTCACTGCCCGGTACGGCCCGGCTGCAGCGCCTTGCTGAACAGGACCGTGCCGCCCTGCGCCCGGAGCCGCACGGTCAGCTCCCCGCTCCCGCCGTCGATGTCGACCTCCCCGAAGAACTGCGGTGACTCCATGGGGGACACGTTCGCCCGGTCCGGCGCCCGGACGAAGACCCGCTCAGGACCGAAAGTCCCGTCCAGCGCGTTGGCGGGGAAGCCACCCGCGGCCAGCGGGCCCGAGACGAACTCCCAGAACGGTGCGAAGTCCTTGAAGGCGGCGCGCTCCGGGGCGTAGTGCTGAGCAGAGGTGTAATGCACGTCGGCCGTCAGCCAGAGGGTGCCGGTGATACGCCGGTGCTTGATGTACCGC
>NZ_DATMVN010000465.1:0-2336 GCF_035563135.1 Streptomyces sp.
CTGGCGTGCCCGAGGGCCCGCTGGACGGTGACGACGTCGCAGCCGGAGGGCGATGAGCCCGGAGGCGTAGAAGTGCCGGAGGTCGTGCAGCTCGACGCCGCTGAGGCCGGCTGCGGCGAGCGTCGTCCGCCAGCGGTGACCGACCGTGATCTGGTGCGGCGGCTGGCCGGCGTCCTCGCTGAAGAGCCAGGTGCCCTCCGGGCAGTGGGCGGCGACGTGCCCGGCGAGCAGGTCGACCAGTGACGGCGCGAGGTACACCTGTCGCTCGCTGCCGTACTTCGGTGCACGCAGCTCGATGGCGCCGCCCGGGGCGCGCTGAACCTGGCGGGCGACGGTGAGGGTGCGGCGGAGGAAGTCGACATCACCGACGCGGACGGCGGCCGCCTCACCCAGGCGCAGGCCGGCGAAGCCGCACAGCCCGACGAAGGCGCGGAAGGGTCCGTCGGCGGCCTCGAGGATCGCCCCGACCTGGGCGGGGGTCGGCAGCGTCATGGCGGCGGCCGCGCGGCGACGGCGGGGGAGTGCGACGCCCTCGCTCGGGTCGCGCGGGATCACCCGGTCGGCCACGGCGCCGCGCAGAACGGCGCGGACGTTGTTGGTCCGGGTGTGCACGGTGCCCGGCGCCAGGCCGCGGGAGACCATGCTCTTGACCCAGTGCTCGAGGTGCGAGCGGCGCGGGGACCGCATCCGGACGTCGGTGAAGGTCGTGGACCGGGCGGCCAGGCTCATCGCCGTCTCGGTGCCGGGTGCCCACACCTGGCGGGCCGACCACTCGGCGTAGTACTCGGCGAAGGTCTGCCGGCCCGCGCCCGGGTCGACGTAGGTGCCGGTGACCACGGCCGCGGTGACCTCGTCGAGCCAACGCTGGGCGTCGACCTTGCGGTCGAAGTGACGGGCGTGCTCCTTGCCGTGCTCGTCCCGGTACCGCGGCCGGTACTTGCCGTTCGGCAACCTCGAGATGCTGGCCATGCTGCTGCCCCTCGTCGTCGGTCGATCCGGCGCCCACCCGAGGTCCCGGTGTAGCGCTCACAGGTCCGCAGGTGGGCTGGGGGCAGAACCTAGGGGCAGACCATCACCCTGGGGACGCCGAAGATCGGCTAAATCACGGTGCGCCAGGTGCCCGGGAGCGTCCACCCGCTTCTCCAGTAGTTCTCCAGTAGTGGGGACGCGGGGCTTCGTCCGTCGGCCCGGCCGCCTGGGAGGGGTTGACCTCGGGGTGCCGCTCCCAGTCCGCGCACCGATGAAACCCCGCTGGGGGTTAGGACACTCGATTCAGGAAACCGATCCAAGCGTGGTCCTGACCTGGGCTCCGGTTGCTCATTGCGGCTCTGAGCTGCGGTGTTGTGCCGAGCTGATGAGTGCTGTCGACGGCCCTCGACGGACATTTTGCTGACAGAGTGCTGACCACATGTTCGCAAGCACGAGCAGTCGTGCGTCAGACCCCTCCGCCTTGGGACGCCGTGCCGAAGCTGGAGGTGCCGCTTCCCACCCGGTGGCAGTCTTCCGCCTGTCTCGGTCGCCGGAAGGGCGCTCCGCGTCCCTGCGGGATGGGCCTACGGCCCACCCTTCCCCCGCCCCGCGACAGCCGGAGGGACGCCGGTTGTAAGGAAGCAGGCAGAGGTGTGGCCGCGCCCAACCGTCGAGACTTAGGACGCGGCCACTGACGCCTTCCTACGCACAGTCGGTCGCGGCCCAAGAGCATCGTCCACGCGTGGACAGACGCGGCTGCCCGGCCTGCTCGTAACCGTTGGATCCTGTGCGGGCCTCGGCCCCGCGGTGGGGGGCGGCGCATCGGCCCCAGCGTGGCCGCCTCAGCGCGGCTGTCTCGCCTCGGCGGCGTTGCTCGGGCCGTGTCCCTGGTCGACGGTGGCGGCGGGTACGGGCGCCACGGCGGCGAGTAGCCGCCGGCCCTCCTCCTCGAGGTCCAGGGGGGAGTTGGCGAAGCGCAGGATCACGGCGGAGGCCGCGCCGGTCATCTCGTCCAGCGTCCGGTGGTCGATGTTGCTGAGGTCGTCGCACGACGCGTGGTAGCAGAAGTCGTAGCCGATGCCGGCCCGGCCGCCGAACAGCGCGGCCTGTTCCACGGTCTTGATCCCCTCGGCGCCGGTGAAGAGCCCGCCGGAGGCGATGCCCTCGGCGATGAACGGCCCGTAGTCGCTGCGGCCGCTGAACTCGGTTTCGCCCGAGGCCAGGCCAAGGGAGCCGAAGTGCTCGTGGAAGGCCGCCTCGATCGCGGCCGAGCCGGCCGGGGCGGGCACCGAGCCGTCGTCCGGGCCGAACGCCGAGGCGTCGCCGTCGTAGACGAAGCGGCCGTGGTTCGGGGAGCCGATCATGTC
>NZ_DATMVN010000466.1:0-4340 GCF_035563135.1 Streptomyces sp.
AGGGGCCGCTCGGCCGGCGCGGCACGGCGTGCCGGGTCCTTCCAGGGCCCAGCGTGGTTGAGATCCGGTGGCCGTAAACGGGTTCGTGAGCACCGCTTGAAGTGCGGTATTGTTCTCATGCGCGTTCAGCCAGGGGGAAACCCCAGGTCAGACGGGCAGCGGGACGTGGCGCAGCTTGGTAGCGCACTTGACTGGGGGTCAAGGGGTCGCAGGTTCAAATCCTGTCGTCCCGACTCGTGAGAGTCGCAGATCAGGGCCGGTTTCGGAGACATCCGAGACCGGCCCTTGATCATTCTTGGGGAACGGTCGGGGACCAGTTCTCTTGTCCCAGGCCAGCGGGTCACGACGATCGGGCCCGGCGGCGAGCGCGGTGCGCGCGACACGCTGAGGTACGCGGAGAGTGCCGCTCCGGCGGCCCTGATCTTGTGTACGTTCGGGTGGAGGCAGCGCTGGATGGTGGTCAGCGATCCGTGGCCGGCGATACCGGGCCGACCGAGCGGTCGCCGCGACGGCACAGCTCCGCCATCCCAGCCCTGAACTCCGGCGTGAACGAACGGCGAGCGCGACGAGGCTTCTCCCCGTGCTCTCCAAGATGGACATCCTCCCGGGGGGCGAGCCCTTGATCTCACATGTCCGTCAAAGCGGAACAAGCCCAGCTCCTCGGCTGCCACAACCAGGTGGCGTACATCCCACGCGTTCGTTCGCGCCCCGGTGCGCGGATCCCGCCCGCGCACACGGGTGTGCGCGGGAGATGCGGGGTGTGCGCCGTACGGGCTGGTGTACGCACCCTCCTGCCAGGCTATGGCCTCCCCGTCCGCGCACCGTCAAGGTGAGACGGCGGGCGAGCTCGTCCCGATGTGCCCAGTCACCTTTCACGATCCGACCAAGGAGTGACGCGTCATGTCCTTCAAAGACCGCTTACGCATACGCACCGCGGCCCTCGGCGTCGCCGGGCTCCTGGCCCTCGGAGCGCCCCTGGCCCTGCCGGCCACCACGGCGGCCGCCGCCGACGGCATCGTCTCCTGCCCGCTGGGGACCCAGAGCACCACGTACACACCAGGCCTGACGTTCGCCACTCCGCCGCCCCAGGTGGACCTCGAGGTCACCGGCACGCTCGGGCTCTGCGTCTCCACCGACCTCAACCACACGGCCGGTACGTACGACTTCACGGGAAGCGGCAACCTGAACTGCCTCACCGGGAGCAGCGCCGGCGTCGGCAGGATCACATGGGCCAACCCCGGCACGCAGCCCTCCGTCTTCACGCAGTCCTACTCCGTCGCGCTGCGCCCCAACGGCACGACGGTCCTGGTGAGCACCGGCCCGATCGTCAGCGGTGACTTCGCGGGACACACCCTCGTCATCACGATCGTCCTCACCAGCACCGACCTCCTGGCCTGTGCCACACCGCAGGGAATGACCAACACCGCCGGACCCTTCCTCGTCACCATTCTCTGACCACGGCCGGAGCCGGCCGCGGCACGCGACTCCGCGCGTCGGTACTCCCGGGGAGGGGCCCGGCGGGCCGGTCGCCGGGCCGTGCGGCTCACTCGGGCTTCCGCCGGGCCGGCCCGGCTGGGCCTCCGGCCGACGGCCACGCACCGCCGCCGGAAGCCGTAAACGGGAAGCGGCAAGCGGCAAGCGGCAAACGAAAGGAAGGTCATCGATCATGAGCGACGACGTCGTGCCCGGTGGGGTCGGCGAGGAGATTCGGATACGCAGCACCCTCACTGCCGAACTCGTGGATTCCATGGCGTCCGACGCGGGAGTGGTCCGTGCCGCCCGGGTCTCCACGCTCGGGCCCGGAGCGCAGGGCGAGGACGGTGGCGACGCGTACGCGGAAGGACTCATCGGCTACCTGATGCGCAGTCGGCACGGAAGCCCTTTCGAGCACAACTCGATGACCTTTCTGGTGCACGCGCCGATTTTCACCATCCGCCATCTGATGCGCCATCGCATGTGGTCCTTCAACGAGGAGAGCGCGCGGTACAGGGAGCTGAGGAACGTCTTCTACCTCCCGGACGGTGAACGCGCGCTGAAGCAGGCGGGCAAGCCCGGCCACTACAGATATGTGCGGGGGACGGAGAAGGACCGCGCACTGCTGAGGGAAGCCGCTGTGGCGGCCTACCGTGTCGCACACCATGAGTACCGGCGCATGCTGGATGCCGGCATCGCGCGCGAGTTGGCCCGTGTGGTACTTCCGGTGGCCACGTACTCCACCGTGTACGCGACGTGCAACGCCCGTTCCCTCATGCACTTCCTCAGTCTGCGCGTCCATGACGAGGAAGCGGCCTACGCGTCCCACCCGCAGCGGGAGATCGAGATGGTCGCGGAGCAGATGGAAGCGGCTTTCGGGCGCCTGATGCCCCTGACCTACGCGGCCTTCGCGGCCCATGGCCGAGTGTCCCCATGACTTTCCCCGGTGGCTGTGGAGACCCGGCGCCGCGCGCAGGGTCATCCGGGAGAACGGGACAGCCTCCGGGCTGCGGACGACGTGGAGGACATGGCGCGGGAGTGGGCAGCACCCCACCCCCGCGACGGAGGAGAGAAGAAGGGAGATGCGATGCCGCAGACCAGGGGAGAACAGGAAGGGACGGCGCCTGTGACGGTCGTCGGCGGTCACGTGCCGGTGATCGATCTGAGCGGGGCGCGTTCCACCGAGGCGTCGGACCGCCGACTGGCCGACGCGATCGACGGAGCCTGCCGCACGAGTGGCTTCCTGGTGATCGTCGGCCACGGTGTTCCCGACGACACGATCACGAGCATGTACCGGGCGACCCGCTCGTTCTTCGCCCTGCCGGGCGAGCGGAAGGCCGCACTTCTGGCGGACCCCGCCGACCCCTTGATGCGGGGGTTCGGACGTGACGGCAGCGTGGCTGCGTCGAGGGAGGGCGCCGAGGCCGAACGGGAACGGGCCCTGCCCGATGTGGCGGAAACCTTCACGATCAACCGGCTCGGTGAGCCCGACGGCTCCCACCTGCTGCCGCCGGACGCCGACCCCGCGCTGCGTACCCCCAATCCGTGGCCCGAACTGCCGGGGTTCACCCAGGCGTACCGGGCCTACTACCGGGCCATGGAGCAGCTCGCCGCCGAGATCATGCGGTTGTTCGCGCTGGCCCTCGGCCTGCCGGAGGACTGGTTCACGGACAAGATCGACCGGCACATGACGAACCTCACCGCGAACTACTACCCTCCGCAACCGCACCCGCCGGCCCCCGGGCAGCTCCGCAAGGGGGTGCACAGCGACTGGGGCAGCTTGACCATCCTCTACCAGGACGAGGGACCGGGGGGTCTCCAGGTCCAGGACAAGGCCGGTCAGTGGCTGGACGTCCCCCGCATCGAGGGCTCGTTCGTCGTGAACATCGGTGACCTGATGGCGATCTGGACCAACGATCGATGGATCAGCACCGTCCACCGCGTCGTCAACCCTCCCCGTGAGCTGGCGTGGACGGAACGCTACTCGGTGCCGTTCTTCCACCAGCCGGCCTACGACGCTCTGATCGAATGCATCCCCACGTGCACCGGTCCGGGGAATCCGCCTCGGTACTCCCCGGTCCGGTCGGGTGACTACATCGTCGACAAGTTCCGGAAGGCCTACGGCTGATGTCCGTGGGCGGCCCCTGCCCGCCTCTTCCCGTCGGCCGTTCCGGTGCCGACACCCACCGGGCCCGGCACGGGCCGGGCCCGGCGCAGGGGCCTGCGAGACCGACCAGAGGTTACGCCGGTGCGGGGGCCTCCATGCCGTTCGTCAAGGTCGCGCTGCCGGTTTCGGGGGCGTCGTTCGCGCGAGGCCCGCCACACGTCACTCACAGGATTTGGTAGTCGGCTTCATCGAATCCAGGGGAGACCACGCACGTGATGAGGGTCTCGGCGGGGCGCAGGGGGAGCGCCGCCTGCCAGGTGCCCCCGGGTACGACGATGTGCAGACGCTCTCCCGCCGCCAGGTCCGGACCCAGGATCCGCGCCTGTGCGGAGGACGGCTTCGCGGCGTCCCCTCCGGTGAGGAAGCGCAGGGCGCCGCCCGCCTGCCACAACCACAATTCGTCGGAACGGACCCGGTGCCAACGGGACTGTTCGGTGGGGCCGAGGACATAGTGCAGAGCGGTCGCGCTCGCCCGGGTGCCCGCGTAGCCGGCGGGTTCCACCGAGACGGACGACGTCCACACCGACTGAGCCCAGCCGCCCTCGGGGTGGGGTACGAGGTCGAGCTGTTCGGCCAGGCCGGAGCGGGCCATGACTTCGCTGTAGGTCCCGGACAAGTCCTGGTAGAGGAACCGGACACGAGGAGGGATGCCAGGCTGTTCCTCCACCACGACCACCGGTTTTCCCGCGTCCGCGAACCG
>NZ_DATMVN010000467.1:0-3567 GCF_035563135.1 Streptomyces sp.
CCCTCCGCCCCGGGCAGTCCCGTGTTGAAGATCAGCACCGCGGACGCCCCGGCGGCCGCCGCGTTGGCGGCCTTCACCCCGAAGGCGCACGTGCCCCGCTGGAGCAGTGCGATGTTCCCCGGCACGAAGTCGGCGAAATCCCCGGCCTCGCACCCGCTGGTGCTCGCGCCCCTCTCGCCGGTCGTTCCCACGGCCTGCACCGGTGCCGTCACCGTCCCGGAGCCGGAATAGGTCATGACCGCGACGTCCGCGGCGGCGAGCTGCCTGCCGCCCGCGCTGACCGTGGCCGGGCTGACCTCCTGGAAGAAGGGAAAGGAGAAGTTCTGGACCCGCGGGGCGTAGCCGGCGGCCCTCAGCCTGCCGACCACGTAGTCGACGCTGCCCCGGTAGCCGGACGTGCCCGAGGCCCGGTTGCCGTTGTTGGCGTTGGCGATGGCCTGGAACACCTCGAGGTGCTCCAGCACCTTCCCGGGAGGCACGTCCGCCGCGGTCACAGCGACCACTCCGGCGCGGTCGGCTTCGCAGCGGCGAGCACGTCTTCGGCGCTCCCGGCGCCGGTGCCCAATAGCACGGGGGCCGCTACGGCGGCCACGGTCCGGTGGTGATGGGTACGGTGGCGCATGGGATCTCCCGAGATGCAACGAAAGTAACCCCGCCGTTCACATACGATGTGCGGGGTCCGGAATCGGAGGGCTACAGGCGGATGGTTCGCCGTTGACGTACCTCGTCGTCGTCGAATCCAGTCAGGCTAACCTGCTTAGTGCCCTGTGGATAGGCCACCATGACCGGGACGCCTGAGGTGAGTTCGTACGTGCTCCCGGGATGCCCGTCGAAGAACACGTCGAGACGGTCGAGTCCGTCGGTTTCAACGGTCACCGTGCGGTCGGCCTCGTCGATCCCGGCGTTCCGCTTCGAGAACGGCAGCTTGCGCAGTTCGCTGATGCAGTGGGCCAACAGGTCACGGTTGCCGTGAAGCAGATCGTCGAGGGTCAGCTCGTGCGGTGTGCCCTCGTTGCCCACGTCCTCGATCGGCTTGCCCTCGTTCGGTCCGGACCGCGTTGCGCGCCGATACGCGAAGCTCAACCCGATCCCATCGGGCAACGTGCGCAGAGGTTCGGCGGATGCTTCCAGCGCCGCGCGGATCTCGTCATAGTTCCAGACATTTGCCCCACCAGCGCCGGTTGCCGAGCCGACGCATAGGAAAGGCCCAATGTTGTTATCGACGAATCCGGCCGAGAAGAGGTCACCGGAGGAGTAGGTGGTCGAATCCGCCACGAGCAGGACCGGCCCCCCGTACTGCTGACCAATCTCATTGGCCGTCTTCGACGGCGTGAGCGGAATCGCCTGCGAGTAGAGCTCCCCGTTCCGGACAGCATCGTGCAGCGACTTCTTCCACGGCCCCAGGTCCTCGGCCAACGGCCCATCGGCCAACGCCCGGGTGAACGGGGTGGCCAAAACGGAGTACTTCGTAGGCTCGATGGGCATCGGCGTGAACAACTGCAAGGCCGCCTCGGCCGCCACGATGTAGCCGCCCGGATTGCTCCGCACGTCGATGACCAGACCCCGCTCCGGCAACAGCGGGATCAGCCGCAGCAGCTCCCTGATGAACGCTCTGTGCCTGACGTCGAAAGCGAAGATGCGGAGGTACCCAAAGGGGCCACCGGGCGCGTCCACGCGGAGGGCAGCGAGGGTACCGGACAGTTGGGTCGATATGACCGTGGCGGCGAGTTTCTCGTCGTTCTTGCTGGACAGCTCCGGCGCGTGCGCCTGTCCACCCCCCGCCACGTGAGGCGCGAACATCAGGATTTTGGCCAGGCGGACGGCCTCGGCTGCAGGGTCCAGCGCGAGGGCCTCTCCCGGATCTCCGTCCCCTTGTCCCGCAAACCCTGTGTTCAGACCGCAGCGGACTAAAGTGGTTTGTCGTACTTGGAGTTGACAGAGGCTCTGCCCTAGGACGCGGCGACTGCCCTGCTCGCTGCCACGGCGCTGAACGCAGCCGCGGAAACAGCAATGCAAGAGAAGGTCCAGCTCATCGGGCGCGTGCTGGGCAACGCGGCGACAGACACGGCGGTAGTCGATGAGGAGTTTCTCTTCACCCGAGCGATGCGGGTGCTGGAGGCTCCGAACATCCGTGTGCTTTGTCTTCTAAACAAGCCGCCGATCTACGAGTTCAGCAGGGAGCAAATTACAACGATCCGCTGAACGTCAGCGCAGCTAGCCGTGGAACTCAACTGGCCCCGCCGCTCGGTTACGACTGTCCTGTTGACCTTACAGAGCGAGGCCGCCGCGCTCCTATCTACCTCGATCATCGATGAAGGCAGGGCTGCGGGGTTTCGAGAATTGATGCAGGGCCGAAAGCCGGTCGACTTGGAGAACATGGTCTACGAGATTACGGACTTTGGCGCCTACCTTGTCGAGAGGGTCAAAAGCGTTAGGATCGGGGCTCTCAACTCTGAGAGGTTCGACTAGGCCGCTCGGGGAGTCATCCGAGAGACATGCTGGCGTATCGGTGCTCCCAGAGAGCGAGGCTTGTCATGAAGGGGCCAATGACCCAGAACAACTTCTTTGCAGTTGACTCCTTACGGTGATTGCCGAAACCCTGGTCCCAACTGCACGTTCGTGATTGGGCAGTGCTGGCAGGTCACGGTGACGATCAACTGTTCTGCGGACTAGTTGCGGACCAAGACCCGGATAATGCGACGCGATGACAGCACCTGGTCATCGCCCCTGCGGCGGCATCCGGGGTGACGGGTCGAGGTCAGCCGCGGGACGTCCGGTCGCTGCTACGCCCGCACGGCGCGACGCGGCGGCGCGCAGCGACCGGACAGCGCGGTCCCATCCGCGCTGGATCTGCGGACCGCGGCCGTCGGTCGGCGGCAAATCGATCTCTCCTTGCTCACCGAGCCAGCTGGCGAGCCGGCCGGCGCGGTGCACCGCGCGCAGGCGGTGTTCGACCTGGCGCCGGGCATTACTGGGCACGATGAGGAGCAGCTGGTCGCCGTGGCGGAGGGTGGTCTGCCGGTCGGGGACCAGCGTGTGGCCGTCTCTGACGATCAGGGAGACGACGGCGCCAGGTGGCAGGCGCAGCTCCCACATGGTGACGCCGTGCAGCTTCGAGTCCGCCGGCACGAGGAACTGGAGCAGGTCCGCGTCGAGCCGCTCCAGTGGTGCCGACTCCATGAGCACGTCGCTCGCGTCCTCCGCGTCACCGACCCCCAGGCGCCGCGCCAGTGAGGGCAAGGTCGGCGCCTGGACGATCGTGAAGACGACGACCAGGACGAAGACGATGTCGAAGATCGTCTCGGCTGCCGGCAGCTCCGCACTGATCGGGATGGTGGCGAGCACGATCGGCACAGCGCCCCGGAGTCCGGCCCAGGACATGAACGCCTGTTCCCTCCACGGGGAGCGGAACGGCGTCGCGCACACGACCACCGACAGTGGGCGGGCCAACAGCAGCAGGCCCCCGCCGACGATCAGTGCAGGCAGCAGCACATCGGGGAGCCTGCTGGGACTGGCCAGCAGGCCCAGCAGGACGAACAGACCGATCTGCGACAGCCACGCCAGGCC
>NZ_DATMVN010000468.1:0-2338 GCF_035563135.1 Streptomyces sp.
CCTTGCTGCTCGTGTGGGTGACCACCCTCACGCCGCTCGTCTCGATCGTCGCGGTGGTGGTGCTGGCGCTGACGCACAACCCGGAGGCCGCGACCGCCGTCGGCACCATCGGCGGCGCGGTAACCGCCCTCGGCGGCACCGCGAACCTCCGCAACGCCCGCCGGTAGCCCCGGCGGCCGCCAGGAGCACGCCCGGCCCGGCCGCGCTCGCGGCCGGGCCGGAAACGGCCGACTACGCCGTATTGTCGGCCCGCAGGGAAGATTTCAGTCGGCAGGTCTCTGACCTGGACACTGAAATCTTCCGTGCGGCGGTCAGTCCTGGAGCCGGGCGGGAATGACGCCGTTCCTCATCGCGAAGTCCAGGTCAGCGATCCTCGCCCGGGACCGCTCGCCGTACTCCTTCACGAACGCCAGGTGCTGGTCGGGGTCCTCGGGCAGAACGTCGGGGGCCACCTCCGTGTACTCAAGGCGGGCAGTCCTCCAGTTCGCCACGAGGTCAGCGGCTCCAAGCGGGGCCAGACCCCCTTCGCTGGCGGCGACCAGCGCCGAGACGGCCTCCTCCAACGTCACCTCACCGGCGTCGACGGCGCGACCGTAGGTCTCGATGTCACTTGCCGTGTATCCCATACCGGGCATGCTCCTTGCATCTCGACTGGCACGCGATGTGTGACCGACGTGCGCCAGGATCCAGCGCGTTCTGACTGAACTGTTCGGCACCGTGCTGAAGAACCTACTGAAGTCTTTGGTGCGCTACTGAAATCTTCGCTGCGGTCCGACACGTATCCAGAGGGTGGCAATCCATAGCCACCGCCGTATCCACCCGCAGGATCGCTCTCACAGAAGTCGATCAGCACTCCGTGGGGCGAACGGGTCGGATGAGGGGTGCGGGGAGAAGGGCGAGCGGCTGCAGGCGACGCCGGCGGCCGCGGGCTCGGGAGGCGGGCTGTCCGGCCGCCCTCTCAGGGAGCGCTGTCCGGCGTGCTGACGTCAGCCCTGCTGCCGGTCGCACTCCCACCGGACCGGCGGACCGTCGCAGTGGGCACAGGCCCCGTGGGTCCGGCAGTCGGTCCATCCGGCGTGCGGCAGCGCGACGCCAGGACAGTCCAGGCCGCGCGAGCAGGACATGCTGCCGTCCTCGTGGTCGAGCTGGAGGCCCGAGCAGCCGCCCATGGTGCCGAGGACCGCGCCGAGGTCGCTGAAGTCCGGCGGGCCCATCTCCCGGCACATCGCGACCAGGTCCTCGAAGACGAAGTCGCCGGCCTGCTCCGGGCGGTCCGCCCGCAGCGCGGCGCACATCTCCTCCGTGACCCGGTGGCCGTTGAGGAGCGGCCAGGCGTCGGGGCCGGCCTGCAGGGAGAGCTTGTCCACGCCGATGACGTCGGGCCGCCAGTCCCCGGTCTTGGGCTGCGGCAGCATCACCGCCAGGGCGTCGAGGACGTCGTCGGGGGTGCGCAGCTCGCGCACGGTGGCCGTGGCGCCCGTCCGGGAGGTGTCCCGCAGACGTCTGTCCCTGCGGGCCTGCTTCGCACGCTTGGCGTCTCTTCCCATCCCGGCCTCCGTCGATCGGTGTGTGCCCCCGAGCGGAGAACGACGCACAGGCCGTGTCGGTCGCCGGGGTCCCCCGGACAGCCCGGCGCGCAGCGGGTACCCGGGGTACCCGGTGTGATCATCCTTCTCCCGTGGGAGACGGCTGTCCGGGCCCTTCGAGCCGCGGCCGGGCGTACCTGCCGCCGCGAGCAGGCTCTACGGACACCTTGGGTAGGACTTCTCTCCGTCCGTCAGGGTCTCTCAGAGAAGTAGTCGGCGGCCCGGAGCTCGCACGGGACGCCCCTTGACCCGCAGGTCAGGGCCTCGCACGGCGTCGGCCGCCGCTGTCCTGGGAGCCACTTGTAGGGCAAGTCGTGAGGCAGGTTGCAGAGCAACTCGTAAGGCCACTTGTAGGGCACGTTGCAGGGCACGCCGCCCGTGCCCCCGTACGGCGCCGACGATCCCGTGTCCCACGGCTCAAGGTCCCGTCTCTCCGCGCGCTCATTGATGCAGATAACTGCCCTGTTATCTGTACTAGGGTGATCATTGACCAGGGAGAACGCGCCCGTTCTCCGACATGAGCCGGACCTGTTATCTGTGGCAAGGAGAACCGTGGCGACCGTCGTCCCCCTCAAGACCGCCTCCGGAGCGGCGACCGTGCGCACCGCCGCCGACCGCTACCTGGACGCCATCACCGTCGCCAACACCCGCCGGACCTACACCACGGCGCTCGGCAAGGTCGTCCCCGAGCTCGGCGAAGGCCGGCCCCTGTCGTCCGTCGCCGACGACGAGATCGGCCAGGCGCTCGAACA
>NZ_DATMVN010000469.1:0-6398 GCF_035563135.1 Streptomyces sp.
CCCGCTGTGGGTGGAGGCGATCGGCTCCGGGCTCCTGCCCTCGGAGACGACGCTGGGTATCGGGAAGGTCTGACGGGGCCGGACGGCTCCACGCCCGGAGCCGTCCGGGGGAGTGGCTGCCGCCGGGGTCTTGTGCCGGGCGCCTACGCTGACCGCTGTGACGCCTCCGACTTCCGAACGCCGCCCGCACCGTTACCGCCTGGCCCCGTTGCCGGCGCTGGCCCTGGCCGGATCGCTCGCCCTGACCGGCTGCGACGCCCTGACCGGTCCGCCGGGCCCTTCGGTGACACCCGCCACCCCGGCCGCAGGCGGTACGGCGCTCCAGGCGGTGGAGACGCTCACGGTGAAGGGCCGGGCGCCGAGGACGGGGTACGACCGGGACGAGTTCGGGTCCGCCTGGGCGGACACCGACCGCAACGGGTGCGGAACCCGGGACGACGTACTGGCGGAGCAGCTGTCCGGTGTCGCGCGGGACGCGGACGGCTGCAAGGTGCTCAGCGGGGTCCTCGACCCCGATCCGTACACCGGTACCCGCATCGCGTTCGTGCGGGGTCGCAGCAAGGTGGACATAGACCACCTGGTCGCCCTGTCCGACGCGTGGCAGAAGGGGGCTCAGCAGTGGAGCGCCGGCAAACGGCGGGCCTTCGCCAACGACGAGCTCAACCTGGTGGCAGCCGATTCGTCCACCAACCGCCGCAAGGGGGACGGGGACACCGCGACCTGGCTTCCGCCCAACAAGGCGTACCGCTGTACGTATGTGGCGGGACAGGTGGCGGTGAAGGTGAAGTACGGGCTGTGGGTGACGGCGGCCGAGAAGGCCGCGATGACCGAGGTGCTGTCCGGTTGCCCGCAGCAGAAGCTGCCCGCCGGGAGCAGCCCGACCGAAGCGCCCGCGCGCTGACGCCAGTCGTACCACCGGTGTGAATACTGGGGCCATGTGGAAGTGGCGGCTGACAGCCGCGGGGATGAACGTGCTGCTCGGGGTGCCGGGCGTCGTGCCGGTCTGGCTGATCTGGTACTACCTGTCGAACGGGCCGCTCGCGGACGCCGGCTGGACCTCCCGTGAACCGACCGAGAACGACGGCATGACGCTGTGGCTGGTGATCGTCGTGCCTGTGGTCGCGGTGTTCGGCATGATCTGGTGGCTCGTCAACGACCGGGTGCAGCGCAGGACCGCGCTGGCGCCGCACGTGTACTGGACGGCCGGCGCGCTGCTCACCCTCGCCCCTACGGGGGTGCTCGTCGCCGGCTCCGTGTGAACCGGAACCGGCCTGCCGGGACCCTGGAGCAGTGGCGGGCCTGGACCGGGCTGCCGTTCGACACGGAGGGGGCCGTGGAGGTGCCGGGCGCCCTGGTGCCGGTGCACTGTTCGCTCGCCCACGGGTACGCCGTCTACGTCGAGCCGAACGTGTGGGTGCGGCACCGGACCGCCTGACGCCTCGTGGCCGGACCGCCTGACGCCTCGGAGCCGGCCCGCCCCCCCGGGAGGGAGGCGGCCGGCCCAGGGGGCGGACCTCGGGAACCGGCCCGTGGGTCAGAGGCCGAGGTCCCACTGGCTCGCGTCCCATTCGAAGCCGGGGCTGACCTCGACGGTCAGGTTCCTGGCGTCGGCGGGGGCGTCGAAGGCGTACTTCGCCGTGATCTTCCTGCCCGGCAGGACGGTGCCGGTGAAGCCTTCACCGATCGTGCCGTCGAAGATCTGCTCGGCGTTCACACCGTCCTGACCGGCCCGGGCGTCGACGCCGACGAGCGTCGCGTCGAACTTCTCCTTGCCCTTGTTCTCGATGACGACCGAGACCGTGTAGGCGCTGTTGCCCTTGGTGTGGCCGACCGCGAACTCGTCGGCGGTGTAGGGGGCCGGGGCGTTCACCGTGATCTCCAGGCCGTCGTCGTACACGGCGGAGTCACCCGCTCTCAGGATGTCGTCACCCTTGCCCTCGGCGCCGCCGGCCGTCCCGCCGCCGACGGCCGGCTTCGCGGGGGCCGAGCTGTCCGCGACCGCCTTGTCGATGTCCTTCACCACGTCGTCCACGGCCTTGAACGTCAGGACGGCTCCGACGACCGACAGGATCAGCGCGACCAGGCCGAGGACCGCGCCGAACGTCGTCACGCCCTTGTTCGTGGCCTCGCCGCGCTTGGCGCGGCCCCGTCCGGCCAGGCCCAGGATCAGAGCGATGAGGCCGAGGATGCCCGCGAGCCAGAAGAACAGCGGGATCAGTCCGGAGACCGTCCCGATGATGCCGAGGACGAGAGCGGAGATGCCCAGGCCGTTGCGGGCGGGACGGGTGCCCGGGGTCTGCTCGGGGGCGTACGGCTGCTGGGGCTGGTGCGGCTGCGTGTACTGGGACATGGCTGTGCCCTTCCGGTGAAGAACGTGGACTGTGAGCGGACCGATGCGGTGCACCGGTGAGCGACGGGTCAATAAGACCATTCACTGTGAACCGAGTCAACACTGAAATTCGTGTGAACCGAATGCTGGACGGAGTCGGTATGCTCACCCACACACACGAGGTGACACCGACGTGCGCGGAACGGGAGACAGGCCAGTGCCGGATAACTCGACAGAGGTGACCGCGGCCGGAATCGCCAGGCTCGCGGGCGTGGGCCGCGCGGCCGTCAGCAACTGGCGCCGCCGGCACGCCGACTTCCCGAAACCCGTCGGGGGCACCGAGGCCAGCCCCTCCTTCGCGCTCCCCGAGGTCGAGCAGTGGCTGCGCGACCAGGGCAAGCTCGCCGAGGTCCCCCTGCGTGAACGGGTCTGGCAGCAGGTGGCAGGCCACCCCCAGGGCGCCGTGACCGCACTGGTCCACGCGGGGTGCGCCCTTCTGCTCGTCCGGGACAGGCCCACCGCCTGGCTGGAGATCACCGCCGTCTCGGACGCCCGGATGGCAGGCGTGCTGCCGGGCGCCGTCGACCACGTGCTGGCGGACCGCTTCGGAACGGAACGGGCGGTCCCCACTCCCACCGCCTCCGCCCTCCTGCCGTCCGTCCCCCTGCTCCGCGCCGCGGCCGAACTGGCCGCGGAGACCGGCGCCCGGCAGGCATTCGACTTCCTCTTCGGCCGTCAGCTGGACGCCAACCCGCGCCAGTACACGCTCACGCCCCCCGGCCTCGCCGGGCTGATGGCCGACCTCGCACAGCCCGCCAGGGGCGCCGTCCGGCAGAACGGCACACGGGGCTCGCGCACGGTCCTCGACCCCGCTGCCGGAACCGGCGCCCTGCTGTGCGCCGTCGAAGGGCCCACGGCCCTCCACGCGCAGGAGGCCGAACCCGACCTCGCGGCCCTCACCGCGCTCCGCCTCGCCCTGCACTCCCCCGGCGGCGGGGCCGGCGGGCCCACGCTCGCGGTCCGGGCCGGGGACACCCTGCGCGCCGACGCGTTCCCCGGGCTCACCGCCGACGCGGTGCTCTGCCACCCGCCGTTCAACGAGCGCAACTGGGGCCACGAGGACCTGGCCTACGACCCGCGCTGGGAGTACGGCTTCCCCGCCCGCACCGAGTCCGAGCTCGCCTGGGTCCAGCACGCCCTCGCACACCTCCGCGACGGCGGGACCGCCGTGCTCCTCATGCCCCCGGCAGCCGCCTCCCGCAGATCGGGACGCCGGATCCGCGCCGACCTGCTCCGCCGCGGTGCCCTGCGCGCCGTCATCGCGCTCCCGGCCGGCGCCGCACCCCCGTACGGCATCCCGCTCCACATCTGGGTTCTCCGCAAGCCGGGTGGCGGGCAGCCCCCGGCGCCCGAACTCCTCGTCGTCGACACGGCGGAACCCGAGACCGCCGGCGCCCCCTCCGGCCGCGACCGGCTGGACTGGCCGGCGGTGCGTGGCGCCGTGCTCGACGCGTGGACCCCCTTCGACGTGCCGGGCCGCCGCGAACCGGTCGAGGAGCGCCCCGGGACCAGCCGGGCCGTCCCCGTCATCGAACTCCTCGACGACGACGTGGACCTGGCCCCCGCCCGCCACCTGCCGCCCCCGGCCGGCGGCGGCGGCGCGGCCGGGCTGGTCCGCGTGCGGGAGCGGCTGGAGGAGACCCTGAAACTGACCGCCCGGCTCACACCGCCGCCGGCCGCCCCCTGCGCATCCGCCAGGCGGCCACTGACCACGGTCGGTGAACTGGCCCGCGCGGGCGCCCTGCACCTGCGGACCGCTTCCGGCACGGGCGGCAGCACGGCGCCGGTCCTCACCGAGCACGACGTCCTCGCCGGCACGGCCCCCAGCGGCACGCCCTCCGTACCGGCCGGAGCACCCGAGGACGACCCGCTCCTCCTGGAACCGGGCGACGTCATCGTGCCCGTGCTCGGCGGCACCTCGGTCGCCAGGGTCGTCGACGACAGCACCGCCGGTGCCGCGCTCGGCCGCAACCTCCAGCTGCTGCGCCCCGACCCGGCCGCCCTGGACCCCTGGTTCCTCGCGGGCTTCCTGCGCGGCACCGCCAACAGCCGGCAGGCCAGCAGCTACGCCTCCACCGCGACCCGGCTCGATGCCCGCCGCCTCCAGGTGCCGCGCCTGCCGCTGGCCGAACAGCGGACGTACGGGGATCAGTTCAGGGCCCTCGCCGCGTTCGAGGACGCCCTGCGCGAGGCGGGGCGGCTCGGCGGACAGCTGGTGCAGGGGATGTACGACGGGCTCACGGACGGTTCGGTCGCTCCGGAGTGACGTGAAGCACAGCGGTTGTGCACAACCCGGGGCCGGTTGTCCGTGTCGGTGTATACGCTCACTGCCACACGTCCGATCCACGCCTCCGGGAGCAGCACATGCACGGCTACGGCTATCCGCCGGAGCAGCAGCCGAAGCGCAGTCCCTCCTCGGCCACGCTGGTCACGCTGCGCGTGGTGTTCGTGGCGCTGGCCCTGCTGAGCTGTGGATTCCTCGCCTGGGCGGCGATGCTGCGGCTGGCGACCGTGACCCGCAGGCAGCGCGACTGGTGGCTGTTCGGCCTCGTCCTGGTGCTGAACGCCGGACTCGTCGTGTACCTCGGGTCGTTGCCGGTGGAGGACGACGTGCTGACGGACGGGCAGGCGGCCGTCACCTTCTCCTGGATGCTGGTCGTCTTCGTCGGCACGGTCACGTACTACCTCTACGCGGAGATACGGCACTTCGGTCCGTACGGCGGTGCGCAGGGAGGTCTTCGCCCCGGCCCGTACGGTGCCCAGCACCCGGGCGCGCCCTCGTTCCCCTCCGGTGGATACGCGCCGAGGCAGACCGTGACCGCGCCACCCGCACCTTCCTACGGCTACCCGCCCGCCCCGCAGCGGAGTCCGGCGCCCACGCCGCCGCCCGTCCCCGCCCCGCCCGTTGCGGCGTCACCCGTCCCCGCCCCGCCGGCCGACGCCCCGAGGGCTGCCGCCCCGCAGCGCCTCGACCAGGTGCGGGCCGAGCTCGACGAGCTGAGCGACTACCTCCGCAAGGAGGGCGGCGGCCGGTGAACGGGCGTGTCATCGCCGGGCGTTACGAGCTGGCGACCATTCTCGGCCAGGGCGGCATGGGCCAGGTCTGGACGGCGTACGACCAGCGCCTCGACCGCAGGGTCGCGGTGAAGCTCCTGCGCCCCGACCGGGTCGCGGGCCCCTCCGGCAGCGAGGCCGCCGACGATCTGCGCCGCAGATTCGTCCGTGAGTGCCGGGTCACCGCACAGGTCGACCACCCCGGCCTGGTCACCGTCCATGACGCGGGCAGCGACGGCGACGACCTCTACCTCGTCATGCAGTACGTCGAGGGCGCCGACCTCGCCGACCACCTCGCCGAGCACGACCCCTATCCCTGGCCCTGGGCCGTGGCGGTCGCCGCACAGCTGTGCGCGGTGCTGTCCGCCGTGCACGCCGTCCCGATCGTCCACCGCGACCTCAAGCCGCGCAACGCGATGGTCAAGCCCGACGGAACCCTCACGGTGCTCGACCTGGGCATCGCCTCCGTCATGGACACCGACACCACACGTCTGACGCGCACGGGCTCGCCGATCGGGTCCCCCGCCTACATGGCCCCCGAGCAGGCGATGGGCGGCGCCGTCGGCCCCTACACCGACCTGTACGCGCTCGGGGTGCTCCTGCACGAACTCCTCAGCGGCGACGTCCCGTTCGCCGGGTCCACCGCCTTCGGTGTCCTGCACCGCCACCTCTACGAACCGCCCCTCCCGGTCCGCCACCTCAGGCCGGAGGTCCCCGGGGCACTCGAAGCACTCGTCCTGCGGCTGCTCTCCAAGGACCCGCGGCACCGCCCCGCCTCCGCCCAGGAGGTCTACGAATCCCTGCGGCCCCTGCTGCCCGCCGGCGGCGCCCCGTCCGGGCCCCTCGACCCGACCCGTCCCTTCCTCCGCCCGCACGCACCCTGGCCCGACCGCGCGGCCACTTCGGCGCCGGCGCCCGTCCCCGCCCAGCAGGCACCCGCCGCACCGCACCAGCC
>NZ_DATMVN010000470.1:0-14004 GCF_035563135.1 Streptomyces sp.
CGTGGCCATGCCTGAGCCCGCGCCCGCCCAGGAGCCCGTATCCGCGCCGGCGCCGGGGCCCGTATCCGCGCCGGAACCCGTGCCGGGGTCCGCTTCCGTGCCTGAGCCGGAACCGCATCCGTCCGGCACCGGCGCCCCGGCCCCCGCACCGGACGCGCGGCGCCAGCCGCTGCCCGCCGAGGCACCCGGGCCGACGTCGTCGGACGCCTCCCAGGGCCGTGCGTTCAGCGTGCGGACCCTGGGGCAGGGCGTGCCCTTCGCGCAGCACCTCGCGCACCAGCAGAACCAGACGCTCGGCGGTGCCGGGCGGCGCCGTAAGCTCGCCGCCCCGCCCGACGCCGAGCCCCCGGCGCCGCCCGCCATGGCTCCCGTGCCGCCGCAGCCCGCTCCGGCCCCTGTTCCGCCGCAGCCCGCCGGTGCGCAGGGAAGCACCGTGCAGGGCCCCGGTTCCGGCCGGCTGCTGTCCCCGCCCGCCTCCGAGGGGCGTGCGTACGCCATAGGGGCGCCCGACGAGGGGGCCGAGGGTCCGGAGCCGCTGGACGGACCCGGTGGCGCCGTCGAGGTGGACAACCGCCCGCAGCCGCAGCCCGTCGACGACGAACTGCCCCCGGAACCGCTGGACAACCCGCGCCGGCTGCTCGTTTGGCCCGCGCCGGACGTCTCCACCCAGCAGGCCCTCAGCGACCGCGGGTACCGTCCGGTGATCGTGCACTCCCGCGAGGAGGTCGACGCCCAGATCGCCGCGTTCCCCGCCGCGCTGTTCGTCGACCCGCTGACCGGGCCGATCACCCGTACGGCGTTGCAGTCGCTGCGTCAGGCGGCCGTGGCGGCGGAGGTCCCGGTGCTGGTGACGGCCGGTCTGGGGCAGGCGACCAGGGAAGCGGCGTACGGTGCCGACCCCGCCGTGCTCCTCAAGGCGCTCGCCCCGCGCGACAGCGACCAGCATCCGCCGCGGGTCCTGGTCATCGAGGAGCACGAGGAGATCGCGCTGGCGCTGACGGAGACGCTGGAGCGTCGCGGTATGCAGGTCGCCCGGGCCTCGGGCGACAGCGAGGCGGTCGATCTCGCCACCCGGATGCGGCCGAATCTGGTGGTGATGGACCTGATGCAGGTACGCCGTCGGCGCGCCGGCATCATCGACTGGCTCCGCGCGAACGGCGCGCTGAACCACACACCGCTGGTCGTCTACACCTCGGCCGGCATGGAGGAGGCGGACCTGCCGAGGCTCGCTTCCGGTGAGACGGTGCTCTTCCTCGCCGAGCGTTCGACGAGCGATGAGGTGCAGTCACGGATCGTCGATCTGCTGGCGAAGATAGGGACGAACTGACGCCCGGCCGTCATCGGGCGCATGAGGCATACGGCGAGGGCGGTACGGGATCTTCCCGTACCGCCCTCGCGGCGTCCCAGGCCCCCGGCCGCGCACCGGACCAGGCGCCCGTCGTGAGGTGAGATCCCAGCCGCGCCCCGGACCCGTCGTCCGGCATCCGTCGTCCGGCATCCGTCGTCCGGCATCCGGCATCCGGCTTCCGGCGAGGTCCCAGCCGCACCCCGGGCCCGGCGCCCGTCGCCCCGCGTCCCCCGCCCGGCGTGAACGGGACCCGTCCCGCTCCCGGACGGCCGCCCTGATCAGAGCTGCGTGATGTCCAGCTCGCCCTCGGCGTACTGCCTGCGGATCACCTTCTTGTCGAACTTGCCCACGCTCGTCTTCGGCACCGCCGGGACGATCGCCCAGCGCTCGGGCAGCTGCCACTTGGCGACGGACCGGGCGAGGAAGGTCCTGAGCGCTGCGTAGTCGGCGGTGGCACCCTCCTTGAGGACGACGGTCGCGAGAGGGCGCTCGCCCCACCTGTCGTCGGGGACGGCGACAACGGCGGCCTCGGCCACATCCGGGTGCGCCATGATCGCGTTCTCCAGTTCGACGCTGGAGATCCACTCGCCGCCGGACTTGATGACGTCCTTGGCCCGGTCGGTCAGCGTGAGGTAGCCCTCGCCGCTGATCACGCCGACGTCGCCCGTCTTCAGCCAGCCGTCCTCGCTGAACTTGTCCTCGGGACGCAGGTCCTCGCCGTCCGCACCGCCGTAGTACGCACCGGCGATCCAGGGGCCGCGGACCTCCAGCTCACCGGCGGACTCCCCGTCCCACGGCAGGTGTTCGCCGCCGGGGCCGGTCAGACGCGCCTCGACACCGGCCGGGAAGCGGCCCTGGGTGATGCGGTACGGCCACTCCTGCTCGTCCGTCAGCCCGGCCGGCGGGTTGGACATGGTGCCGAGCGGCGAGGTCTCCGTCATGCCCCAGGCGTGGCAGAGCCGGACACCGAGCTTGTCGTAGGCCTCCATCAGAGAAGGCGGGCAGGCGGCGCCGCCGATGGTGACGCGGGCCATGGAGGACAGGTCGCGCGGCTCGGCGGTGACCTCGGCCAGCAGTCCCTGCCAGATGGTGGGCACGGCGGCGGCGTGCGTCGGCCGCTCCCGCTCGATCATCTCGGCGAGCGGTGCCGGCTGCAGGAAGCGGTCGGGCATGAGCATGTTGACGCCGGTCATGAACGTCGCGTGCGGCAGACCCCAGGCGTTCACATGGAACTGGGGCACGACCACCAGGGTCGTGTCCTTGTCGGTCAGCCCCATCGACTCGGCCATGTTGACCTGCATGGAGTGCAGGTAGATGGAGCGGTGGGAGTAGACGACGCCCTTGGGGTCCCCCGTGGTGCCGGACGTGTAGCACATGGCGGCCGCCTGGCGTTCGTCCAGCTCGGGCCAGTCGTAGGAGGTGGGACGGCCTGCGATCAGCTCCTCGCACTCGTGCACCCGGGGCGCGGCGCCGTCGAGCGCGGAACGGTCGCCGGGACCTGACACCACGACGTGTTCGACGGAGGGCAGGTGGGGGAGCAGCGGTGCGAGCAGCGGCAGCAGCGAACCGTTGACGAGGACGACCTTGTCGTCGGCGTGGTCGACGATCCAGATCAGCTGTTCGGCGGGGAGCCGCAGGTTGAGCGTGTGCAGCACGGCACCCATCGAGGGGATCGCCAGATACGCCTCGACGTGCTCGGCGTTGTTCCACATGAGGGTCGCGACCCGCTGGTCGCCTTCGACACCCAGCTCGTCGCGCAGGGCGTGCGCCAGTTGCGAGGCGCGCCTGCCGATGTCGGCGAAACTGCGCCGGTGCGGCTCCGGCTCGCCGGTCCAGGTCGTCACCTGTGACTTCCCGTGGATGGTCATCCCATGGTTCAGGATGCGGGTGACAGTCAGCGGTACGTCCTGCATGGTGCTCAGCACGGCGTCCTCCCGGTGGGCGCTACGCGGCAGTAAGGGTGCGCTGATTCTGCTCACATACCAAGCGGTATGTCACTACTTCCGGGAGGACGAATCCGTGTCGGCCGGCAGAGGCGGACCGCGGTGCGCCTCCGCACGAAGGGCGGGATCACCGGCGTCGCACGCGGGGCAGGATCACCGGCGCCGGAGCCGGGGCCTCCACCACGAAGGGCCCGCTCACCGTACCGGGCTGAGCTCCGGGCCCGCTCACCGTACCGGGCTGAGCTCCGGATCCTCGCGGAGTTTCCCGAGGGCCCGCGACACGGCGCTCTTGACCGTACCGACGGACACGCCCAGCACTTCGGCCGTCTGGGCCTCGCTGAGGTCCTCGTAGTACCTCAGGACGACCATCGCCCGCTGGCGGTCCGGGAGCTTGAGCACGGCACGCCACATCGCGTCGTGCAGCGACTGCTGCTCGGCCGGGTCCGGGGCGGGCGCGGCCTCCTTCTCGGGCAGTTCCTCGCAGGCGAACTCGTCGACCTTGCGCTTGCGCCACTGCGAGGTGCGGGTGTTCACCAGTGCGCGGCGGACGTATCCGTCGAGCGCCCGGTGGTCCTCGATCCGCTCCCAGGCGACATACGTCTTGGTGAGGGCGGTCTGCAGCAGGTCCTCGGCATCGCTCGGGTTCGCGGTGAGGGAACGGGCGGTGCGCAGCAGCACGGGACCCCGGGCCCGGACGTACGACGAGAACGAGGGATAGCGGCGGTGTCCGGCGGAGGCAGCGGCCGTCCTGGAGGCGCCGGCGCAGACTGGCGTGGTCATGGCTCCACGCTAGGAGCGGGCACGGGCGAGGGGATCGGCCCCAGGTCCCGAAGCCACGTCCGCCTCAGGTTGTAGGGGCCGGGCGGACCGCACCTCCTGAAGGTGGAGGTGGCAGGCCCCGCCCTCGGGGTCCTCACCCCGGGGACGCGCCCTCGCCGGCAGGGAAGCGGCCCGTGCGGCAGCGGCAGCGCCGCGGCCGCACGGGCCCGGGGCTCAGTTCACCCAGAGCGGGCCGAAGGTCAGGTAGACGTTGTACGTGGACTGGTCGATGTACGCGAAGGGCGAGTCGTCCACCTGGACCGTGTTGCTGTGGTTGGAGGCCCCGTCGCCGACGGCCTGCTGCTGCGACGTGGACGAATTGCCGAGGTTGTCCCCACCGACCCCGCCGGATCCGATGGTGGCCACCCCCGCGTTCGATCCGTCCTTCGCGAACGCGCCGTTGTCCGCCACCGCGACCCCTCCGAACAGGGCGGTGGCAAGGGGCAGAGCGGCGACGACGGCAAGCGCGCGAGCAGTACGGGTATGTGCCATGTCAATTCCTCCGGGGACCGAGAACGTGGCTCTGCACGGCTGATTCCGAAGCAGTCGGCCGACCGCCTCGGTACTGGTCACGACGTCGTGGGAGCAGAACTGCCCACCGCATCCCAGGCGAACCTCCCATGCCGCACCATTCCCCCGCGCGGGTGAGGAACAACCGATAAACCTCCCGCACGAGGAGAACACTCCGCCCTGGACGCCGAACCCTCTTCCCTTCTTCGAACGCTTGTACGAAAATAGCTCCATGGCCACCACCGACCGGCAGACCGCCACCCTGGCCCTGGCCCATGCGCTCTCCGCCGCCGGGCGCGGGCTCCCCGTCTTCCCGCTGTCCGCCACCAAGCTGCCCGCCCTGCGCTCCCCGCACCACGGCGAAGACCCGCCCGTGCAGTGCCAGGGCGCCTGCGGGCTGCCCGGTCACGGGGTCCACGACGCCACCACCGACCCGGCCGCCGTCCGCGCGCTCTTCGCCGCGGCACCCAGGGCCACCGGGTACGGCATCGCCTGCGGGCGTCCCCCGCACCGCCTCATCGGCATCGACCTCGACATCGACACGGCCCACGGCAACGACTCCGTGGCCGCACTCCAGCAGCTCGCCCTGCAGCACCTGTTCACCATCCCGGCCACCGTCACGGTGCTCACGCCCAGCGGCGGCAGGCACCTCTGGCTGACGGGCCCGCCCGGTGTCTCCGTGGCCAACTCCGCCGGCCGCCTCGCCCCCGGCATCGACGTACGCGGAGCGGGCGGCTACCTGGTCGGGCCCGGCTCGGTCACGGCCCACGGCAGATACCGGCTCGCCCCCGGCACGGCCCACCTGACGCCGGCCCCCTGCCCCCGCGCCCTCCTGCGCCTGCTCACGCCCCCGCCGCGCCCCCACCACCCCGCCGGCCGGGTCTCTCCCGCCCGGCAGGGGCAGGGCCTGGTCCAGTTCGTACGCGCCGCACACGAGGGCCAGCGCAACACCCGCCTGTTCTGGGCGGCCTGCCGCGCGTACGAACACGGCTTCGGCGACGCCCTCGCGGACGCCCTCACCGACGCGGCGGTCCGCACGGGCCTCACCGAACAGGAGGCCCGTGCCGCGATCGCCTCGGCCGCACGCCTGACCACCCCGCGACGGACCCTTTGATCACGCACGTCCCGTTGATCACGTATGTCTCGTTGCCGTTTCCCGGCAGCGGAGGGCACGTCCGCCCTGCGCGCACTCGCCTTGTTGCCGCACGCCGTCACCGCCGCAGAATGCGCCGGTGACGCTCCCCAGGACAGACACCCCCCGCCCCGGAAACCGCACGGAGGCCCGTGTCGCAGCGGTGTTCGGCATCGTGTGCCTGCTGGCGGCCGCCTGGCTGCTGGCCGGCATGCGTGGCGAACTCGGCGAGGAACGCGACTTCAGAGCAGCGGTCACCTGCGCCCCGGGTGCCCAGAAGAAGGACTGCCTCCAAACCGTCGCGGCACGCATCGACCGGGCCGACGGGGTGACGCGCCGCAGGACACCGTCGTACTGGCTGTACGTCACCGGGACGGACGGGTCCTCCAGCCGCACCCGGCTCCAGGGCAGCCCCGAGGGCCCTCCTTCCGCCCGGCCGGGAACGAAGGTCGAGGTCACGTACTGGCGGGACCGGATCCGGTACGTCGACTTCCCCTCGACGCGTCTTCCCACGAACGCTGATCCTCGCGACGGCTACAGGCTCTTCTGCGCCCTGGGCCTCGGCCTCGCCTTCTTGGGGGCAGCCTTCCTCTGGGGCTGCTGCTGGACGTCCCCCCGCCGCTCGTGGGCCCCGCTCAGGGCGTACCCCTGGCAGGCAGCCGTGTCGGCCGTGGGCGCGCTCTGCCTCACCCTCCTGGGGGCCGACGCACCTTGGGTCACCTCCGACGCCGGGTCGGCGTTCCGGCTCATCGCCGTGGGAGTCCCCGTGGTTCTGCTCGTCTGCCTGGCGGCTGCCACCCTTCTGAAGCGGCGGCAGAGCGGGGACGACACCATCGCACTGACGCCGTCCGTGCCGGTCGCCGAGGAGATCCTCGTCGGCCGTGTCCTCGGCACGACGCCGTATGCGGACAGCGGCGGCGGGTTCCTCGTGGCCGGCCCCGCCTGTCCGGCCTCCACGCCGGACCCGACCGGCTCCGCCCACCGCCGGGAAGTGCCGCGCACCCTCACCCCGGTCCGCGTGCGCCCGCCCTACCGGACCGACCCCGCCGACCGTCCTGACCACGGTGGCCGCGCCTTGGTCCTGGAGTGCGAGGACAACGGCGAAGAGGTGCTCATCGTCACCCGCAGAAGGCACATGCCCAAGGTCCTGGGCGCCCTCCAGCGCACCCCCGCCCCCGGCCCGCCCCAGCCGTCCCCCCGCTCCGGGAAGGAGCCGGGCAGACGTGGCCACCGAGGCACACCGGCCGGACACATGCGGTTCGGCGGGTCAGACACACGTTCGGCCTAATGCTCCCGGAAGCCGCAGGAGCTTGGGAAACGGGCCCGGCCGGGCTTCCGGGGAAGCTTTCACGTCTGCTGGAGTTGCACGGCCCTCCGACGTCACGCGACATGAGTACAAGACCCCCGTCCGGCAGGGGTCACAGAAGGAGGACCCATGCGTCGTATGACTATCGGTGCCGTCCTGACCGCCGCTCTCCTCGCGGGACCCGCTGCGGTCACCGCGGAAGCGCAGACGCCGGTGGCGATCCAAGCAGCTACCGCGCAGGTCACCCAGACCCAGGCACAGGACGACGACGACAAGAAGGACGATGACGGCGGAGGATGGGGGCTCTGGGGCCTCGCCGGCCTTCTGGGTCTGCTCGGACTCATTCCTCGTCGGCAGAAGACGCGCGACACGGGCACCTACCGAGGCACGGGAAGCGGCTCGCACCCCACCGACCGCCCTTGAGCCCGGACGGCCCCCAGCCGGGCAGCCCTCCAGCCGAACGGCCCCCGACCGGTGTTCCGGCCGGGGGCCGTTCGGCCGCGGTGGGCGTGGGATTCGGACCCACGGTGACCTCGCTGCCACGACGGTTCCCAAGCCCTTGCGCCGACCGGGCAGCTGCTGGGCTCTCCCCCAGGTCGGACGGGTGCCGGACACCCTGGCGGCACCGACCGCATCGTCATCGCGCCCGCTGCGTGTCCCTCGCTCGGGATCGTGCCGGCTGAACCGGAGGCCCGCCTCTTCAGCGACTCGGTCCACAGCCTCCCGCGAAGGTACGTTGTCCGTCATGGCCACCCAGATCTTCACCCTGGTCGGCGTCCTCATCGGCGCCCTGACGTCCTACTGTGCGACGGCAGTCGCCGAACGGGCCAAATTCCGCCGGGAGATGGCCACGCGATGGGACGAGCGGAAGCTCGACACGTACATCGAGTACGTGACGTGCATCAAGGAGATCCAAAGGGCTGGTCCGAGGTCTACGCGGTCCGTCTCCTGGACGCCCTGGACGGCAACGGCCCCCACGTGCGGAGCCACGACGGCAAGCAGCTCATCAAAGCGGGATAAGACTTTCTCTACTTCATCAAGACCCGCGCACGGCGCGGGCGCGCGCCGCCTCAGCGGCGCGGCCTGCCTCCTGTCTCCGCCCCGGCTGGCCGCGCCCGGCGCGCTCGTGCTGCGGGCGGAAGCGAGGAAGCCATCTGCGGCTTCAAGAGGATGCCTCCGGCGGGGGCGCTCAGACTCCGGGATGGGAGGGGCGCCGTTCGCGAGTGCCGGCCGGAACGGGGCGAGCGTCGTGGGGCTCCCATCCCGACCACCTTCGACCAGGCAGAGCCGAGCAGTCGCGGCCCAGGGCGTCAAGGTCGTTCGTACAGTGGCGCGCTCCACCTTGACGCCCTGAACCACGCCCACTCCACGGAGTGTGGGTCGAAGGCGGACGGGATGGGAGCCGGGTGAGCGGCGGGTTGAGGGAGACGGGACGTTTGCGCCGCTTTCCGTAGAGCCTGGCAAGGCGCTCGCACACAGCAATCGACTTCATCACGGCCTGCCAGACCAGAACTCACCTCAGCATCCGCCGGGTCCCAGCAACTGGCCAGAACGCCGCCTCGGGCCACGAATAGCGGAAGGCAAGTACAGGTACGGACGGCCCGGACGACCACGGCCCCAACCAGAGTGCAGATACGGCGTCTTGGACAGAGCCACGGTAACGAGCGACGCCCGCATGCCTTCGGCATGGAGAAGTTTGGACACTACACAGTCCGACAGCCCAGGGAAGCGGTAGAGTCCGGTCATTCTGGTAACTAGGGGGCCACGATGTCGTCGCAGGTAGTGTCGTACACGTTGGATGACCGGACAGTCGTCCAATTCGAGATTGAGGCCAGTGGTGACTTTCATCCCGTCGGAGCGGAGCAAGCGATCGGGCGCGTTCGGGATGCAGTGGAGCCCGCCGTCCTTGCCGCGAAGAGTGTTCTTGACCAAGTCAGGGCAATGAAACCTGGTCAAGTTGAGCTGAAGTTCGGCATCAAGGTGAATGGCACGGCTAACTGGTTGGTAGCGAAAGCAGCGACAGAGGCAAACTTCGAGGTCACGCTAAGTTGGTCTGATAGCGCCGAAGTTCAGAACCCTTCGTAGAAGTTACCTCCCGGAAAATCGACATGGAGAAAGAAAACATCAATAGGCCAGTCGATGATTCTTGGGTGGCCGCTATTCACCGAGCTCAGTCAGATTCCACCTCCATCGGCTCAGGTTTTACCTTGGACACCTACCGGGTCCTCACTTGTGCGCACGTCGTTCGTACGGTCGCGGATGCCGACGGGGAACTTTGGGTCGCGTTCCCTAAGGCTGATGAACGTGTAACTTCCCGCATTCGGGTATCTAATGTGAAGTTTCCATCTAGCGGCCTTGAACAGATCCAAGATGTCGCGGTATTGACGCTATCTTCCCCCATTCCTGGAGGGTGCACACCGCGCCTCCGCTGCCCTGCACCAGTTGACCTTGTCGGTCAAGAGTGGTGGGCTTTTGGTTTCCCAGGAGGCGACCTGCTGGGGAATTCTGCCTCTGGTACGGTTGGCGAATTTCTTGGATACGGTTGGGTACGCCTGGACACCACGTCGCGATACACCGTGAAGAATGGCTTTAGCGGATCTCCGTTGTGGTCTCCGGACTATGAGGCGATCGTCGGAATGGTGGGTCAAGCCACCGGAGATCGTGGAGATGCGCGGGCGATCTCGCTCAGACAAATTGATAGAATCCTTCCGAACGAGAAAATTGGAGATCTTGCTGGCTGGACAGCGGAGGCAGCCGGCGAGACTGCTCTTTCGTCTTGGGGATGGTCTCTGCGCAATGACCCCGAGGCTGGCCGACATTGGCGACCACGCGCACGCGGCGTCAGCATCGAGACAGAGCAAGGGTTCCGCTTTCGCGGTAGATCGACAGCGCTTTCTAAAATTGTCACTTGGATTTGCGAGGAACCGGTTCGCAAAGCCCTTGTGGTTACGGGATCTCCCGGCGTAGGGAAATCGGCCGTCCTAGGACGCATTGTCACAACAGCCGATGCAGAAATCGCTGCTGCTTTGCCGGACAGCGACGCCGCTATCCGAACCCCAATCGGGTCCGTACACTGCGCCGTACACGCTAAGGGGAAAACTGCTCTAGATGTCGCTGTCGAGATTTCAAAGGCGGCTTCTGCGGCAATCCCTGAGGATATTGATTACCTGCCAGAATACCTACGTGAAGCGCTCACAGATAGACCAAACAGCTCTTTCAACATCGTGATTGATGCACTCGATGAAGCAACCACTGGGCAACAGTCACGCTTGATCGTCCGTCGCATTTTGGCCCCCCTGGTTGAGACCTGCGCCCACCTCGGTGTTCGCATAGTAGTAGGAAGTCGGCGTCGGGATGACACAGGCGACCTACTTGGAGAGTTTGGCCGCGCAATAACCGTTCTCGATCTAGACGATCCGAGCAATTTCAAGCAGGAAGATCTGGAGGCATACACCCTCGCGACCTTGCAATTGACAGGGGACGAGCGCTCCGATAGCCCTTATAGCAATGATGAAATCGCTTGGCCAATTGCTCAAAAAATTGCGGCAATGGCTGACCATAATTTTCTCGTGGCAGGGCTCGTTGCAAGGTCTCACGGATTGCACGATGCGGAGGCGGTTGCTCCTCTGGAAATCTCATTCACCCCCACCGTCGATGGCGCTCTCCGTGACTACCTTGACCGAATCGAACCAGTCGGGGGATGTCGATCCGACTTGATTCTTGCAGCTCTAGCTTTTGCGGAGGCGCCGGGATTCTCCATCACATTGTGGCGCATAGCCGTTGAGGCCCTCAGTGGGCAACCTTTTACGGCGAATAATCTCTCTGCTTTCGCGCACTCGTCGGCGGCAAACTTTCTCGTGGAGACGAACGCGGATCAAGGCGATGTTGTCTATAGACTTTTCCATCAAGCGTTGAATGACACTCTAATAGATTCCCGATCTGAGCTATATTCACGGAAGTCAGATGAGAGTGCACTCGCCCAAGCAATGATTACTGAGGGCGTGAAGAGTCGATGGGCCGATACGGATCCCTACCTTCGTCGTTCGCTTGCTAGACATGCAGAGCTGGGTGGTGTTCTCGACACGCTTCTGGAAGATGATAGATACCTGCTATATGCCGACCTTCGGCGACTGGTCCCTGTGACAGATAGAGTGGATTCAGAGCTCGCACGGCAAAAAACTAAACTGATCCGTCGTACGCCACGCGCCCTAAATTCCGGGCACGCTGAACGAATTGGGCTGTTGAGCGTGACCGAAGCACAGCAGCAGCTCGGTCGTTCTTTTCAAGATCTAGACGAAGCAGCGCCCTACCGAGCCAGTTGGTCATCCGTAATTCCTGGATCAGAGGAGGCTCTCCTCGAAGGCCACACTCGCTGGTCCTACATTCTGTGTTCATTCGAGGTAGCGGGCCAGCATCTCCTTGCCAGTGCCGGCGGTGATCGAACTGTGCGCATCTGGGACCCGGTTCTTTGTGAAGTCATCCACGTTCTTGAGGGTCACACGGACGAGGTGCGGGCTATTACGCAAGTCCGTCTAGGCGACCTGGATTCTCTGGCCACTGCCGGGCGGGACGGAACGATTCGGTTCTGGGATCCAGTCTCCGGTGATCTATTGCATAGCTTGGATGGCTTCCCGGAGGGCTTCTCAACCCTGAATTCTCTCGTATTCGGTACCCAGGGCGTCCTGATCGGGGCTTCTGCTGTCGAAGCTGAAGTCTCACTAATTGATCCTACCGATGGGGCCATCATTGGGGCGCTCCAGAGGCACGAAGATTGGGTATCTGACATATGCGAGGTGAGTGTTTCCGGCCGAAGGTTCGTCGCCTCATGCAGCGAGGACGGGAAGGTTCATCTCTGGAATCTTTCAGAGTCGAAAATACATCTGACGATTTCTCTTGGACATTGGGAATGGGCTAGATCTCTTTGTTCCATCGAAGTTGGCGGGCGTCAATTTCTCGCAGGTGCTTGCTATGACGGAGCCGTTCGTCTATGGGATCCGCTTGACGGAGCATTGGAAAGAGTTCTTATTGGGCATGAAGGCTCGGCACTAACCATCTGTGAAGTAAAATTGAGCGGCAAGTCAGTACTAGTCAGCGGTAGCGATGATCAGACGTTGCGAATTTGGGATCCAAGTACAGGACAAACACTAAAGGTTCTCCACGGGCACACTGATTGGATCTATTCCGTCCGTGCGGTGGGTTCTCATGAGCGCGGCCGACTGGCCAGCACCGGTGATGATCGATCGATTAGGCTATGGGATCCTGAGACTGGGGAAGAAAAGACTCTGGTTCAAGACGCAGCGGCCGACTCATTTGAATTGGCCTGCGTGCTGCAGGGATCGAATGGGCCTGAATTTCTAACTGCATTGGCCGGTAATGAGGGCGTGGTCATTCGCAGTTCAGTAAATGGACAGATTCAGCAGACCATTCCATCACAAGCCGTCTATTCCATGTGTGAACTCTCAGTAGGCGGAAGTCCGAGACTTGCGGTCGGCGGTAGCCGTTTCATCGAACTGTGGAACCCTGAGACTCTCTCTAAAACATACTCATGGCCCCTCTCTGGCTATGGCTCGCAGGTGTCTTCACTCTGCACGCTGAAGGTTTTCGATGATGTATTGATGGCAGGGGCAGTCAGGAATAGCATTCTCTTCTGGGGGCTATCGCACAATTCACCTGTGCATCAAATTCGACTGAATCTTAACGTTCGAGACATATGCCCCGTCCCAATGGATGGGCGCAAGTTTCTTTCCTGCTTGGGTTACAACGGACAGGTCCAAATCGTCAACCCAAGAACCGGCGAAGTTATTTCTGAACTGGCAGTAGGGCAGAATTCTACCGTGCAGTGCCTGATCCAGGTGGGCGGCCGAGTATTGCTGTCCACGGGGAGCGACGAAGGTGTTATTCAGCTTTGGGATCCTGAAAATGGCAAACGGGTTGGCGTGCTTGAAGGGCACTCGGCGCGCTTGGTAAATATTTGGCCATACAGCAAAATGGGTCATAGCGTCCTCGTCAGCGCAGGTAATGATAGATCTGTCAAAATTTGGGATCCCATTCGACTTCAATGCCTAGCAGATATTCCCTTGTACCATTCCATAACCTGGGCCAGTCAAGTGGGCGATACGATCATGCTTAGTCTGAATGCTGGCATGTTCGGCATCGCGATCGACATTCTCCACATGTACTGACATCGATAGGAGGAACAGGTTTACCTGGCGACAGAGAGGCTCTGTCCTGACTGCGCACGCGAGTTGAGAGCATTCTCTAGCAACTCTGGATATCGGCGATGCAAGTGAGGAAGCGGGGCGGCAGCGGTTACTTCGACGCCGAGGGCAGCTCAGTAAAGGAGCGCATAGTTTCAGGTCAAGGCCTGAATGAGGTAAATCAGACGATGATTCCCAATCTCACAGCACTCAAGGTGACTTACCCACCGGCTGACGGGGCTTTCCGCATCGCCGGGCACAGTGCGGCAGGGAGGGGAACCCCTGGTTCTGTGCTCGGGCCCCCTCCCCACGTAGCATGAGGTTTTCTGCTGGTCAGCGTCTATTCAGATTCGGTGAGGCTCGCCCACGGGCACGAGTTGTTCGCGGCCGACCGCGACACGCAGCACGTCCTTCAGGGCGCAGGCCAGGGCATTTCCTAGACGGCGGAGTTGAATCGGATCCGCGTCCTCGTCGTCGAGGGTTTCCGATGCCATCTTCAACAGTTGTTCAGCCGTGCCAAGTTGGATGGCTTCGATGTTGTCCGCCAGGCGGGACATGTAGCCGTCCGGGTCGTCCGTGCTCAGGTAGCAGGGCTTGCCCCCCGGGCCCGACCACGGGAGGAGTCGAAGTTCGTTCGGTGTTGTCATCCTTGGTTTGGCCTCTCGTTGAGCACGTGATGGGCGGTGAAGACGGCATCGACTCGGTCTCCCTGAAAGGCAAGGAGCCCGGCTTCAACGACGCGACCATTG
>NZ_DATMVN010000471.1:0-8152 GCF_035563135.1 Streptomyces sp.
CGCGGATCCCCGCGAGGTGACCGGGCACCTCCGGGGGCGCGTGCAGGACGCCGTGATCGTGGGCGGCGGGGCCGCCGGCCTCTGCCTCGCCCACTGGCTCACCAGGACCGGCACGGAAGTGACCCTGGTCGAGGCTCCCGAGGGTCCGCTGCGCCCGGCGGAGCGCACCTGGTGCTACTGGGAGGCGGGCGCCGGAGAGTTCGAGGAGGCGGTCGCCGCCTCGTGGCGGCGGCTGAGGGTGCGCGGACCGGACGGCGAGGTCATCGAGTCGGATCCCGCGCCGCTGCGCTACCGCATGGTGCGCTCGGGCCCCTTCGAACGGCTCGTCCACTCCCGCCTCGCGGCGTCCCCGACGGCCCAGGTCCTGCGTGCCACCGCACACGAGGTGCGTGAGGCCCCGTACGGCGCCGAAGTGCGCTGCACGACGGCCGGCGGACAGCCGCTCGTCCTGCGCGGCAGACGCGTCTTCGACTCGCGGCCCGTACGGGTCGCACCGCCCCACCGCACGCTGCTGCTGCAGCACTTCCGGGGCTGGTTCGTGCACACCGCGCTCCCCTGCTTCGATCCCGGAGTGGCTGACCTGATGGACTTCCGGGTCCCGCAGCCCGGCCACGGGCTCGCTTTCGGCTACGTGCTGCCGCTCGCACCGGACCGGGCGCTGGTGGAGTACACCGAATTCTCCCGTGCCCCGCTCACGGCGGCCGCGTACGAAGCCGCCCTGCGGCAGTACACCGAGGACGTCCTGCGTCTCGGCCGGTTCACCGTGGAGTCGGCCGAGCAGGGCGTGATCCCCATGACCGACGCGTGCTTCCCCCGCCGGACCGCCCGGTCCGTCTTCCGTATCGGGGCGGCCGGCGGCGCCACCCGGCCGGCGACCGGCTACACCTTCGCCGCGGTGCAGCGTCAGAGCCGGGCCATCGCCGCCGCGCTGCACCGCGGACACCCGGACGTTCCCCGGCCGCACGGCCGCAGGGCTCTCGCCATGGACGCCGTGCTGCTCCGGGCCCTGGACACCGGGCGTGTGGACGGGCCGCGCTTCTTCACCGGCCTCTTCCGCCGCGTCCCCATGGAGCGGCTCCTGCGTTTCCTCGACGGCGGGAGCACGCCGTGGGAGGAGTTCGGCATCGGCCTGCGCACACCGGCCGGGCCGATGCTCCGCACCGCGGCCGAGCTCCCCTTTCTCGCCCGCCGGACCACCGGCCGATCCGAAGAGAGCCCCCGATGACCCTCCTGCGGGACCACGATCTGGCACGCGCCTTCGACCACGCGGCACACACCTACGACCGGCTCACCGCACTGAATCCTGGCTACCGCTCCGACCTCCTCCGCTCGGCGCACCGCCTCCGGCTGCCCCGCGGCGGGCGGGGTCTGCGGGTGCTCGATCTCGGCTGCGGTACGGGCGCGTCCACGCGGGCGCTGCTCCGGGCGGCTCCCTACGCCCGGATCACCGCGGTGGACGCCTCCGCCGGCATGCTGGAGCGGGCGCGCGCGAAACGCTGGCCCCCGAACGTCCGCTTCCTGCACCGGTCCGCGGAGGAACTCCCCGCCACCGACGACGACGGCTCGTACGACGCCGTCTTCGCCGCCTACCTCTTCCGCAACGTCGCAGAACCCGGCGAGGTCCTCCGAGCCGTACGCGCCCTCCTGCGTCCCGGCGGCCGTCTGCTGGTCCATGAATACAGCCTCAGCGGCTCGCCCGTGCACCGGGCGGTGTGGAACGCGGTCTGCCGGGGCGTCATCGTCCCGGCGGGCACGCTGACCGGCGACCGTGAGCTGTACCACCATCTGTGGCGAAGTGTCCTGGCGTTCGACACGGCGCCCGTCTTCGCGCAGCGGATCGCCCGGGCAGGATTCCCCTTCGTGCGGACCGCGCCCGTCGGCGGCTGGCAGACCGGAATCGTTCACGCGTTCCTCGCCCGGAGTGCCGTGGGACCTGCCGCGCCCGAGGCGTCATGAGGACGCGAAGGCACCGTCCCGACGCAGACCGGCACGGACGGGACCGCCGGGCGGAGGTGCTCCTGCCGGAGCCCGGACGCGAGCGCTTCACCGGTGACGCACCTTCGGCGGCGGTGATCGGCGGCGGCATCGCCGGTCTCGCGGCGGCGACCGCGCTCGCCGAACGCGGTGTCCGCGTGACGCTGTACGAGCAGGGCGAGACGCTCGGAGGGCGCCTCGCCGGGTGGCCCGTGCGCCTCGCCGACGGGTCCGGGGTGACGATGAGCCGCGGCTTCCACGCCTTCTTCCGCCAGTACTACAACCTGCGCGGGCTCCTGCGCCGTACGGACCCCCGGCTCACGGCGCTCACCCCGCTGCCGGACTACCCGCTGCTGCACCGCGACGGCATGGCGGACGGATTCGCCCGGGTGCCGAGGACCCCTCCGTGGAGCGCGCTCGGATTCGTGGCGCTCAGCCCCTCGTTCGGCTGGCGCGACCTCGCCGCCATGAACCCCCGCGAGGCACTGCCCCTTCTCGACGTCCGGGTCCCCGAGGTGTACGAGCGGTTCGACGGGATCAGCGCCGAGGACTTCCTGCACCGGATCGACTTCCCCGAGGCGGCCCGTCATCTGGCCTTCGAGGTGTTCTCCCGCAGCTTCTTCGCCGACCCGCGTGAACTATCCGCCGCCGAACTGCTGCTGATGTTCCACATCTACTTCCTCGGCTCCTCCGAGGGCCTCCTCTTCGACGTACCGCGCGAGCCGTTCCCCCAGGCGCTCTGGGAACCTCTGGGCGGCTATCTGCGACGGCTCGGCGCCGAGGTGCGCACCGGTTCTCCCGTCCACCGCGTCCGCCCGGTGGCCGGCGGGGACCTGAGCGTGGAGTCCGGCGGGGCGGCCGGCCGCCATCAGGCCGTGGTCCTCGCCCTGGACACCCGTGGTCTGCGCCATGTCGTGGGCGCTTCCGAGGGGCTGGGGGACGCGTCCTGGCGCGCGGACGTCGCGGCCCTGCGCACCGCGCCGCCGTTCCTGGTGTCCCGGCTCTGGCTCGACCGCCCCGTGCGCGAGGACCGCGCGGGCTTCCTCGGCACCAGTGGCTTCGACGGGCTCGACAACGTCAGCGTCCTCGACCGCTGGGAAGGTGAATCAGCGCGCTGGGCCGCGCGGACGGGCGGTTCCGTGGTCGAACTCCATGCCTACGCCGTGGACGAGGGAGCCGAACGGAAGGAGGTGCAGCGCCGGATGCTCGGCCGGCTGCACGAGGTCTACCCCGAGACCACGGACGCCGGGGTCGTCGACGTCCGGCACGAATGGCGCGCCGACTGCCCCGTCTTCCCCGTCGGCGCCCACCACCGCCGGCCGGCCGTACGCACGCCTCATCCCCGCGTCACGCTCGCGGGCGACCTGGTCCGCACCGACCTCCCCGTCGCCCTGATGGAGCGCGCGGCGACCTCGGGTTTTCTGGCCGCCAACGCGCTTCTCGCCGGCTGGGGCATCAGGGGGCAGGTGCTCTGGACCGTTCCGCGGGCCGGACGCTCCCGGGTGCTGCGCGCCCTCGCGGGCCGGGCCGCGCGGCGGTGACGTTCAGCCGGGGAAGCGCCCGGTGCTCCGCAGCGACCAGCGGCGTTCGGCGTACGCCAGGTCGTCACGCCAGAGGCGGCCGGCCGTCCGTCGCATCAACGGCCGCAGGGCGGGCGCGGCGGCGCGCGCCAGGGCGAAACCCCGCCGGTCCGAGGAGGCGACGACGGCCTCGACCACCGCCGTCCGCGGGTGCGTGGCGCCGGGTGCGGTGAGCGGTGTGGCATGGGTCTCCACCACCGACCCGGCACCCTCGCCGTCGGTGATCCGCATGACCACCGTGCGCGGTCCGGGCGCGGTGAACACGGCCCGCACCGGCACCACCAGCCGGCCCGCGACCTTGAACGACACGTCGACGGCGAATGCGTCCTCCCCGCCGTCCCCGGGGGTTCTGGCCACCCTCAGGCCGACGAACGCATAGGGGTGGAACCAGGAGCCGTGCCAGGGGTCGAGGCGGTTGGCGACCACGTCCTCGGGTTCGCACCGGCCCGTCGCCGTGAACACCGCATCCACCGCGCCCCCCGGTGCCGGCCGCAGCGGCACGACGGGGCGCTCCAGTGGCGTTTCGCGCCCTGCCGGGTCCAGCCGCACCCAGACCAGCACCCCGTCGTCGTGCACCGGGTACGGCTCCCATCCGGCGAACGGCCCGCCGTGCAGAGCCAGACCGTGCCAGTGGCACATCAGCGTGCCGCACACCACGCGACTGTCGCGCAGCGGAGCCCCCAGATGGGGGCACTCCCCCGGGCCGGCCCGCAGCGCACCGTCCTGCGACCGCCACAGGACGACCTCCGTCCCCGCGATCGTACGGCCGTAGGGGCGGTCCTGTGCCCCGATCTCCCGGGAGGCCCCGACGACGTACCAGTTGCCCGACGGCCGGGCGGCGGCCCGCTTCAGCGCCTGGGCGATCAGGGCGGGCTTCGCCTCACGCCAGGCCGGGTCCTGCCGCTCCCAGCGGGGGGCCCGCCGCACCCGCAGCGGTGGCGTCCGACTCCGGCTTCTTCGTGGGTCGTTCATCGCACGGTGCCCTTCGCCCCGGCGACCGCGCCCGGAGTCGCGACGGGCGAGGTGGTCCGCATCCGCGCTCCCAGGATCCGTACGAGCCCGCCCGCGGCGGTGACGGCCCGCCGTCGGCGCGGCACCACGGCACGGCGGTGGAGCACCCGGTGGCCGTCGGCTGCGATCGCGTCCAGGATTCCCCGGTACAGGACGAACGCCGTCCGGATGCAGGGCCGTACGTGTGGATCCAGCATGGCGATGCCCGGTTCCGCCTCCCGGTACACGCCCCGGATCATCGCTTCGGCGTCGGCGAAGGCGGCGCGGATGCGCGGGTCGTGCCGTCCGGTGCGACGGCTCCACTCCAGCAGGGGCCGTTGCACTCCGTGAGCGGCGAGCAGGTCCGCCGGCAGATAGACACGCCCGCGGTCCAGGTCCTCGCCCACGTCCCGCAGGAAGTTGGTCAGCTGGAAGGCCACGCCCAGCGCGGCCGCGTGCGGGGCCGCTTCCGCACGGGGCACGACCGTCCCGAGCACGGGGAGCATCTGGAGGCCGATCACCGCTGCCGAGCCGTGCATGTAGGCACGCAGATCGGCGTAGGTCGGATAGTCGGTGACGGAGAGGTCGCTGCGCATGGACGCGAGGAAGTCGGCGAACAGGGCGTGGTCGATGGCGTAGCGCTCGGCGGTGTCCGACACGGCCCTGACCACGGGCTCCACCCCGCCTCCCGTACGGAGTGCGTGGGCGAGATCGCTCTCCAGCAGACACAGCAGGCGGTCGCGTTCCCCGGGCGGCTGCCGGCGGTCGAGGTCGTCCACGATGTCGTCGGCCCAGCGGGCGAAACCGTACAGGGCGTGCACGGCGCAGCGGCGCTCCACCGGTAGCAGCCGGGTCGCCAGGAAGTACGTACGGCCGTGCTGGGCGTTGAGCTGTCGGCACCGGGCGTAGCAGGCGCGCAGGGCAGGCCCGGTGATCCCGGCGGCGTCCAGTTCGCGTCGGTTCACCGGCTCTGCCCTTCGAGGACGGGGGGTCGGTGGCGCGCGCCCGTCGCACGGGGAGTGCCGGTGATGCGGGCCGCGGCGAGCTTGCCGCTGATGAGTACGGTCGGCACGCCGACCCCGGGTGTGGTCCCGCATCCGGCGAGGACGACGTTGTCGTGACCGCGTACGAGGTTGCGCGGCCGGAAGGGCCCGGTCTGCGCGAATGTGTGCGCCACCGAGAAGGGGGTGCCCGCCGCGTGTCCCCGGGCCGTCCAGTCCGCCGGGGTGACCAGCAGTTCCCGCTCGATCGAGGCCTCGAAGCCGTCGAGCCCCCGGCGCTCCAGCTCGGCCAGCAGACTGTCCCGGTAGCGCGGTCCCAGGCCGTGCCAGGTGCCCGCCGCCGGGCCGGCCGTGGTGTTGGGGCACGGCGCGAGGACGTAGTGCAGGTGCTTGCCTCGCGGCGCGAGTGACAGGTCATGTGCGGTGGGGCGGGTGATGAGCAGCGACGGGTCACTCATCAGCCGTCCGGCCCGGGTGAGTTCGTCGAAGGTGTGCTCCCAGGCGGCACCGAAGGAGAGCGTGTGGTGCGCCAGTTCCGGCCAGGTGCGGTCCGTGCCCGCGTGCAGGACCACCGCGGACGGGGCGTGACGCAGCGGCACGGCACGTCGCGGCGCCCGTCCCAGGAGCCGGTGGGCGACGGGCAGATCCGGTGTCAGGACGACCGCGTCGCAGGCGATCCGCTCACCTGATGCCAGCCGTACGGCCCGTACCCGCCCCGCCGTGCGCTCCAGCGCGTTCACCTCCGCGGACCAGCGGAACTCCCCGCCCGCGTCGGTGGCCGCGTCCGCCATCGCCCGGGGCAGGGCGTGCATGCCGCCCTTCGGGAACCAGACGCCCGCGACCGTGTCCATGTAGGCGATGACGGCGTAGGCGGCGAGCGCACGGGCCGGGGCGACTCCCGCGTAGAGCGACTGGAAGGAGAACACCCGGCGCAGCCGTGGGTCCGAGAGGAACCTGCCGATCTGCCGGTCGAGCCGGCCGAAGCCGCCCAGGGCCGCCAGCCGGGCGAGGTCGGGGTGCAGGAGCTGGAAGGGCGAGTCGAAATTGGTGTCGATGAAGCGGTGCATCTGCGCCTGGTACAGCTTCTCCAGCCAGTGGCGCAGCCGCCGGTACCCGGCAGCCTCCGGCGCCCCGGCGAACCTCCGCACCTCGCACTCCATGGCGTCGCCGTCCGTGTGGACGTCCAGCCCGCTGCCGTCCGCGAAGCGGGCCCGGTAGGCCGGGTGCAGCGGGATGAGCTCCACCCGGCGGTGGAGGCTGTCCCCGACTGCGGCGAAGGCTTCCTCGGCCAGGTGCGGCATGGTCAGGACGGTGGGTCCGGTGTCGATCCGGTAGCCGCCGAGTTCCAGCCGTCCCGCCCTGCCCCCGGGCCCGGCGTCGCGCTCGACGACGGTCACCCGGCGGCCCGCGCCGAGCAGATGAAGGGCCGTGGCGAGGCCGGCGAGGCCCGCGCCGACCACCACCACGTGGTCCGTGGGACCGGAGACGGTCCTCATGCGCCCTCCCCGTCCCGGAGGGGGGCGACGCCCACGGCCCTGGCCACCAGCGCGGTGAACTCCCGCCGGGAGCGGTCGTCCGCTCCGGTGGCCGCGAAGTGACGCAGGCTCGATGCGGACAGCCCGGCGATCTCCTCCTCCACCACGGCCCGTGCGCCCGTGCGTTCCAGGGCGGCGCGCATCCGGTCGGCCGTTCCCCGGCCGGATGCGGTGCCTTCGGGACCGAGTACGGCCAGGGCCTCGGTGTCGCCCGACTCGGCGGCGAGCCGGAGCGCGACGGCGAGGAGGTAGGTGAGCTTGCGTCCTCGCAGGTCCTCGCCCGCGGGCTTCCCTGTGACGGCCGGGTCCCCGAACGCGCCCAGCAGGTCGTCACGGAGCTGGAACGCGAGCCCCGCGCTCCGTCCGGCGGACCGCAGCGCGTCCATGGTGCGGGTCTCCGCGCCGGCCAGGGACGCGCCCAGGGCGAGCGGGCGCTCCACGGTGTAGAGCGCGCTCTTGAGCGTCGCGATGCTCCTGGCCCGGGCGGGGTCGGAGGAACCGGCCGCCTGCGCGCGCATGTCCAGGTACTGGCCGGCGACCATCTCCCCGCGCATCGCCTTCCACTCGTGGTGCAGCCGGTCGCCGTTCGGGGAGGCCAGCGCGGTCTCGGTGAGCAGATCGTCGGCCCACGCCAGTGCCAGGTCCCCGGCGAGCACCGCGGCGGTGGCCGAGTAGGACGCGGCGGAGCCTCTCATACGGCCGGTCCGGTGCATGCGCGCGAAGTCCGCGTGCACAGCCGGTGCGCCGCGGCGTACCGGCGATTCGTCCATCACGTCGTCGTGCACCAGCGCGCATGCCTGCAGCAGTTCCAGGGCTGCGCCGATGCGCAGCGGCGTCCGGGGGTCCCCGGCGCCTCCGGCGGCCAGCCACCCGCACCAGACGAAGGCCGTACGCAGCCGTTTCCCGCCGTGCAGGACGAACCGGGCGACCCGCGCGGCCACCTCCTCGGCGAACACCGTGTCGACCCGCCGGGCTTCGCACAGTCTGGTGTGCAGGTGCTCCGCGAGGACGGCGTCGACGGCCGCGGCTGCCTCCGCGGCGGTGCGCGGGACCTGCCAGGGGCCGGTGCCTT
>NZ_DATMVN010000472.1:0-4955 GCF_035563135.1 Streptomyces sp.
ACGGCTACCAGCAGGCCCAGATCATGTTCCTGCCCGACGACACCACGCCCCTGCCATGGGACCCCACCGTCACCATTCACGGGGCCAAGGACCTCGCCCGCGCGCACCTCGCCGAACTCGGCTACGTGCAGGTACTCGTGCCCAACAAGGACGGTGGCCAGGACCCCCGCTGGGTCCGCCGCGACCTCGTCGACGAGCCCCCACCAGCACCAGGGCCGGCGGCCGCACCAGTGGCACCGAGCACGCCGTCCCTGGACAAAGAGACAAAGCCCACGCCTCCGTCCGACGCCAGCACCGCATCACCGCAGCCCGAAAACCCCACTACCAAGAACTGGATCGGCGGCTTCGACTTCGGATAGCCGCCGAGCCCCACCTGTATCTGTGACGAACCCGAGGAACCCATGACCTGCTGCCTCCACCGATGCCACAACAACAACACCGCCGCGATGCTGGATACCTTCACACGCCTTCCTGCCGAAGCGGTCCCCGCCCGCCGTACTGAAGCGCAGCGGCTGCTGTCCGCCCCGGACAGTTACCACGCTCTGGTCCACGCCGCTGCCACCGGCGCATCATCGCGCGCCACCGCGTTCGACATCACGCGCCACGGCCTGGAGGCACGACTCGACGCTGACTGGACTCACGACGCTGAAGCGTGGCTGGAACTGCTTCAGGCATCGTGGAGCGAGTCGGCCCAATTCTGTGCCTCACTCGCGTGGACAGCCCGCAAGGTCGGCAGTAGCGCCCTGCTGCACCTCACCCCGGAACGGGTACTGCACAGCCCGACTCCGCCCGTCACCGCCCGCGCACGTCTCCACCTGTACGCCGTTACTTTGCGCTACGACTTCCGTTGCCGATCCCTTCAGCACCTGCTCGAACAACATCCCCGCCCCCTGACGGACCTGGACCCCTTCACCAGGGCGCTGTACGCCTTCGCCCTGCTCGGACAGTCTGACCCCGCCGGCCTGGGCCACATCGATTCCCTGCTGGCGGACAGCGGCAACGATCCCAAGGTTGCCCACTGCCTCCTCCACGGGCTCTGGCTCGGCGAGGACCTCCCTCACCAGCCCGGTCGGCTCCTCAGCCTCCTCGACACTCCCGCCTTCGCCGGCAAGCCGGACGCTATCGCTCTCTTCAGAAAAGCCAGCGCGCTGCGTCGGCTCCACCGCCACGACGACGCGTTGTCCACCATCGACGAGGCACGAGAACAGCTTCCACCGGACACCGATCCCTTCGTCCACGCGGACCTGACACGTGAGCGCGCCCTGATTACGGCGGCACGGGACCGCGCGACCTGATCCTTCCCCGCCAGCACGCAGCAGGACCGCGCCACGACAACACCGGCCAGCAGCCCTGACGACTGGCTCAAAGACCTCAACTTCGAGTGAGCCCACTCGCACACACCGCTCTCCCCGCCCGACACAGGCGCGACAGAGCCCCGCTGTCCGCTCCATCTCCTACGGTGCCGCCCGTACGCCCGCCCCGTCGAAGGAACACCTCACCCGCAGTGATGACCGACCTTTCCACCTACCGCAGCCAGTCCTGCGTCCCGACAGACCCCGGCTCCCTCGAGCAGTTCCGTGAACGACGGGAGGCGGAGCGCCGCATGGCCGATCGCGGCCAACTCGACGCGAACTCCACGCTCGTCACCTACGCCCTGCTGACCGCGGACGGGACGCTCGGCTTCGTCACCAGCCCCCGAAGCGAACTCAACGACATCATGACCGAACGTGACCAGCTACTCGTACACGAGTACGGCCGCGATCCGATGCCCGTCATCGCGGGGTTGACCCTGTACTTCGCCGTACCGACAGCCGCGTCCGACCAGCGACCGCTCAACCTTGTCGCCAACACTCTGGCCGGACGGCTCGACCCCGAAGGCGGCTGGGGCCGCTACCGGGGCACCGTCGCATTCCTTGACGGCTACGGCCTCGCCAGCCTCACCCCAGATCAGCGGGAGCAGCTGGGCGTCCGATACCGCGAAGCACACCAGTCCGTACGTGCCTGGCAGCGCCGGCAACTGAACCGCTCCCACTAACCCGCCAGCCCCCTACCAACCGGAAGAACCAACGTGAAGATCTGCATCGTCGACGGCTTCTCCACCGGCGCTGTTCTCACTCGTCGCCTGAACGACCTCGGCGTAAACTGCATCCACGTCCAGAGCGAGCCCCGCACCAACGGCTTCCTGCAGCGCAGCTTCCGCCCCGACGACTACTCCCTGGACTTCGGCTACACCGACGACACCCCCGCACTCGCCGGGCAGCTCGCCAGCCTCGGTATCTCCCGCGTCGTCGCCGGCTCCGAATCCGGCGTGACGCTGGCCGAGACCCTCGCCCAGCAACTCGGCCTCCCCACCAACACCCCCGCCGGCCGTCCGGCACGGCGGGACAAGGCGCTGATGTACCAGACCGCCGAGCGCGCCGGGCTCGACGTGCCGCAAGGCACGATGGCAGGCAGCCCGGCGGCCGCAGCCGCATGGTTCACGGCTTCCGGCCTCACTGAAGCGGTCGTCAAGCCCCTGGCCAGCGCTGCGACCGACGGTGTGCGCTTCTGCCGGACCCCCGACGAGATAGCCAGCGCCACCGAGGCGATCCTGGCCAAGCCCAACATCTTCGGCCAGCGCAACACCGCCGTCATCGTCCAGGAACGGCTGATCGGCAACGAGTACTACGTCAACTCAGTCAGCGCGGGTGGCACCCACAAGATCGCGGAGATCTGGCGCTACACGAAGCGGGCGTCCGACGGGCCGATGCCCTTGTACGACTACGAAGAGCCCGTCGACCCCCACACGGCTGAGGCGAAGCTGCTCACGGCCTACACCTGCCGTGTCCTCGACGCGCTGGGCATCCAGGAGTCGGCAGCCCACACCGAGGTGATGCTGACCGCCCGCGGCCCAGTCCTGATCGAAACTGGCGCCCGACTCGGCGGCGCCACTTCCCCCGACATAATCGACAAGTACCTGGGGACCTCCCAGACCACCCTGCTCGCCGCAGCCCTCGTCGACCCGCGCACGCTCCTCGACTTCGACGACCAGCACATCTCCTGGTCAGGACGGATCCGCAACGTCGAGTTCGTCAACCCCACCCCAGGACGTGCCAGCGCCGAGGCCGCGGGCACGGTCGCCACACTCCCCAGCGCGATAGCGGTCTGCTCCTCGATCACACCTGGCGAACCGCTGGAGCGCACCAGCGACCTGACCAGCTCACCCGGCTACGTCTACCTCGCCGCCACAGCCCAGAGCGCCATCGACCGTGACTACGCACTGCTGCGACAGTGGGAACGCGAGGGACTCCACATCCAGTAGCAGCCCCCCGGCATCGGCCGCGCGCCAGGACCGGCGGCCTACGGTGGAGGCGTGCCAGAGCCGCCGGCCTCTCCCGATTCTGCTCCCAGCGCCGTGACGGTGGTGCTGTCGGACGGCCAGGAAGTGCGGTCCCGGCTCTACTCGTGGCACCAGACACCGACCGGCTGGCTCCACTCGGTAGTCGATGTCCCGGCCCTTCCGAGGTGACCGGCGCTCGATGACCGTCGGTTGCGGCGCGGTGCAGGTGGCGATCTGGCGGAGTACCGGCATGGCGGCCCTCCTCTTCTCTCAGTAGCTAGTCGGACCGAGCATGGCCGCATCCGCGCCTGCGGTGTGCACTCCGCTGTGCGCAGCGGGCATGATCCAGCTCACTGCGCGGCGGACAGGTCCTCGTGCTCTACCGGCGCTAGCCCAGACCGGCCGTCGGCTCGCTTCTACTTCGCCGCGCCTGTCCAAGCTGACCCATCGACCATCCGCAATTGGCTGGGCGACCAGCGCAGCAGGAAGTGGGCGGGGCCGGGGGCCCCACTCGCCAACACACAGCGGAGCATTCGCGTAGCCTCGCGTGCTAGCTAGCTTCTGCGGAGGATGGACGCCCTGAGCACGACAGAGCTGCTAGACGCCTGTGGAAAGGACCGAGGGTTCTCATGAGCCAGCACTACACCTACTTGACAGAGGTGCAGTGGGGAACCGGCGCCGGGACACCGCCCGAGTGGAGGTCGTACCACTCCGGCCGACTCACGCTCGAACGGGACGAAGCCCTGCCGGAGTTCCTCGACAGAGCTCCAACATCCCCACAGGAGATCATCGAGGCAGCTCTGAGCTTCACCGCCTGGCTCGTTGAAGATGAATGCCGGGCCCGGTGGATCAGCGCCGCCTCCCTCTCCAACGACCGCTCCGCACGAAACTCGATTCAGGAGCGACGGCCGCCTATGGCGCTCCGGGCGCGAGTAACCCTTACACCCACGCCAGGCATCAGCGGTGAGGCCAGGTTCGTTCAGGAGCGAGTCCTCAATGTGCCACCGCCCACATTGGATGACCTCGCCCGTTTCCGCGGCGACCCGATCGAGGCCCGCAGTCGTCGGCACCCCATCCTCACGCCTGCCCGAATCCCGTTCCTGGGCACCGATGCACCACATCCCTCGCCAGGAACGTACTTCGCGCTCCTACCGGGCCGGTTCCCCCTCGAATCTCATCCGCCCAACCTCGCTGAAAACGCCGAGCTGGTCTATCTGGCCCTGTTCGACGAAGACCAGACGGCTGCTGTCCTGCCGATCGCGGCGGACAACCCGACAGCCCTGGACGCAGTATGCCGGGAGCAAGCAGCGCTCCTGGAGCCTTGGGTTCCAAGCGTGCTGCTCCTGGCCCGATCTGAACGGCTGCCAAACCGCCCGCAGTCGACCTGGGAGGGACCGGAAAGGGAGAACGACACAGTCGAGGGCCTGGAGAGCGCGGCTGCTGAAGCAGTCCCGGACGCCACGGTCGGACCCCTACCGCCATTTACGAGAAGTTGGCACCTCTTCAACGCGTACGGCCGGTTCTGGATTGGGCAGCCCGTATGGAAGAAGCTCAGCCGCACCGTCATCCAACGGTGGGGCTCAGCGGCCCCCAGCGAAGGATGCGACCGCATGATCCGATGGGCGATCGACCACGG
>NZ_DATMVN010000473.1:0-5973 GCF_035563135.1 Streptomyces sp.
CGGTTCGCGCCCTTGAGGTCGTCGGCGGCCACGCCGCGCAGGGACAGGTACCGCAGGGCGACCAGGAGGCCGAGGACGGACAGGTCCACCATCGGCGCGATCAGGGGCGCGACAGGGTCGGGGACGCCCAGGCGCAGGGCCAGGGTCCAGACGTTGCCGAAGGAGAACACGAAGGCCAGCAGGGCGATGACTGCCATGACCACGGTCACGGTGCGCTGAGTGATCCGGTCTTCTGACATGAAGGGATTCACCTCCTTCCAAGGGGAGTTGGGGCCGAGGCCAGCGGGTCAGCTCGTGGGGACGAGTTCGGCCCTGTGGGCGACGTTCGGACCGAGGTAGGTCTCCAGGACCTGGCGTTCGTGGGTGTTGGCGATGCGGTGGGCGGCGATGCCTATCCGCGCGGCGCGGCCAAGGTCCCCGGTAGTGATGGCCTTGCGCATGTGTCGGATGTAGATCCGCATGGAGGGGCGCATCTCAGGCCGCTTCCGCCGGGGGCTCGGGGTCCTCGTTGTTGAGCTCCACGCCCGTGCGGTGGATCAGGTCTTCCAGGAGCTTGGCCGGGTGGCGAACGAGGTGGGTGGTCTGTTCGGCGACGCGGGCGGCGTCCCGGTCGGCGACGTAGGGGGTGCGGATGCGGATGAAGCCGGGGCGGCCGTGCTGAGACATGACTGCGACGCCGACGTAGGCGGGGTCCTGGAGGGTGGCCGGGCTGGCGTCGGGCCACTCGCGGATGTCGTCACCGAGCGCGGCCACGGCGGCGTCGGCGGTCTTCTGCGCGAATGACAGCCCGACCGGGCACACGTCGCGGATGAAGGTGGGGATCGCGTCTCCGGTGGTCTTCTGCGTGGTCAGCAGGGTCAGGAAACCGACCGAGCGGCCCTTCTTCACCAGGTCCTCCACCAGGCGGGCGTTCTCCGCCGCGAGCGCGGCCAGCTTCTTGGTAGCCGGGTCGGAGCCCTTGTAGTCGCGGAAGTAGGTATGGGCCTCGTCGATGACGACGACGATGAGCGGCCAGTCCTCCGAGGGACCGACGTGCCACATGTTCTTCACGCCCAGCACGCGGCGGATGGACGCGGAGCGGGCGCGGCGCAGCTGTACGAGTTCCTTCAGCTTCCTGTTCGCCTCCTCCAGATCGTCCCCGCAGAACTCGAACGCGCGCTGCACGAGGTCGGCGTAGTCGCCCTCGTAGGCGTGGGAGACCTTTCCGTCGAAGAAGACGAACTGGATGGCCGACGAGGGCGCCCAGTCACACACCAGCCGGTTCACGCATGACGTCTTCCCGAAGCCCGGCAATCCGCCCATGGCCACCCCGGGGACCTCTTTCAGGGGCACGACCACGGGCAAGCCGAACTCGTCCACCCCCAGCTCCCACACCGCGTACTCCTCCGGCGGGCGGCCGTTGGGCACATGAACGGTCGGCGTGATCAGCGGATCCACCCGCACCCCGCGCAGCGTGACCTGTCCGGGCTTCTCACCCGGCAACACGGACACGCGGTCCATGCGCCAGGCGTCCGCCAGATAGGGAGCGGCCTTCTGGAACTCCGCCAGACCCACCTTCGGCAGGCAGGTTGCCCCAGCCATCACCCCGAAGGCGTCCGGGGTGACCTTCAGAGCCGGGACCAGGACGCGGGGTTTGGGTTCCTTGCCGTCCGAGGCCGCGAGCGAGGCCAGGGCGGTCGGCATCTTGTCCGTGACCGACAGCCCGCACATCCGCGCCAGCCGCTTCCAGCCCCAACGGATCCGTATCGCCTGCCGGATGCTGATCCGCTCCATCGGCGACGCCCGCAGGTAGCGGATCACCCAGACCACGGCCCACAGGGTGAGCAGTCCGAGCCCGAGCCACACCGCTGCACGGAGCCAGCCGAAAGCTTCGTTGAGTTCGTTCACCGGTCTTCCTTCGTTCCGTTCGAGAGATCGCGCCGCACCAGGTGCGTGGGGAAAGGCAAGGGCAGGGGCGCGGTGCCACCAGGACGGCGGCCGCCTCGTCGATGAAGATCACGAGCGGACGGCCGCCATCCGGGGTCTCACCCCGGCGCGCGGGGAGCGACGTCACGCCTCAGCACCCTCGGGCCCGGTCGTCTCCTGCGGCATGGCAGGGGCGTCGACCAGCTCCAGCGCCGCGCAGCGGTAGGCCACGCCCTCCTGAAGCTGGTCGTTGAAGATCCGCGCCCACGGGCTCGCGAAGAGGTCCACCGGGCGGACGAACCGGCCCGGGTGCAGACCGTTGGGCAGACCGGTCTGCGGAACGGTCACCTTCAGTGCCTCAGCGCGCTCGCCCTCCATCACGAAGAGCGTCAGGGTGCACAGCGGCGCACCGGTCTCGAAGTCCACCGCGCGGATGCCGTTCTCCTGGTCCTTCCACTTCGGCACTGCCGGCGTGCCGGTCATGACGTTCGTGGTGGGGAGCACGTGCACCCGGATAACGGTCCTGGCCATGGCGCATAAGCCCTTTCAGTCGGGTTCGTGACCAGTGATCCGGCCACACCCAGAGGTATCCACAACGCCTGGGTGTACTGCAACACCCAGGCGTTGGAGGGGTCCTGCTATCCATGCGTTCCATAGGTATGACAGAGGCTGCGGCCGTATCCTGCGGGCATGACGCTGCCCCTCGAAGACGACTCCCGCCCGCCCTACGTCCAGGTGGCCGACTATCTGCGGCGCCAGATCCAGAGCGGCGAGCTAGGGCCTGGCGACAAGGTGCCGTCCTCGCGGGAGCTGCAAGAGAAGTTCGGGCTCGCCAGCGCCACAGTGCAGAACGCGTTCCGGCTGCTCAAGAGCGAAGGGTTGATCTACAGCGTCCAGGGGCGAGGCAGCTTCATTCGCCGCCCCGCCCCTGAGTCCGACGCGGCCGCGGAGGGGGCAGGGGGAACCTCCCTGGCCGGCGACGCTGCCGGTTCAACCGCCGATGCGCGGTACGTCCGCCTTTCTCAAGAGGTCGCAGACCTTCGACGTGACGTCGCTTCCATGCGTGAAACGCTTGTTGAAGCGCTTGAGCTCATTCAGTGGCTGAAGGATCAAACGCTTGGCGAAGACGCTTAATCTCGCGCGTCACCTGTTGCATGAGCGCGGCGAGGTCGGCCACTTCGGCCGCGAGGAGTGTCACGTTCGCGTCCAGCGCTGATATCTCCGACTCGTTCACTGTTCCCCGTCCATCGCCGCGCCGTTCATTCGTTCCGTCCCGCAGAACCCCTCGATGACCCGCCCTGGTGAAGCGCGCGTGCACCATCCGGCACCTTCTCTGGAAGCCTGCTGCGATCGGGCATCTCGCCACAACCCCGCGACCCGCCGGGCGGGAGAGGCTGTCAAAATCCCTTGGCGCGTCCCGTCATGTGGGCGGCAGTACCGCAGAGCAGTTCCGCCTCCCGGGAAGCCGTCAGCCGCTGTGAGGGTCTCGCAACCGGATCCCGCGTGACCATGTGTAAATGTGGCGTGGGTCACATTTCTCATTCTCTGTGCATGTAGGCCCCGGAACCTCCGGCGCGAGCCGCACGCAATCAGCGAAAGCGGACACCCCCTCAGAACGCGCATTCCCGCACCTCTCCAGCGGCCCCGCTCGGCTGCATTCCTGTGGACGACTTCCAGTAGGAACATCAAACGGCCGAGAGCCTATGGATAGATTCCGGCGATCCCGCGAGCAGACCGGAGCGAAACATGGCAAAACAGGCCAATCTCTACTGGCCGAGGCAGCCGAAGGGGCGAGCTGTCCAAAGTTTCTTTACTGGATCAAGGCGGCCCGCTGGCGCGGGCCGCGCGGCGCGGCGGCCCCAGGCCGCCGCCGGCTCCATGTCTCCGCCACCGCCCGCGACGGCCCCGCCCACTCGCGCCGCAAAAGCCCGAGAAGCGGGCAGTCAGACCCGTGAAGAACCCCGACAGCTGCCCAACGGCGAGCACGGCCAGAAGGAGCGGGACGCTTGCTAAGTCCGCATCGGACAACGCAAATTGCCGGTCAGCCAGTCGTGAACCGGCGATCGGTCTCCCGCCCATCCATCAGGCGAGGTTGGAGGCAGCGCTCAGGCTGCAACGTGGCCGAGACCGTGACGCGCTGGGGAAGCGTGGCCGGGGCCGGTGGGTGGTTGCTGGAGACACACGTGGCGGGTGCTTGTTCGGCGCACCCACCGTCGTGGCTGACTTTCTGTGGCTGAGGTCGCCAACGGCACGGGTCAGAGGAACAGTTCTGTCCCGAAGACATGTCGGCGACCGCGGCACCTTTGGCTCAGCCCCGCCCATCCGGTTGGTATTGCTTCGGCAGTAGCGGTCCTCCGGCGCAGTCGAGCATGCCCTTTCGCAGAACTTTCCGCGGTACGACTGGGGTCCCGGTCCGACGCCGCGATCAGCCCGCTCTGGGGGGCTGTCCCATCGCCTGGGCGCTGACCGTGGCCGTGACCTTCGCCCCGGGATAGCGCCCCTCCAGCTCCTTGACCAGGCTCTGCACCCGGCGGGGGGTCTCCCCCGGGCTGACGCCCCGCAACACGGGAAGTGGCGGCGATTCCTCGCCGTTGGACCAGGACCCTTCGATGACCAGGTCCGGGCCGATCATCCGGGATCCTCGTTCCCGGGCCTCTTGGACTGCCCAGTCCGGCGGCGCCGTTCTTGACACCCTCAAGGTCAGGACGCGGCCGGCGTACCGTCCTTCTCGGACGGGCTCGGGAATCGCTGGCTGCGCGCGGCGCGGCTCCAGTGGGTGTCCGCGGCCGATCGGCCACAGCCTGGGGGCGTGAAGCTCGCTGATGTAGGGCTGGAGGTACGGCCTGCCGGTTTCTGGGTTGATGGTCTTACGGGCCTGGTTGATCCAGCGCTCGAATTTACGGGAGGGTTGCGCGCGCTCAGTCCCGGCTCCTACCAGAGGGAGGTCGTAGACCTCCGAGATGGCGCGCTTCGGGGAGAGGCCGAGCTTGAGCGCGTAGTTGTACATCGTGGCGATGGTGGCGGCTCGCAGCTGCACGCCGTCTGTCTTCTTCTTGTGCGGCGTGGGAAGAGCCAGGGAGACCACCCAAATCGAGCTGCGGGGGACTTCCTTGGCCGCCTCAGCTGCCTTTCTTATGCGCCGGACCAGTTCGGGGTCGTCGGTCGGTCGCCGGGCGTTGCTCCGGGTTCGAGGGGGCGGGACGTCCCGGACGGTGCGCGCGCTCCAGGTCGACCAGTCGATGTCGACCTCTACCACCCAGCCCGGCCACCCGTAGAGATTCCGCAGGGTGACGCCGGTCTCGGTGAGGTCCATCTCGATCTCGCCGAACCGCATCCCGAATGCCATACGGCCACTATCTCGCAAGCCCGCGTTCCGCACCGTCGGGGTCGTCCGGAGAACACCCCCGATTTTGTGGGGCAGGAATTTTTGACGATTGCGACGACGCTCGTGCCATGACCAACAGCAGCTCCACCCAGACGCCTTCCGCCCAGCCCCAGCAGTCCTACCCGGCTCCCGCAGGCCCGGCTGCCGCGGCCTTGCTCTCTCTCCTGATCCTGCTTTTCGTCCTCGTCATCCTCATCATCGGAGCTGGCCTGCTCTACGTGACTATCGCGCATCCCTCGCTCGCGACCCCGCTCACAGTCGCGGTCGCTGGCGTGACCCTCGTCGTCACGATCACAGGTGCGATCGCTGCTTTCCTCGCCATCTCCAAGAGGTAGATTTCCGGCGCACAAATGGTGTGTTCTCACCGCCACAGCAAACGAGCGAGCCTGGGACCGCGAACCGGTTCCGAGGCTCGCTTCTGCTGCTTTGCCATCAGAGCGCCTTCTTCTCGCCGACCAGAGAAAGCGGTGCGGTCCGGAGCTAGGCGGCTGTGGTGTGGGTGAAGCCGAGGGAGGTGAGTCCTTCGGTCTGGCAGAGGTGGTCGGAGGGGCCGTCGACCTCGGTCTGGAGGAGTTGGTAGGCGGCGCCGTGGGTCTGGCCCCAGTGCATGGCGGCCCGCCACAGGACGCGTCCGAGGCCCTGGCCCCGGGTTTCGGGCAGGACGGCGAAGTACTGAGGGAGGA
>NZ_DATMVN010000474.1:0-5876 GCF_035563135.1 Streptomyces sp.
GCTCGGCCGGCAGCGCAGAGTCCGGTGCCTCCGCGGGCTCCGTGCCCAGTCGTGTCCGCAGCTTCCCGAGTGCTTCGCCCCGGATCGCGGGGCGTGCGTGGAAGGCCGCGGCCACCGGGCCCGCGCGGGTCGCGGCGAGCAGGAGCGGGCCGGTGCCGCCGGGCACGGCGGACCACTCCACGACCTGCTCGTCGCTCTCCGCACAGGAGTCCTCACGGTCCGCTCGTCGCTCTCCACGGGGCCACGGTACGGCCGGCCACCGGCAACGCCCGTCCGCCAGGGTGTTCAGCGGGTGGCGTCCCGGACGGTGTCGGGGTTGTCGGTGATGATGCCGTCCACACCGAACCCGGCCACCTCGGCCGCCTTCGCCGCGTCGTTCACCGTCCAGGTGTTCACCTGGAGCGGCTTGCCGTGGGCTCCCTTCAGCTTCTGCACGGCCCTGACGTAGTCGGCGCCGATGGTGGTGTACGACGGATTGATCTGGTCGGTGTACTCCGCGTACGACGGAAGATCCGCCACCGGCGGGGTGCCCAGGAAGCCCGTGACGACGTCCGGGCGCTGAACGTGAACATTTTTCACACTCTCTGCACCGAAGCTCTGGATGATCAGCCTGTACTTGACGTGACCACGGTCGAGCCACCCCTCCTCGCGCAGGACGCGCAGGGTCTCCTTCTCGATCCCCGGGTACGTCTGCGGGCTCTTGATCTCCAGGAGCAGCTTCTGGCGGTTGCGCTCGACGCGGCGCAGGTACTCCGTGAGCGTCGGCACCCGGGCCCCCGCGAAACGGGCGCCGAACCAGCTGCCCGCGTCCAGCTTCGCGATCTCCGCCGCGGTGAAGTCCTTGACCGCCCAGGGCGCGCGGCCGGGGAAGACCTGCTCGGCGTCGGTGGTCCTGCTCAGAGTGGTGTCGTGCATGACGACCGGCACGCCGTCCTTGGTGAGCTGCACGTCGTTCTCCACCCAGGCGATGCCCAGGTCGTCGGCCGCGTCCACAGCCGCCAGCGTGTTCTCCGGGGCGTAGGCGGAAGCGCCCCGGTGGGCGTAGACGACCGGGCTGTCCTGGGCCCCGGAGGCCTGCGCCTGGGTGGCGGGCAGCAGGACGCAACCGCCGAGCAGGGCGGCGACGGCACCGGAGGCTGTTGCTGTGCGTACGGACACGTGTACTCCTCGCGTCGGGATGCGGACAGGCAGAGACTCCCATCCGTTCCCCAACGGAGGGGAGGACGATGATGGCCATGTTGTGAACGAAATGCCGGGTACCGAAGCCCCGGAGGGCCCGGGGCGGATAAAATGCCGCTCTTATGTTTGCTTGCCGGGCCTTGCCCTCTAGGGTCACCCCGAACCCGGGCACACCGCGAAGGGCGTACCAGCATGCAGGGCACAGTTGACGGATTCACCTACGGCTTCGTGACACCCGTCACGGCTTTCCTCATGGCGTGCCTCGGCGCTGCGCTCGGCCTCCGGTGCACCACACGGTCCCTGCGCACCCGGGGAGCGGCCAGAGCGGGCTGGCTGACCCTCGGAGCGACCTCCATCGGGTCCGGCATCTGGACGATGCACTTCATCGCGATGCTGGGCTTCACCGTCCGGGAAGCACCGGTGAGCTACGACAGGCCCCTCACGTACGCCAGCCTCGCCGTGGCGGTCCTGATGGTCGGGATCGGCATCTTCCTCGTCGGATACCGGGGAGCCACCCCCATGGCGCTGGTCACCGGCGGGACGATCACCGGCCTGGGGGTCGCCTCCATGCACTACCTCGGCATGGCCGGAATGAACTTCGAGGGCCTGTTCGAGTACGACACGCTCACCGTCTCGCTCTCCGTCGTCATCGCCGTGGTGGCCGCGACCGCCTCGCTGTGGGCCGCCGTCTCCATCCACGGCTTCCTCCCCAGCCTCGGGGCCAGCGTGGTGATGGGAGTGGCGGTGAGCGGGATGCACTACACGGGGATGGCCGCGCTCCAGGTGCACCTGCACCCCGACGGCGCGTCGGCGCCGCCCGGCGAGGCCCCCACCTCGCTGCTCCTGCCGATGATGATCGGACCGGGCTGTTTCCTGCTGCTCGCCGCGGTGGTCGTGATGATCGACCCCCTCGTGGTGACCGGCGTGCCCGAAGGGCCCGGGCGGCTGCCGGGGCACGCTCCCCTGCGCGGTGGGCCGGCGGCCCCGGACCCCGTCCGGCGCCGCCCCGCGCCGCCCCGCGCGTCCGCCTCGCGCAGGACGTACAGGCAGCCGCGGAGCCGCTGATCCCCCGCTGTTGTCAGTGGGGAGCCGTACGGTGGTTGCATGCGGCCAGTTTCGAAGATCGAACGTTCGGTGGCGCCTTTCGAGGTCGTCAGTCCCTACCAGCCCAGCGGTGACCAGCCCGCGGCCATCGCCGAGCTCGACCGGCGCGTGCGCGCAGGCGAGAAGGACGTCGTCCTGCTCGGTGCGACCGGCACGGGCAAGTCGGCGACGACCGCCTGGATGATCGAGAAGCTGCAGCGCCCGACCCTGGTGATGGCGCCGAACAAGACGCTGGCCGCCCAGCTGGCCAACGAGTTCCGCGAGCTCCTCCCGAACAACGCCGTGGAGTACTTCGTCTCGTACTACGACTACTACCAGCCCGAGGCGTACGTCCCGCAGTCGGACACCTACATCGAGAAGGACTCCTCGATCAACGAGGAGGTCGAGCGGCTGCGGCACTCCGCCACGAATTCGCTGCTCACCCGGCGTGACGTCGTCGTGGTCGCCTCCGTCTCCTGCATCTACGGCCTGGGCACCCCGCAGGAGTACGTGGACCGGATGGTCCAGCTCAAGGTCGGCGACGAGGTCGACCGCGACCAGCTGCTGCGCCGCTTCGTCGAGATCCAGTACACCCGCAACGACCTGGCGTTCACCCGCGGCACCTTCCGGGTGCGCGGCGACACGATCGAGATCTTCCCGGTGTACGAGGAGCTCGCCGTCCGCATCGAGATGTTCGGCGACGAGATCGAGGCGCTCTCCACCCTCCACCCCCTCACCGGTGAGGTCATCAGCGAGGACGCCGCGCTCCACGTGTTCCCCGCCAGCCACTACGTGGCGGGCCCCGAGCGCATGGAGAAGGCGATCAGCGGCATCGAGCAGGAGCTGGAGCAGCGCCTCGCCGAGATGGAGAAGCAGGGCAAGATGCTGGAGGCCCAGCGACTGCGCATGCGCACCACGTACGACATCGAGATGCTGCGCCAGATCGGGACCTGCTCCGGCGTCGAGAACTACTCGATGCATTTCGACGGCCGTGCTCCCGGCACCGCCCCCCACACCCTCCTCGACTACTTCCCCGAGGACTTCCTCCTCGTCCTGGACGAGTCGCACGTCACGGTGCCGCAGATCGGCGCGATGTACGAGGGCGACGCCTCCCGCAAGCGGACCCTCGTCGACCACGGCTTCAGGCTGCCCTCCGCCCTGGACAACCGCCCGCTGAAATGGGAGGAGTTCCTGGGCCGGATCAACCAGACCGTCTACCTCTCCGCGACACCCGGGAAGTACGAGATGTCCCGGGGCGACGGCTACGTCGAGCAGATCATCCGGCCCACCGGGCTCGTCGACCCGGAGGTCGTCGTCAAACCCACGGAGGGCCAGATCGACGACCTGGTCCACGAGATCCGCAAGCGGACCGAGCAGGACGAGCGCGTCCTGGTCACCACCCTCACCAAGAAGATGTCCGAGGACCTCACGGACTACTTCCTGGAGCTGGGCATCCAGGTCCGCTACCTCCACAGCGACGTCGACACGCTGCGACGCATCGAGCTGCTGCGCGAGCTGCGCTCCGGTGAGTACGACGTCCTCGTCGGCATCAACCTCCTGCGCGAGGGCCTCGACCTGCCCGAGGTGTCGCTCGTCGCCATCCTCGACGCGGACAAGCAGGGCTTCCTGCGCTCCGGCACCTCGCTGATCCAGACCATCGGACGTGCCGCCCGCAACGTCTCGGGGCAGGTCCATATGTACGCCGACAAGATCACCCCGGCGATGGCGCAGGCCATCGACGAGACCAACCGCCGCCGCGAGAAGCAGATCGCCTACAACACCGAGCGCGGGGTCGATCCGCAGCCGCTCCGCAAGAAGATCAACGACATCGTCGCGTCCATCGCCCGTGAGGAGGTCGACACCGAGCAACTGCTCGGCACCGGCTACCGGCAGGGCAAGGACACCAAGGCCCCCGTCCCTTCACTGGGGGGCAAGGCCGCCGCGAAGGGTAAGGCGAAGAAGGACGGTGCGGTGGTCACCGACCGGCCCGCCGCGGAACTCGCGGGGATCATCGAGGAGATGACGGACCGCATGCGGGCGGCCGCCGCCGACCTGCAGTTCGAGGTGGCCGCCAGGCTGCGCGACGAGGTGGGCGAGCTGAAGAAGGAACTGCGTCAGATGAGGGAGGCGGGACTGGCCTGACCCCGGGGGGCCCGCGATGTTGCAGGACCGACACAAAAACGGCCCACCACTCCTTCCCGCATCCGGGGACTGCGTAGGGTGCGGGAAACCGCACACCGACGGGTGCGGGGCAGCGGAGAGGGGACAGCGCGTGACGGTCAACATGACCAAGGGCCAGGCCATCAGCCTGCAGAAGAGCGACGGGGGGACCCTGACCGCGGTACGGATGGGGCTCGGCTGGCAGGCGGCCCCGCGCCGCGGACTGTTCGGCTCGCGCACCCGGGAGATCGACCTGGACGCCTCGGCGGTGCTCTTCGCCGACAAGCAGCCCGTGGACGTGGTGTTCTTCCGCCACCTCGTCAGTGACGACGGATCGGTCAAGCACACCGGCGACAACCTCGTCGGCGGCGCGGGCTCGGGCGGCGACGACGAGGCGATCCTGGTCGACCTGCAGCGGGTCCCGGTCCACATCGACCAGATCGTCTTCACGGTGAACTCGTTCACCGGCCAGACGTTCCAGGAGGTGCGGCACGCCTTCTGCCGCATCATCGACGAGACCAACGGCCAGGAGCTCGCCCGCTACACGCTGGACGGCGGCGGCCAGTACACGGCCCAGATCATGGCGAAGGTGCACCGCGTGGGCGGCGGATGGCAGATGACCGCCCTCGGCAACCCGGCCAACGGCCGGACCTTCCAGGACCTGATGCCGTCGATCCTGCCGCACCTGTAGGCCCGGGCACGGGCGGCGCCCGGACATCCGTACGAGCAGCTCCCGGAGGCACCCGCCGCCGGGAGCTGCGGCCATGGCAGGGCACCACACCGAACGTCGAGGGGACAGGGCGATGACGGCCGAGCTGGTCCGGGGGCAGAACCACACCTTGCCCCAGACCCGTCTGGAGATCAGGGTGTCGGCGGGCTCACCCGTCATGGCCGGGGCCACCCTCGGGGACGAGCGGGGCACGGTCCGCGGCGCCGAGTGGATCGCCCACCCCGCGTCGCACCGGGTGCCCGGCCTGGACGTGTCCAGGCAGGCGGCCACCGAACACCGGCTGGCCGTGGACCTGGGCGCCCTGCCCGACGCGGTGCACCGCGTCACGGTGCTCCTGGCCCTGCCCATGGGGGCCGGACTGCCGGGCAGATTCGGCGCGGTCGCCGCGCCCTTCGTCGCCGTCGCCGGACCCGACGGTGCCGAGATCGCCACGTTCACCCTCACCGGCCTCGACACCGAGTCCGCCGTGTCGGCCCTGGAGCTCTACCGCCGCCAGGGCGTGTGGAAGGTCCGCGCCGTCGGCCAGGGCTATGCCGGCGGGCTCACCGAGATGCTCGCCGACCAGGGTGTGACAGGGGCGGCGGAACTGGCTGCCTCCATCCAGGAGGCCGTCGTCTCCGGGCTCGCCCGCTCCGTGACCCCGCCGCCCCGGGCCCCCGACGCCGAGCGGGTACGCCACCCCGCAGGCCCCGCAGGCCCCGCAGGCCCCGCAGGCCCCGCGGCT
>NZ_DATMVN010000475.1:0-2043 GCF_035563135.1 Streptomyces sp.
CTGGGGGTCAGCCGGATCCCGGTCCGCGAGGCGCTCATGATCCTCGAGGGGGAAGGCCTGGTGACGCACCGGCCGCACGTGGGCTTCACCGTCCCCAGCCTCACCGCCGAGGAGCTCGAGGAGATCTACTTCGTCCGCGCGCTGCTCGAGGACGAGGCCCTGCGTCGGGCACTGGAGAACACCACGGACGCCGACCGTGCTGCAGCTCGAGAAGCGTGCCGGGCAGCCGAGGACGCCCTCCACCACGGACAGCTCAACGCCTTCAGCGACAACGGCCGTCGTTTCCACGAGGCTCTCCTCGTCCCCTGCCGCATGCCGCGACTGCTCCGCCTGCTCGCCGGCCTGTGGGAGGCGACCGAGAGCTACCGAGCGGCGAACAGGCTGGACAGGAGCGGGCAGGAGATCCTGCAGGCCGAGCACCAGATCATGCTCGACGCCTTCGTCGCCGGTGACGAGCAGCGACTGATCGAAGCGGCGGAGCAGCACCGACAGCACCTGCTCGCCGGCGCCCAGCTCGGCACGTGTCCCCCGACGGACACGCCCACCGGCAAGCCCTGACAGCTGCGGCGGCTCGGCCCGACCCCGTCACATGTCCGGTGTAGCTGCGACCGACGGGGTCCAGAGCGTCCGGGTGTCCCCTCCGCCACAGGCCCGACTCCAGGCTGTCGTGCTCGCGCAGCACGCCGTCGGTCGGTCGCTGCGCGAGATCGCTGAGCCCACCGACCGGCCGTTCTCAGCCGTTCACGACATCCTGGACGACCACGGCATGGTGCGCCCAGGCGTCGGGGCAGCCGTGGTCGCGGTCGGCCACGACCGTCGTGCGGGAGCCTCGTAGCAGTCGGGGATCCGGTCCACGGGTCGGACGCTGTCGTCCCCCATCCGGAGCGGCCCGCTGAGATCCTCAGGAGTCGCCAACGGACAGGAGACCGACATGAGCAGCGGTTTCACCTTCCCCAAGCCGGAGTTCGACATCGAGTCGACCGTCGAGCGTGCGATGGCGCTGATCAACCGGACTCTCCAACCCTCCCTCGAGGAGGCGCAGCAGGTCGTCGACAAGGTCCGTGCGGGTAAGCCCCTGGTCGAACCAGGAGAGCTGGTCGGCCAGGTGACGCGCGGCAACCGGATCCGGGCAGCGCGAGCAGTCTCCTACTCCCTGCCGTCGATCCTCCCGGGTTACGGGACGGCGATCTCGGCCGCCGCCCTCCCGGTCGCGTTGAGGGAGGTCCTCAAGGAGGCGGTGAGTGCGGCGATCAAAGTGGGACTGCTCTACGACAGGGACCTCACCGACCCCGAGCTGACCCGCACCGCCGTCCTCCTGGTCCTCACCGACGGCGCGGTCGAGCTCGACAGGACCGGGCGGATCCGCCCCGACGCGATCCTGGGACCCCACGCCTGGCTGCTGGAGCAGGCGGCTGCGTACGACGCTCTGGCGGCCCTGACGGCGAAGGAGCGGCAGGAGATCGCCGCCTCGCAGTCGGAGATGCTCCGGGCATGGGCGCTGGCGGTCGGACCGCCGCTCCTGGCCGGGCTGTTGCCCTTCGGCTTGGGTCCCATGGCCGCCGCGAACTACGTGCAACACGTCCTGAGGAACACGGTCACGGCTGCCGCGAGGGTCTTCGGGCCGGCCACGCACGCGCCGGTGACCGTCGAAGAGCTCCCCCCACGTGAGGTCCAGCAGGACCATCCCCGATCCTGAGGCAGCACGCCAGCCGGTGCCGGCCGCGCCGGTCCCGGCCACGACCCTGCGTTCGGGACCGGCGGACGTACTGGGTGCACTGCTTCCTGCCGCTGGTCAGCGACCTGGCCGATCGTCGCCGCCCACGCCCGGCTGCGGCCGGCCCGCCGGCCGGCCGGCCTACGCGATGAGCGCCACCGCCATGACCATCGGCAGCGAGATGACCGAGGCGATGGAGGTGACCATTGTCAGGGTCTTGAAGGTGCCCTGGGTCGACAGTCCCAGCAGCGACTTGTACATCCAGAAGAAGTTGCTGTTGACCTGGAGCGCGAACATCGCGCCCGAGGCGATGGCGAGGCCGATGACGA
>NZ_DATMVN010000476.1:0-8870 GCF_035563135.1 Streptomyces sp.
CTCGGCTCCGCCGCAGGTCAGACGGGTAAAATGAAGAGCCCAGCCGCTTCGTGCGGCTGGGCTCTCTCGCTGGCGAAGAACCTTTGGGACACCTTGGGGAGACGAGGTCAGGAGGAGCGTCTCCCCCGCCGCTCTGCGACCTCTCCCGTGTCCTCACTGAACGACTCCGGCCACGCGCGCCGCAGACCCTTGGCGATGCCGAACTCCATCTCCGGGGAGGCATGCGAGTACGTACCCTCCACGCCCTTGAGGCGGTGCCCCATGCGTTCCTCCACTGCTCCGCGCGGGCGCCCCTGCTCGTCCAACCAGACCTTGTGGCCGTGACACAGGCCGTGCGGCACCATGCCTAACGTCCCTCACGCCGCCAGATCGACCCCACCTGCAGAGAAGGCGCCGCAACCCGACATAACGGCAGCTCGCAAGGCGGTCACGCAGCAGACCAAGCGGACTCCGTCGATCCGTTACGGCGGAGCCGGTTGTCTCGGCCTGCCGGGTCCGGACTGCGAAGCACAACTGTGCACCTGCGATCTCCGGTGTGTTCGGACCGCCGTTCATCGCCGTGAGGTACGCGGCCTACCGGGATGGCTCACAGTCCTCGCGCCCGAGGCGTCGCCGAGCGGAGGTGTTCCAGGATCTCGGAAAGTTCCCTTCGCCGTCGACACCGGCGTTCCGGACCTGACCTGTGCTTTTGCGGCAGGGCGCAAGGGCCTCGCCAGTCGTGCTCGCGTCAGCGATGCTCACTCTCAAGCGGCGCACGGGGTGCGCTACGGGACCGGGTACGCCGGCGACGTAGGGCACCCATGCTGGCGGCACGCCAGGTGCGTTCGATCCTGAGACCTTCCAGGGAGATGCGTTGCGAAAGCGTTCAATTGCCACCATCGGTGCTGCTGCAGTTGCCTTTGCCTTGGGGGGTGGGACTGCCGCTCAGGCTCATGACACCAAATTCCAATGGTATGCCTGCGGCGTTCTTGCGCAGAACTGTGGGACCGCCTACATAAGTAACAGTCACCGGACTCTGAAGGTGTGCGACGAAGAGGCGGACGGGCTGGGGTTCCGGGCGGCGTACCAGCGGTCCGACGGTAAGAGCGGGACCATCAGCGACGGTAACGGGGCTTCGGCCGGATGCGGTTCGGGTACTGCTCCGACTGGCGTGACCATTACCAAGGTGCGGCTCGTCCAGCAGAACGGAGACCTGACCATCTATCTGGGTGACTGGCGTACTGTCTGAGCCTGGACCGAGCACGAGGGCTCTGTGAAGAGCTGCCGGAGGGCTCCTCCTGAACGGGTGGTGCCGGAGGCGCCGTCGCGGCCACAGAGTGGCGGTCGACGGCGCCACGGCGACCGGGAAGCGTTGACGACCTGAGATAACTTCCTGCCATGACCGGAATTCCGGCGCAGGGCGGCGCGATCGGGCCACATCCGGCTCAATGCACCGGGTAGAACATCTCATGGGTTCAGAAACAGGTATGAGCTGTGCTCCCTGCATGCCCCTTTACGGGTCCGGGCAGGGGGCACTTCGGCACGTTCACAGCTGCGGTACGAAGCGGTCCGCAGCGTCAACGGCCAAGTGCCACGGGTATTCCGCTGGTCGACCTTGACCGGGCGGGTTTGGCACCCACCCACCCTCGCCGTACAGCACAGCCACGCCCATCTCGCGGAGCACTGCCACCGACCGGTCAACCTGCGGGTGCGCGGCAAGAGCCTGATTCATACAAGGCATCGCCACCACCGGGGTCCCCTTACCCACCGCTTCCACAACCACGCCGACCGGCCAAGACGGGGTGAGCCCGAGCGCCCACGCGTTCAGCGAGTTCGTGGTGATCGGCGCGAAGCAGATCACGTCCGGTGCCGGCCAGCTGATCGTGTCTTCCGGCATCCGGTACGTCGATCGCACGCGGTGCCCGGTGAGCGCCTCAAGGCCGGCGAGGTGGTCCTCCATCCAGGTGGCGGCCGTCGGGGTGAGACCGAGGCAGACCGTCCAGCCGCGGGCCTGCGCGTTCTCGATGGCCTCAGCCACGTAGTGGATCGGCGGCGCGGCGGCGCAGAACAGGTACAGAGTCGGAGTCGTCATCCCGCCATCGCACCACATGCTTCCGCTCCCGGTCCCGGGCGGGATCGGGAGCGGCGCGAGGTCACCACCGGGTAAGTAGCGTTCCAGATGCCAAGTCAGAAACGGAGCCCAGCATGCCAATTCGCGACGACGGACGCACGGGTGCCCGCATCCGGGAGCGACGTCGACTGGCTCACCTCACCCAGCGACAGCTCGCCGCTCGGCTGCCCTACTCGTACAGCCTGCTCAACCAGGTCGAGTGCGGTGCGAGGGAGGCGTCACCTGGTCTCATCACCGCGGTCGCGGTAGCTCTCCGGATCGACGTCAGCGTGCTGACGGAGCCCGATACCGTGACAACCCTGCAACGTCAACGCCTTGCTGCGCTGGTCCGCCCCATCCGCGACGCCTTCGATCTGTTTGACCTGGACCCTGATCCGACGGTAGAAACCGCCCCCCTGTCCGAGCTGGTGGCTGCCGCTGACGCCCTGTGCCAGCAAGTACGGGCTACGCGCCTGCGAGCTGCCGCCAGCGAACTGCCCGGTGTCATCACCAGCCTGACCCGCATCGTGCGCACCCGGCCAGGGACCGAAAGCTGGCGGGCGCTGGCCTCTACGTACCGGACAGCTCACGATGTCGCGCTGAAGATCGGCTATCCCGACCTGGCTGCCGTTGCGCTCGACCGCATGGGATGGGCGGCCGAACGTGGGTCGGACCCCTGTCTCGCCGCCGTCCGCCAGTACAAGCGGGCACTGGCGCGCCAGGAGTCGGAGGGTCTTGGGCAACGGCTCGTTCAGGCCGGCCACGCGCTCCTCGATGGCGAAACGACCCGGGAGTCCCTGGTCGTCGCCGGACAGCTCCACCTCGGCGCTGTCGCTGTGGCCGCGCGGGCCGGAAACCGGACAGCCGTGTGCGGCCACCTCGAAGCGGCGCGTGATCTGGCGCGGCAGATCGGCGGTGAGGCAGGAGAGGTCCACTGGCTCTCGTTCGGCCAGACCAACATCGACCTTCACGCCCTGGGCGCACAGGTACGGATGAAGCAGTGGGACGAGGGATTGGCGCAGGCCCGCGCGATGCGCCTGCCGCCGACGACTCCGACATCACGCCGCGCCCGGTATCTGGTCGACCGAGCTGTGGTGGAAATGGAGACCGGACATGCCGCCGCGTCGCTGCGGCACCTTGTGGACGCCCGGAGCCTGGCTCCGGAGCAAACACGGTATCTCCAAGGGGCCCGGGATGCCGTGAACGGCCTTGTACACACGATGCGGCGCCCGCCCGAGGGGCTCACTCACATGGCCGCGTGGATCGGTCTGTAGGCACTCACAGATCTGTGAGTGTTGGACCTCCTCGGGCCCGTCACGCTGGTCATCCCTGGACACCGTGACGAACAAGGGTGAGCACTATGAAGACGACGGAGTTACCGCCGCCTCTGACGCTGTCCGACGAGCAGCAACGTGGCACGTCCTGCGTGTGGTGTGCTGCCCCGCTGGCCACCACCGCGGCTCATGACCTCGGCGCCCGTCCGCTCGAGGCGCACGGCGTTGCGGTGCTCTGGTTCCCCCGATGCTGCCCGACCTGCCGGAAGGGGAGGTCATGACGACGTCGGCCGAAACGTCGTACAAGGTCTGGTTCGATCACACTGCTACGTGCGGGGCCTGCCGCACCGCCCCCTGCGTGACGTCCATACAGCTCGGGCGCGCCTGGCGGAAGGCCCGCCGGTGATCTGCGTGGACTGCGATCAGACCATCACCGGGCCATCAGTCCTGGTCGGGCCCGGCGAATCCATGTCCGGCGCCCGCTCACCTGCCTACGCCCACCCGCCCCGTAGCCCGCAGTGCCGACCGAAGGTGCCCGCCAAAAGGATCCTTCGGCAGGCGATGAACTCCGAAGCGAGCGAGATGAATCCGAAGTACTGAACTTCCCGCCCGAGGCCGGCGACCGGGGTGCGGGCAGGGGTTCCTCCTGGACGAGGCCGGCGAGCGGCAGGACGAGCGCTACGGCGATCAGCGCAAGATCACTGATTCTCGGGTCGCTGGTACCGCGCTCAACGCGCTGGAGGGTGTGCCGGCCGATACCGGTCATCTCCGCGAAAGCTTCCTGGGTGACACACGCGCCAGAGCGCAGGAGCCGGATGCGATCGCCCGGGTCCCGGCGTCGTTCGTGGATCCGTTCCGGGAGTTCGCGGGGCGCTCGACAAAACTCTGATCTGCATGATCTCGCGTCAGCGTCAGGCCTGACGCATTTTGCCCCTCCTCCCGGACGATCGCCCGCCCGTCGAACATCCCCGGTGGGCGGGTGGTCTCGTTGCGGCTGTGTTCTGCCGCCGGGTCAGGAGTCCGGCAGGAGATGGCGGTAGCTGTCCGGGTTCTCCTGGAGGAACGTGGCCAGGTTCCGGGCCGGGCGGCCCGTGAGGGTGGGCACGGAGTCCGAGACGGTGTCCAGCTCACCTGCGGCGATCGCCTCGTACGACGTGACCCAGCCGCTCACCTCCCAGTCCTCGGCGCCGTAGTGGGCGCGGGAGGCGTAGGCCTCCTCCCTGGTCTCGGGCACGTACCTGATCGTGCGGCCGGTGCACCGGCTCAGCTCGGCGGCCGCGTCGGCCAGGGTGAACGCCTCGGGCCCCGTCAGGTCGTACGTGGCGCCGTCGTGGTCCCTTCCCTCGTCCAGCAGGACGGCTGACGCCGAGTCCGCGATGTCCTCGTGGGAGACGGCAGAGACCCGTCCCTCGCCGCCGGGACCGCGCAGGATGCCGTCGGTTCCCGTCATCGCGGGAATCGCCGCGAGATACCAGCTGTCCCGGAGGAAGGTGTGGCGCACACCGGTCATCCGGATGTGCGCCTCGGTGTGCCAGTGGTCGCGCGCGAACGTGAAGGTCGCATCGGGCGCCGCACCGAGGAACGACACGTACACGATGCGCTCGACGCCTGCGGCGAGCGCCGCGTCCACCGCCGTGGTGTGCTCCATGACCCGGTCCGGGCTTTCGTGCGCCGAGACGAGGAACAGGGTGTGCGCGCCGTCGAGAGCGCGGTGCATGGCCTCGCCGTCGCCGTACGGTGCGGGGGGTGCGGTGACCGTGCCGGGCAGCCGGGGCAGCCGGGAGGGGTCCCGGCCGAGGAGACGCACGGGGACGCCGGTCCGGGCCAGCCGTGCGGCCACCCGGCTGCCGACCGCCCCGCTCGCGCCGGTCACCGCCACGAGAGGGCTGATCATCCCGCCTCACCTTCCTCCGGTGCCATGTGCCCGCTCCAGGAGCGCACCTCCACGACCGCGCTCACCGGCAGTGGTCCGTAGAGGTGCGGGAACTCCTCGCCGCCGGCCTTCATCGCCTCGTACCGGACGGGCGCCGTGAGGCGGCCGGTGTCGATGACGAGGACCACCAGGTCCTCCTTGTCCGGCCCGTACAGCGCCCGGGCCACGGCGGGGAGCTGATGGGGCAGCGAGCAGTGGATGAAACCCTCCTCCCGCAAGGTGCGGCCCCTGGTCGACATCTCGTACGTCCCCGCCCTGCGGGCGGCCTCCCACAGGGGCTCTTCCGTGAGGTGCAGCAGCTGTTCGGTCATCGGGCCACGCTAAGGGCTGCCCGGCGCCGCGAGGAGCTTCGCCTCGGTCCGCGCGTCGAGTCCGAGCGCCGGCCGGTCCGGACGCTGCGGGGCCGTGCCTCCCCGTCCGCGCAGCCACGCCCATGTGTCGGCGACCGTTTCACCGACGGGCCGGCAGCGCAGACCGGCGGCATGCACCTTGGTGGCATCGCCCTGGTGCAGGCTGTCGTAGAGCTCTCCGGCGGGCAGCCAGACCGGCAGGTCCGTCCACGGTTCGACACCCGCCGCCAGGATCACCTCCGGGTCGGTCCAGCGCAGCCGGGCGCGCGAGCCGGTGGCACGGACGCAGGCGTCCAGGAACTCGCCCATGGTGGTGTGCCCGGGGTGGCTCACGGTGTTGTACGCCCCGGACAAACCCTTCGCGGCGGCGTCCAGGAGCCAGTCCGCCAGGTCCCGGGCGTCGATGTACTGGAGGCCTGCGTCCGGCGGCCCCGGCGCGACGACCGGGCCGCCCCGTGCTGTCCGGCCCAGCCACCACGGCAGGCGGCCGATGTTCTCCCCGGGTCCGAGGATCAGCCCGGCGCGGGCCAGCAGCGCCCGGTCGCCGAAGGCGTCGGCTGCCGCGAGCTCCCCGCCGCGTTTGGCCAGGGCGTACGAGACCTCGGGGCCGGCGTCGGGCGAGGCCCCGGTGACCAGCGGGCCGTCCTCCGGCAGCCCGGCCGGGGTGGGGAAGGCGTACACGGACCTGCTGGAGACGTAGCTGAAGTGGCCGGCCCTGTCCGACAGCAGCCGGGCGGCGTCCCTCACCGCCGAGGGGGCTCCGCTCCAGGTGTCGACCACCAGGTCCCAGGTGCCGTCGGCCAGGGCCGCGAGGCCCTCCTCACCCGTCGTCCGGTCCCCGGTCAGCGTCCGTACTCCGGCCGGTGCCGCGTGGCGGCCGCGGTGGAAGACGGTGACCTCCCATCCGCGGCCGAGCGCCGAGTCGGTGACCGCGCGCCCGACGAATTCCGTGCCGCCCAGCATCAAGAGCCTCATGCGGAAAGCGTGCCCTCCCGCCTGGAAGGGGGAAACAGATCCTCGCTGTCGGCAGAACGGGGAACTCCCCGGTTCAGGACGTGCGCGCGCAGGGGCTGCGGGGGCGCAGCAGCAGCCGGTGGTACTCCTCGGCAGTGCGGAGCGGCCCCGGAGGGCGGGGCCGTCAGGCCAGTTCGAGCGGGAAGGCGCCCCGGTGGCCCGTGCCGGCGCCGTGTGCCGGACGCGGTTCGAACTCCCGGCAGCTCCATATCTCCTGGACGAATCCGGTGCGCCGGTCCCAGAGGCCTGCGACGTCGTCCCCGCCCGCCGCATCGCGGTAGGCGTCCTTCGCGCCGCGGAAGCAGGCGAGCCCGCCGGACAGACCGCGGGCCGGGGCCGGGAAGTAGTCGGAGAACGCGCAGGCTATGCACGTCTGCAGATGCATGCCCGGTGGCAGGACCCGCTGGACCGTGGCCAGTGCGGCGGCGAAGTCGCCCTCGGCGCGGTTCGACTCGTACACCGCCCCGTCCAGATGGAGGGCGAGATACAGATCCGGGTCGGCCCTGCGCAGGGACAGCAGGCAGCTGAGCGTGGCCTGGCGGACCGTTCCGGACACGAGGACCGGCAGCGGGAGATCCCACTCCAGGACGCAGTCGTCGAGCACTCCGTCCGTCAGGTCGAACAGACCCGCCGGGGGCGATGATCCCGGCGCGGGGCCCAGGCCGTCGAAGCTTCCGCCCTCGAAATCCGTGCCCCGGATGCGGATACGGAGCTGCTGCCCGTCCGTGGTGAGAATGACGGCTTCGGAACCACGGCGGTCCCGGTACCAGCCTGCCCACGACTCATCTGTCATGAGCAGGGACTGTAGCCCGTGCCCCTGGACCCGCCCCGTGGCGCCCTCCCCTTCCGTGTTCCCGGTGGCCGGGTCCCGCTCTTCCGCCCTGCGGCTCATGCCCCATGGGCCACCTCGACGGGCCGTGCGGGGGATCGACGGCCCGGCCCGCGGGAAAGACCCAGCTGCTCACCGGGCCGTCGCGGGACGCCTCTTCCAGGATCCGTACGGCCCGGCCCCTGCCCTGCCGGCCCGCCTGCCTGCCTGCCTGCCTGCCGTGCGCGTACGCCCATGACCTGCCCCGCTCCTCCAGCCCGTGGTGGTCGTCCGAACGGGCCCCCGGGGTACTGGAGTCCGGTCCCCGCGCCGGTCGGAGCGGCCCGGTTCAGCGGGTTCTGCGGGTGACGAATTCGGCCAGGGCCAGCAGGTCTCCGGCACGGTCCGGCGCGGGCACCGCACGTGACAGGTGGTGCACGGCGCGCGCCATCCGGTCCGCCGCGGCGGTCTGGGCCCAGTCGCGGCCGCCGGCCCGGTCGACCGCGTCGGCGGCGCTCCTCACCTCTCCCGGGGTGTTCATGACGCCGCGGTAGAGCGCGGCGAGTTCGGCGGCGGCCGGGGTGCCCGAGGTGAGCGCCGCGACCACCGGCAGGGACTTCTTGTGGGCGGTCAGGTCCGCCCCGACCGGTTTGCCCGTGCGGGCGGTGTCCCCCCAGATGCCGATCAGATCGTCGATGAGCTGGAAGGCGAGACCGGCCTCGCGGCCGAAGCCGTCCATGGCGCGGACCGCCTGTTCCCCTGCTCCGGCGTAGAGCGCGCCCAGGGCGCAGGCGCAGCCGAGCAGAGCGCCCGTCTTGGCCATGGCCATGGCCAGGCACTCGTCCAGCGTGACGTCGTCGGGGCCGCGCTCCTCCAGGGCGCAGTCGGCCTGCTGTCCCGCGCAGAGCTCGATGACGCAGGTGGAGAGCCGCACCGCTGCGTGCGCGGATGCCGGGTGCGGGTCGTCCGCCAGCAGCCGCAGAGCGAGGGAGAGCATGGCGTCACCCGTGATCACGGCGTCCGGCACACCGAACACCGCCCAGGCCGTGGGCCGGTGGCGCCGGGTGGTGTCCTCGTCGATGACATCGTCGTGCAGCAGGGTGAAGTTGTGCGCGAGTTCGACGGCGACGGCCGCCCGCATCGCCGTGTCCGGGTCCCCTCCCAGCGCACGCGCGGCGGCCAGGACGAGCGCCGGTCTGATGGCCTTGCCCGCCTCACCGGAGGCGGGCGTCCCGTCGGCGTTCTGCCAGCCGAAGTGGTACATGGCGACGCGGCGGATCGCCCCGGGCAGTGTTTCGACGGCTGCGCGCAGATGCGGGTCCACCGCGTCACGGGTGTGCTCCAGGAGCGCGGTGGCCTTGTGCCCCTCCATCGCGGCATCCGTACTGGTCATGGTCACGGT
>NZ_DATMVN010000477.1:0-6346 GCF_035563135.1 Streptomyces sp.
CGTGGCCAGGCACCCTCCAGAAGTCCAACAGATGCTTCTGATGGAAACTAGAATCTGTGGTCATGGACCTGAGGCAGCTGGAGTACTTCGTCGCCGTCGCCGAGGAGCGCAACTTCACCAGGGCGGCCGAGCGGGTGCACATCAGCCAGTCCGGTGTGAGCGCCCGGATCCGCGGGCTGGAGCGGGAGCTGGGCGCCGAGCTGTTCGACCGCTCGTCGCGCACCGCCGCCCTCACCGTCGCCGGGAAGGCCGCGCTCGTGCACGCCCGCGCCGCACTGGCCGCAGCCGAGGCGGTGGGGCAGGCGGTGGGAGAGGTCACCGAGCTGATCCGTGGCCGGCTCACCGTCGGAATGGTCATCGGCTGCACCGTCACCCCGCTGTTCGACGCCCTCGCCGCTTTCCACCGGGCGCACCCCGGGGTCGAGATCTCCCTGCTGGAGGACCACTCCGACCGGCTCGTCGAAGGGGTGCGCACCGGCGCCGTCGATCTGGCCCTGATCGGGACGCCGGCTCCCACCCCCGAAGGACTGGACGCCCTGACGGTCATCAGCGAGCGGCTCGTCGTGGCCGTCCCGGCCGGGGACCCCCTCACGCGGCAGCACCGGGTCACCCTGCGCGATCTGACCACACGTCCCCTGATCTGCATGCCTCCCGGAACCGGCCTGCGTACGCTGTTCGACCGCGCCTGCGCCGACCGGGGACTCCGGCCCGTGATCGCGTTGCAGGCCAGCGCGGCGGACGCCGTCGCGGACCTCGCCGCCCGTGGGCTCGGGGCCGCCGTCCTCAGCGCGTCCATGGCCGCGAGCCACGGCGACCGGCTCACCGCCCGCGTCATCGACGACGTCGAGACGCCGGCGCTGCTCGCGCTGGTGTGGAGGAGCACGGACAACCCGGCGCTGCGCGAGCTGCTCGTGCACAGCAGGCAGGCGTTCGCCGCGCCCCCGGGCGGCAGGGACGCCGACGGCGAGGAGGGTGAAGCGGCAGGCGGCGCGTGAACGCAGCTGCCGCCACCGGCCGCAGGAGAACGGGAGTGGCCGTCATCGGCGGGCAGGACAGCGGGAGTTGTCGTCACCGACTGGTAGAACAACGGGAGTCGTAACCGTTACGCCATCGAAGGACGACTGTGATCGATCGTGTCAGCCAGTTCCACGGCCTGCCCGCCCTTACCTTTCCGCAGTTCACCCACAGCGCGCCCCTGCCCGCAGCCGCCGATGCCGCGGCCTGGTGCGTCGAGCTCGGGGACAGCGGCGGCGACGAGGACTCGGACGCCTACTGGGAGCGTTTCCTCGCCACCATGCCGGCCGAGGACGTACGCGCGCTGATCACCGGCTACCCGTGGCACACCGAGCACGGCCTGGGCGGCATGCCCGAGAAGATCGTCGAGGCGAACTCCCGGCTCGTCAACCTGGAAGCGGTGTTCCTCGGCGACGTCGTCTCCGAACAGTCCGAGCTCTCCTGGATGGTGCAGTCCGACGTCACCACCGTCCTGGAGGCCTACCCACGGCTTGCGGGAGCTCGCGGTGCGGGGCAGCTCCGGCCTGAAGTTCCCGGCCGTGCGCCACGAGGCACTGCGCACCCTGCGCTTCGAGTGCGGTGGACTGCCCGCCGAGGTGGTGCGCGGCGTCCTGGCCTCCGACCTGCCGGCGCTGGAACACCTGGAGCTGTGGCTGGGCGACGAGTACTACGGCTGTGACACGACCCTGGAGGACCTCGCGCCGCTGCTGGAGGGCACGCGCTTCCCCGCGCTGCGGCACCTGGGGCTTCAGAACAGCACCTTCCAGGACGGGATAGCCGCCGCCGTGGCGCACGCACCGGTCGTGGCCCGCCTCGAATCGCTCAGCCTGTCGTTGGGGACGCTCGGCGACACCGGGGCACAGGCGCTGCTGAACGGGCAGCCGCTCACCCACCTGCGCTCGCTCGACCTGCACCACCACTACCTGAGCGACGCCATGATGCTGCGGGTCTGGGAGGCCCTCGAACCCGCGGGAGTACGGGTCGACCTGTCCGGGCGGGAGGAGGAGGACGAGGACGAGGAGGAGGACGAGGACGGCGGGCGCTACATCGCCGCCTCCGAATGAGCCCCCTCCCCGGACACCACTCCCGCGAAAGGCTTTCCGTGCCGCGCACCTCCGAGGGCTTCGACCCCGACGCCCAGCTCATCACCAGCGTCCAACTGGACCGCCGCGCACCCTGGCTGGCTCCCACCGAGCCCGTGCCGCCGTACCACCTCCTGCAAGCGGCCTCCACCACCGGCCGCAGCCCCGCCGAGGCCAGGGAACGGTTCACCGGGCTCGGCCACCAGGTGCCCACGCCCGAGGAACTGGCCGCGCTCCCGGCCGATGCCATGAAGCTGATCAGCTTCAACCTCGACGGCGCCCACCCCTGGGTCCGGCCGTACTTCGCCCCCCGCATGCGCGGCTTCATCCTCTGGGCGGCCGCCCAGCTGAAACGTCCGCCCGCCGAACTCGCCGCCCAGTACACCGCACTCGGCCTCCCGGTACGGGACCCCGGGTGGTTCCCCGCCTCGGTGGACGAGGACGACCTGATCCTGGTCAGCGACAGCCTGTCCGGCACGTGGCCCTGGTACGAGGAGACCGACCCCGCCACGATGCGGGGCCGCATCCTCCAGGCCGCCGAACGGCTGGAGGTGTCACCCGCCGAGGCCGCCGCCCGGTACGCCAGGCTGGGCTACCGGACGCCCGGCCTGGAGAACGCGCCGGAGCGGGCCGGCCGCCGCGAACTCCGCCTGGCCTCCCACCGGGTGGACGGCAGCGCCCCCTGGCTCGCCGACGACGCCCCCGTGCCGCTCAGCCGGATCCTCCTGATCGTCGACCGCACCGAGGGCGACACGAAGGATCCGGAGAGGACGGCGGACGCGGGCGCCCGGGCGTGCCGGGACCTCGCCGCACTCGGCTACCGGGTCGAGCCCGGCGTCGCGGCGCTCACCACCGACGACCTCCGGCTCGTCAGCCAGGAGATGGACGGCGCACCCCCCTGGCTGGACGAGGCCGAGCCCGTGCCGGTCACCCATGTCCTGCGCTTCGCGGAGAAGTACGGCCGCAACCCCAACGCGCTCGTCATACGGCTCACCGCCCTCGGGTACCGCGAGGTGCCCCAGGGGTCGCTGGCCGACCGGGTGGCCGCCGGGGAACTGGCCCTGGCCAGGACCATGCGTACGGACTGGCGCGGTGAGCGGCACAGCTGGCTCGGACAGGACGACCCCCAGTGGCTGCCCCACGTCCTGGAGGTCTCCGCCCGGACCGGGAGGCCACCCGCCGAGGTCATGGCACGCCTGCGGGCGCTCGGCTTCCGTCTCCCCGAGGCGGCACTGCCCTGCGAGGTCTCCGGCGAGGACGTACGCCTCGTGAGCAGGTCGATCGACGGTGAAGCGCCGTGGCTCGACCCCTCAGCCCCCGTGCCGGTCGCTCACGTCCTGCGGGCCGCGCACACCCTGGGGACGCCCGTACGCGGCATCCTGGCCCGGCTGACGGAACTGGGTCTCACCCGCCTGCCCACCGTCCCGGACCGGGCCGTCACGGAGGAGGACCTCCAGCTCGTCAGCACGGACGGCCGGGCCCGCAACGAGTGGCTGGGCAGCACCGTGCCGTACGGGCGGATCCTGTACGAGGCCGCCACCACGGGCCACGGCGTCCGGGAGACCGCGGACCGGTACCGGGAGCTCGGCTGCACCGGCCTCACCCTCCCGGACACCCCGCTGCCCGCCTCCGTGTCCCCGGAGGACCTCCTCCTGTTCCGGCTCGGGGAACACACCTGGTCGCCCCGCTGGCCCGACGTGGACGAGGAGATACCGCTCCCGCACATCCTGCTGCGGGCGAGCACCGAGGCCGTCGCGCCCGCCGAGATCGGCCGGCGCCTGCGCGCCCTGGGGTTCCGCAACCTTCCCGCCGCGCTGCCCGGCACCCCGTTCCCCGGCGACCCCGTCCTGGTCAGCGCGGCGCAGCGCCCCGCGAAGCCCTGGCTCGACCCGCACAGCACCGTGTCGACGGACCACGTGTGGGCGGCGGCCCGGACGCTGGGTGTCAGCCCGTACGACGTCGCGAACCGGCTGCTCGCCCTCGGGTACACCCTCCCGTTCACCCCGCGGCCCGAGGACCGCCTGATCCTCAGCCTCAACGCCGACGGCGGCGCCCCCTGGTCCCAGCACGCCGGCCTCGGGCATCTCCTGCTCGCCGCGAAGACCCTCGGCAGGACACCCGTCGAGATCGCCACCCGCAGGGCGGAGCTGGGCTGCGCCTGGCGCGACGTGCCGAAGACGCCGGGCTTCGACGACGAGGACATCCTCCTGCTCAGCGAAGGCCTCGACTCCCGGGCCCCCTGGCTCGCGTGGGACAGCACCCCGTCCCTGCTCCACGTGCTGCGTGCGGCACGGGCGACCGGCCGCAGCCCTCAGGAGACCGCCGGCAGGCTGGCCCGGCTCGGACACGCCGTCACCCTGTCCACGCCGGCCGGAACGGACGACATCCCCCTGCTGGAGGCCATGGGCCGGGTCCGGCACGCGCCGGAGGTCGAGCACGTCCTGACCCTCGCGAGCCGGACCGGCCGGAGTCCCGCCGAGGTGGCCGCGAACCTGACCGCGCTGGGCTTCGAGGTGCCGGCCGCCGCCTACCCGACCCGCCGGCCCGCTCCCGGCCCCCGGCCCCCGGCCGTCACCGTCAGTTGTTCAGGTCCGCGAGCTGGTCGTACCCGTCGATCGCGTGGGGGTCGCGCGGGCCCGGACCGACGTACGTCGCCGAGGGGCGCACCAGGCGGCCGGTCCGCTTCTGCTCCAGGATGTGCGCCGACCAGCCCGCCGTACGGGCGCAGCTGAACATCGACGTGAACATGTGCGCCGGGACCTCGGCGAAGTCCAGCACGATCGCCGCCCAGAACTCGACGTTCGTCGCCAGGACACGGTCCGGGCGGCGGGCGTGGAGCTCCTCCAGGGCCGCCTTCTCCAGGGCCTCGGCCACCTCGAAGCGCGGGGCGGCCAGCTCACGGGCCGTGCGGCGCAGGACGCGGGCCCGGGGGTCCTCGGCGCGGTAGACGCGGTGGCCGAAGCCCATCAGGCGCTCGCCCTTGTCCAGCGCCTGCTTCACGTACGCCGTGGCGTCGCCCGTCCGCTCGATCTCCTCGATCATGCCGAGCACCCGGGACGGGGCGCCGCCGTGCAGGGGGCCCGACATCGCGCCCACCGCCCCGGACAGCGCCGCCGAGACGTCCGCGCCGGTCGACGCGATGACGCGGGCGGTGAACGTCGAGGCGTTCATCCCGTGCTCGGCGGCCGACGTCCAGTAGGCGTCGACGGCCTTGACGTGCCTGGGGTCCGGCTCACCGCGCCAGCGGATCATGAACCGCTCCACCACGGACCCGGCCTTGTCGATCTCGCTCTGCGGGACCATCGGCAGCCCCTGGCCACGGGCCGACTGGGCCACGTACGACAGGGCCATGACGGCGGCCCGCGCCAGGTCGTCGCGGGCGGTCCTCTCATCGATGTCGAGCAGCGGTTTCAGGCCCCACACCGGTGCCAGCATGGCGAGGGCGGACTGCACGTCGACACGGATGTCGCCGGAGTGCACGGGGATCGGGAACGGTTCGGCGGGCGGCAGACCGGGGTTGAACGCCCCGTCCACCAGCAGGCCCCACACGTTGCCGAACGACACATGGCCGACGAGGTCCTCGATGTCGACGCCTCGGTAACGGAGCGAGCCGCCTTCCTTGTCGGGCTCGGCGATCTCCGTCTCGAACGCGACGACTCCTTCAAGTCCGGGTACGAAGTCGGACATCGGGCGGCTCCCTCGACTCGGCGGCTGCGGGGCGGCCACGAAGGCCGCTCCACGATACTGGCGGGTTACCACGACGCGGGGAAGGGTGACGTCCGGCACAGCGACCCGGCCCGCGGACCGGTGAGCGTGCCCCTACCCGCAGGGGATCCGGCCCGCTGCGGCAGGATGGCCCCGTGTCCACAGCAGATGCCACTCCGTCTTCCGCTTCCGCCTCCTTCCGCGTCCCGTCATCCGATTGCACCACCGATCCGGCCGTGATGCGCGAGCAGTACCGCTCCGAGGACTTCACCGAGAAGGACCTCTCCGCAGACCCCATGGACCAGTTCGCCCGCTGGTTCCGCCAGGTCGCCGGGGGCGGCGCGCTCCACGAGCCGAACGCGATGGTGGTCTCCACCGCGTCCCGATCCGGGGTTCCGTCGTCGCGGATCGTGCTGCTGAAGGGCCTCGACGAACGTGGTTTCGTCTTCTACACCAACTACGAGTCCCGCAAGGGCGCCGAGCTGCAGGCCAACCCGGCGTGCGCGCTGCTGTTCCCCTGGCACGGGGTCGAGCGGCAGGTGCGC
>NZ_DATMVN010000478.1:0-16844 GCF_035563135.1 Streptomyces sp.
TCCGAAGCCATGATCCACCTTGCGATGATCAACCTCATGACCCGCAGACTCACCGCCGAATCCACCCCAACATGGCGGGGAGCATGAATCATCCGCAACCACGCAATCAGGGATGAAACAACGGGACGAAACACCCTCTGAACCTGGCGGCCAGGACCGTCGCCGCGGAACTCGACCCCGAAGTCGCCCGCCCGTGGTTGCTGGGGCTACGGGACGCCATCAACGAACAGGCACAGCAGCCAGACGCCGACCCGCAGACCTCCGCCTGGGCCGCCGGCGTCGTCAGCGCTTCCCTCACGCACCTGGAAACCGGGCTCGAGGACTACTTCAACTCCGTAGAAGCGGTTCCACCACCGCCCGAGCCTGGCTCCGCCCAACACCACGACGACAGCCTGGAGGAGGATGCCGACGACCCGGACGAAGCCGAAGCGGACTGCGGCACCGAGGACGAAGACGAACCGGAGTCAGAGCAGAGCGGGGACCCGGACGACACGGCCCCCCTGCCTCCCGCTCCCGCACCGCACCGCAACCGCAGTCGCGGCCCCAGGACTTTCCATGCTCACCCCATCACCAGTCCGGTCGCACGGGCCGCCCTGACCACTGTGGCGCTCGTCCACCTGGCGCTCGTAGCCTTCGTGACCGGCAGCACCGCCTACTCCTCCGACGACTTCACCGGACCAACCTCCTGGCTCCTGCCCCCGACAATCGTCCTCTTTCATCTCTTGATCGGGCTCCTCTACGGCCACCGCAAAATGCCCCTGTCACTGATGGCCGTGGTGCTACCACCCGCGATCATCGTGATGACGGTGCTGTGCGCCGTGAGCTTCAGCAACATGCACGGCGTACACCTCAACCCCGTCGCCCTGGGCGCAGCATGGGCCAGCATCTTCTCGCCCGGCCTCCTGGCCCTCACCTACGCCGTCCGCGCCTGGCTCGGCCAGATCCAGTACGTCGACACCAAGTGATTTGGAGAACGCCAAGGTCGGAAGGCCCGACATGGACGAGTCAGAGTTACCGCGCGCTGGCAAGGGCGACCTCAGCATCGAGAAGAGCGGGTTCGGCCCGACAGTAACGGTCACGGCCGCAGCCCAGCTGCACTACTCCCGGTTCGTCGACATGGCGCAGACCTGACCGAAGCTTTGTGGCCGGTTGAGCTGACCGGCTACAGCAGTCACACACCGTCGATATGCTGACGATTCATCGTGCGAGGGGACACCATGGGCAAGCGGGACAGGCGTAGGAAGCGTGAACGGGCCAAGGCGAAAGGGACACCTGCCACGCGCGCGCCGTCTCCGAAACAGCCGCCTCGCCTGCTGTACCCGAACGCAGCCGCCCCCCTCGTAGAGATCCACATCGACGAGAACGCAGACGCCGAAACGCAGGCGTTGTGCCACGGGTACTGGGAGTTCTCCGAGCCTGGCACATGGACGCGTCCCGTCGCGTCCCTGGGATCCACGAGCCACGTCTACAAGGCAGTCAAGGGAGCCGCGTACGCCTCACTCCTCACCGTTCTGTGCCCAGAGTGCACCGCTCCCAGCAAGGTGACCTCCCGGTCAGAGATGGCAGCCACCGGGCACTGGGCGCCGGACATGCCGACCGACCCCGTCACGGCACGATCGGTCTGCTCCGATTGCTCCGCAGCGGCCAATGCCGTACGCCAGCAAGAAGCAGCCGCGGCCAAGGAACGCCAGGACGCGCAGAAGGCTCGCCGGGTCGAGAACGCCTTGGAATGGCTGGAGCAGGAACAGGAGACTGAGATTGCCTCTGGGTTCCCCTCCGTGACCGCCGCGCTCTCCCTTCTGGCCATCACAGAGATCATGACCAAAACCAGCAGCAAGGCGGTAGGTCCGTTCGGCAAGCTCGACTACACGCTCACCGGCGCAACGGACGGCGATGTGGACGTCCTGCGCGAACTGCATCAAGAACGCTGGCTGGTCCCCACGCCGCCCACCACCCTGGATGCGGTGGCGTTCAACGACGACGACTCCGTTCGCGCCGTGTACATCAAGCTGATCCCTTGGACCCTGCCCAGGTGGATGGGTAGCGAGGAGGGAAGGAACAAGTACGCCAAGACCGCCATGGAAGTGCACCTCGAGCGCAACCCGGAGGACATTCGCAAGGCGCTCATCGACGTCGAGACCAACATGGTCATCGACTATCTGAACGGGCTTCTGGGGCGGAAGTACCGGGAGGACCCCATCCCCGAGCACCGGCTTCCGGACGCGCACACCACGGTCAAGGACGCCTTGGCCGCCGGATTCACGCTGGAGCAGCTTGTCGCCGTTGCCTGGAGCGCTACCGCGGGGTCTGTGGCCTGGGGACAGCGCACCCCTGGACTCAAGCCAGGCTCGGTCGCTGCCGCGACCGTGACGAACCTGTCCCGCCGTATTGGATACGCCAGCGACCGCCCCGTCCCGGAGTACGAGCTGCCCAACTGGGTGCCACGTCCCGCAGTGCATGCAGTCGCCCTACGCATGCAGGCCAGGTGCGACACACTCGCCAAGGCCATGAGCACATTCTTTGATCTACAGCACCGGGTTAACAGCCGACAGGCACACGAAATGGAAGCCGACTTCGCTCCACACCAGTTCCCCCGGCAGCAGGAGAACTTCAAGGGGCTGGTGGAAGACCTGCGCTCCGCCCCGCATGCCAAGGCGGAAAACCCGATCTCGTACGCGGTCCTATCCCCCTCCGGGGTTCTCACCTTCGAACACGGAACGCCCTCCGAGATGCGTAACAGTGTCACCGGGCCAGGCAGCGGATTCGTGGACCGAATCATGATCGAGGGCACGCCAACCGTGAACGCGTACGTGGGAGAGCTGGTCCCCGCCACCTCGGAGAACAGGAACACGATCGGGGTCGAGATGATGGCGCTGCTCGGTGAACCGCAGGACGTCGTCCTGGGGTCGATCGCCTTCTTCGCTGTCACGCCCACAAGCAAAACGCCTCGCGGTCTCGATGCCGAGCAGCAGGCGCTCCTCCGAGCCGCCCATGACGCTGTGACAGCCCCGCTCCACAGCTGATTCGGCCCGGGTGAAGAACTCGGCAGCCAACGGGACGACCCCAGCACATCCGGGTTGGGGGCATTGTTGCGCAATGCCCGGACAAGCCAGGTCAGAGGCGACAAGACTGGCCGCATGACTACCGACCCCGACGCACCGCCCCACACACTCCTGCCCTACGGCCCCGGCAACCGGTGGACGTTCGCCTACAAGGGCAACGGCTACGAGAAGACCGAGGAACTCGCCCTCTACGCCGAACCAAACGGCAGCACCCTCACCGACGACTACCTTGCCAACGAGATCAGCGCCGAAGCTCTCTGGCAGATGTGGGTCGACGAATGGGCCGACTTTTACCACAAGCGGTGGCCGAACCTGTACCGGCCCGGCGAGGTCCACATCTCCTGGTACGTCACCACACCTGACATCACCGGCACCTTCGAAGGTGCACCGCACATCACGGACTGGCGCACCCTGCCTGGCCAGCTCGACGCGGACAGGGGCCAGGAGGACTTCCTGACGCACTACACGCACCCGACTCATGTGGTCACCAGAGAGCGGCTGAACTGGCTGCGCCTTCCCGTTGTCGACCGCGGGTGGAACAGCGGCGCCTCGAACAAGGGCGGCTTCATTCAGCAGGCCACAGGGTGGAAGCCGTCCCCGCTGCAGCCCACCATGGACGTCCGCCAGATCGGGGCCGCCGCCGGCCTGTACGTACCCCCGCTGTAACCCGCACATCCAGCACTCAGCCGCGCTCCCAGTCGTCACAGGAGGGGCTCACATGGCCTTCAGCAAGGCCCGCGCCATCGCCGTATTCGGAAAGAACGACGCCGGCGGTGTCGCCTGGCCCTACGGAGTCGGGGCAACGATCCCCAATCCGACGTGGTCGCCGGTACAGCACAGAGCCCACCTCGAGGACCGGGAGGAAGCCAAGCGGCTCGTTTTCGACTGGGCGCAGAAGTACGGGCTGTGAAGGACCGGCAATCCCCGCGTGCGCGGGGAGCGGAGCGACCGGTTCCTCGGCCGTCCGTGGCTCCCGGGACATCCCCAGTGCGCGGGGAGCAGGTGACGCTGTGCGCCCCCGTTCTGGCCGCCGTTGGGCCATCCCCGCGCCCGCGGGGATGGCCTCACAGTAGTTGCCCGTTCGTCTCGTCATCCGAAGCAGGCGTGCGGGCTGGTCTGCGTCCGCAGTGCGGGCCGAACGCGAGGCCCCGGATGCGGGAGGCCGGGGTGCACAGACCCTCCCGAGGTGTCGCGGGTCAGGTATTTTTCAAGGATTTCCAACTAGCTAGTGCGGCGGAAACGGCAGACTCTTTGGGATCAGCTGGCAATATGACCCCTTTATCGAGATCGAACAGCCACGCATTATTCACCCCTGTCAGTCGCTCGCGGTAGGCGACAGGAAATGCTACTGGGATATCGTGGACCCACCTTTGGCTACCAAGAATATCAGGGCACACCACGACAAAGGGTTCTTTATCCCGAATTGTCCCGAGTACGCTGTCCCAGCGGTAGCCAAAAAAAGCCAGGCCGTCTAAGTAATCTGGGCGCACTCGGATACTAAAGTCACTTCGTGAGCGTGTGGCATTGTTGTTGAACTGCTTCAGTATCAAGTCTTCTACGCCAGATATGTTCTCAATCCCTGTCCGAGCACGGAATGCCGCTCGGGGATCATTGGCGCGAATCTTCGCAATACGGGCCTGCTCACGATGGTCGTCATCCTGCTTGCGGTCGATATCCATGTACTGCAGGGCTGTCCACCATACGAGCCAAGGCTCCCGGGCTGATCCGACCCACTCTGCTGGCCAGAGCCGGCCATCACTGTCATGCACCGCCTTAGCCTTAGATAGGGGCCGATGTGCTCCCATCCTTCCGTTCAAAATCCATGCCACGGCGTCCGTGAGATTCACGTCTTCGACCGAAACCCATTGCTGAAACGACGAACCTTGATGCATCACCAGCATGCGCGCGATCCCGGCGCTCACGGCCCAATGGGCCCTCCCGGCGTCAGGAGGGCTGACCAACAGCGAGGGAACACGTCCAGCCCACGAGCTTAGCGCCACCCCGAACCAGCAAACGGCGACACCGTCTCGCTCGTATCGGTCCGTGCGTGCCTGGATGCTTTCGGGAGTGATCGGTGAGAGCTGTGCTTCGAGGGCAACGCGCCGTGTGCCGTCAGCACTGGTCGCCATGACATCAGCACGCCAGGAGCGATCTGGAGCGGCAACTTCATACTCGGCGTGGAATCCTGCAGCGCGGGCCGCCTGGGCAAGCTCCAGCTTGAGCATGTGATGTTCAATGGACTCGCCCCCCGCCAAAGCGCATTGAGGGACCCGCGGCCCATGGCGAAAAAAGCGCAGGCCACGCGGAGAGCGCACAGGGGTCATAGTGTGCCGGCACTCTCGGCAGGTAAGAGGAGCCCGCGGGCGGGCTTGATGCACAGTGTCCCAGGACTTGCCGCAACCGAGATCGAGGAGCGTCGAGTCGACGTTTCCCCACTCTTCGTGCCACACCATGAACGCCAACGCGCAACTCCGCTCTCTGCGGGAGTCATTCGCCATTACGTTACTGGGCGACCGTGCAACCGGAGAGCCCTTCTCGTGATTACGGGTCTGGCCGCTCCGGCTCTCGGATCGGGTGGTTTCGCCAGTCGTGCCGCCGCCCCGGGGCCGACCAGCCGACGCCGGCAGGCGGCCACAGTTTCTGGCTGTATCCGGTTCCAGCTGACGTCGCGTAAGTCCGACGGCGAGAGCGGCCGTCCGAAACCAGGAGGAGCCCCTGTGGCCGCATGATCGGCTACGCGGGGCCCTGGGGCGCGATCTCCACCTCTAGAAGCCCCGGGGGCTGCGTGGTGGAGATCGTCAGCGAGAGGCCCCTTCAAGGGCCTTGTAGAGCGGTCAGCGGATGGCAAGGCTCAGGCCGACTGCATGTCGATGAAGCGGCTGTAGTGCAACTGAGCGGCTGCGGAGACCGTAGCCCGAGGCCCGAACCGGTTCTTCTCAATCACGAGATCGACCTCACCAGCTCGCGGCGATTCGGGTTCATCCATGTCCGGACGTTCCACCTTGATCACCACCGAGGCGTCGTTCTTGATGGCCCGTGACTCGCGGACCATGCCGTCGTCGTTGAGCTGGGAAAGGGCGATGACATGGCAGTCCAGGTCAACCGACAGGTTCTTCAGACCGCGCGAGACGGCGGCGACGGCCTGTTCGCGGGTGATGTTGCGGGTCTGCTCGACCTCGACAAGTTGAAGGTAGTCGACGACCAGGACGTCGAGGCCGTCCTTACGTACGCAGGCGCGGGCAGCGGACTCGATGTCGCGAAGGGCGGCATGGTCGGGGCGGTGGATCCGCAGCGGCAAGGTGCGGAACAACTCGCGGCCAAGGCGTTCCACTTTCTTCCAGTCTTCGGAGGTGAGGCCGTCCATGCGGGTCAGGTGGTGCAGGGCGAGGGAGCCCTCGGCGGCGACGATCTTGTGCATGAGCTCCGTGCTGCTCATCTCCAGGGAGGAGAACATCACCGTGGCGCCGTTCTTGGCAGCTGCCACGGCGGCGTTCAGGGCGAGGGTGGATTTGCCGACGCCGGACTGGGCGGCGATGACTGTGACGTTCTGGGGGTGCATGCCCGAGGTCATCGCGTCCAGGTCGGCGATGCCGTAGGAGAGACCGAGCTGGCGTCCGTTCTGGATCTCCTCGAGTTCGGCGACGTAGTCGAGGTAGATGTCGTCGACGAGCGGCGGGGCGTCCCTGAGGCCTGGGGTTCCGGCGACGATCGCGGTCAGTTCCTGCTCGACCAGGCCGCGCACGTCGGCTTCGTCGCCTTCCTCGCTGTAGGCGTACTGCAGGATCTTTTGGGCCGATTCGATCGCGGCCCGGCGGTAGGCCTTGGCCCGCACGATCTCCGCGTAGCGGGGCCCGTTCGCGGCCGTAGGCACCGCCTGGATGCAGGCGTGCAGGTACGGGGCTCCGCCGACTTTGGACAGCTCACCGCGCTCGACGAGTTCCGCGGCGACGGTGACGACGTCGACCGGCTCCCCGGCTTTGTGCAGGTCGCAGATCGCGCGGTGGATCACCGTGTGGGCCGGCTTGTAGTACTCCTCCGCGATGATGCCCGTCTCCAGGGTCTCCGCGAAGTAGCGCTGGGAGGCGCCCATGCTGGTCATCAGGGTGCCAAGCGTGGCCTGCTCGGCTTCCAGGCTCTGCGGGGGCGTACGGAGGAAGTCTGCCTGGTCGGTGTGCGGACGGGGCTCGTCGAGGTGGGCGGTGGGGCGCTGTGCGGGCAGATCATGGGTGCTGGACACTGGTGGTCTCCTGTTCGGTCAAGCGTTCAGGGGAAATCGCGGGCCGCTCCCATGCCGGGGAGTGGCCCGCACTGGTTGGGTCAGGCCGGCACGGCCATGGCACAGGGGATACAGCGGCTCCCCGCGCGGTACTGCGGGTGTTTGGGGCACATACCGTCTGCGGTCGAGCCGGGCGCCAGCGTCGTGGCCACGACCGCGTAGCGGGGCAGGTTCGGAATCCGGTCGCCCGCCAGCAGGCGGTACGGGTTGGTGATCTTGTGCGGGTTTTTCGTCAGCTGCCGGGTGAGTAGCGCCCGGTCCACCGCGTGGATACCCGGCCAGCCCTGCACAGCCATCGCACCGAGGAGCTTCGGCGCCAGCTTGGACGCGTTGAGCTTGCCCTGGGTCCACGGATCGGGCAGCAGTTCCAGGACGTCGGCCGCGGCCTGGAGATCTTCTTCGGCGTAGCCAGCCTCCCCCTCCTCCCTCGGTGACGGCAGCGATGAGTTGCCGCTGTGGCTCGTGAGGGGGTTGGGGGAGGAGGTAGTTACCTCCTCCGGGGGGTGTGGGGGGTTTCCGGCATTGCCGGAAGTGGACTTGACCTGCGGAAACGCGCTTCCGGCATTGCCAGTTCCGGCAATGCCAGTTCCGGCAATGCCGGAAGTGGACTTGACCTGCACAGACTGTTGTTTTGCACCCTTTTGGGCTACATGGCTTCCGGCATTGCCAGTTCCGGCATTGCCGGAAGTGGTGCTGACCTGCGGAAACAGTGCCGAATCGGCGATCTCGGTCCCCTTCGGTGCGTCGGGGTTCCATGACGGCCAGTCGTAGAACTCGTAGGCCGTCCCGGTCGGACGCCCCTTCTCGTCGCGAGGGGTGATCCTGCGGATGTAGCCCTTCTCGCGAAGGCGCGCGAACGAGTCGTAGACCGCGTTCTTCCCGACCAGTGCGGAGCCGTTGCCGGCGCGCACACCCAGCTCCCGGAGGCGCTCCAGCACTGTCAGAGGAGTTACCCGCAGCAGCCCGGCGTCGGGTCCCTGCCGCGTCTGCTCGGCCAGCATGAACATCAACTGGATGACGATCTTCGTGTCCAGAGGGGCCGTCAGCGCGTAGGGGCCGAACTCCATGTGGGCGTGAACCTGGACGCTTGCTACCGGGCCCCGGTGGGTGATGGCCCCTGTTTCGTGAATCTCCTCCATGGTCACAGCTCACCGCCCAGCGCGCCGCTGCGGTCCAGGAAGGCCAGTGCGCGGGTGACATCATTCAGGAGCAGAGGGCTCTCGCCGTCAGCGTCGCGGATGCCTCGTTCGCTCAGTGACGCCCAGATGTCCTCCGGGGCGCACGGGAGTCCGTCCTTCGCGCGGAAGCGCCAGTTCAGGAGGACAACCAGGCGCAGAGGCTCGGCGCCGCACAACTGCAGCTCGTCGAAGCTGAGGTCGATGGCGTCCGCAGGGTCGGTGACTACCGGACGGTCCGCGATGGTGAAGACGGCGTTCTCGAAGTCGTCCTCGGCGGCCTGGGCGGCCGAGGAAATCGCCGCCGAAGGCCGGCGCTCGGGGTGGTGCGGGCGGTGCATGTGGGTGGATCTCCCCTGATAGGGGAGCCGTGACCAGCAGATGTGACCTGACAGGAGACCCAGATGGTGGCGCCCCGGGAGGCGGAGCGCTTAACCTGGGTACAGGTGACTACGCGGACCGAGAGGTCCACGGGCATCACCCCGGCGAGGTCACCTCACCGGACACGACTCGGATGCTTGGCGGCTGCGAGTCGGTAGCTAGGAAGCCGTTCTCTCCCGGCCAGGAGAGGGCGGCTTCGCTCGTTCTATGGGGATCGGGCGAATTTCTTCACGGAGATATCCTGTCACTGGAAGTCACCAGGCCGTGTGCGGAATGTTTGGCTGCTCGCTGAGCCACCCACCCGGAGACCACGCTTGGATCCTTTGACGTGCGGACGTGATCGAAGCCGTGGGCTTCGTAGTAGGCATGCAGTCGCGGGTTGGTAGTCCACGCGTCGAGACGCAACCACCGAGCACCTTCGCGAGCAGCCCGATCTCCTGCCCAGTCAAGAATGCGAGAACCCAGGCCCGTGCCGGCGTACTCGCGATCGACCGTCAGCTTGTGTACGTAACGGGCCGGGTCCGCGCGCTCCTCGGCTGTCCACAGGCGCTCGTCGGCATCCTGGTCAAGCGTGACTGTCGCTGCAGCGTCGACGCCAGGTCGCGTTTTCACCATGAAGACTTCGCCTGCTCGGATGCTAGCGAGGATGTGTTCAGCCGGGAACGGATTCGCCCACTGGTCAATGCCCTGGGCTCCGAGCCATATTGCGGTGTCATGTCGGAACTTCAAGAGACGAGGCAGGTCTGCTTCCTCAGCAGGAACGATGATCATTCGGCACCCCAGTTGGAACGAGGCCTCTCCTCGAAGTCCTGGGGATCTTTCACTCGCTCGTAAACGATCACATGCCTATCACCAGGCACAACGTTGATGGTGACCTGCACAGGTGAATCGTCTGCAGCGAAGGTCGTTACGACATGTTCCGCGACGGGTGTACCGGGGCCGAGCTGGAGTCGCCGCACCTCCTCAGGAGTTGGCATCCGCACGTAAATTTCGTCAAGTGCTCTGACGAGTTCCTTGCCCAGCTCCGCAAGGACTTGGTTGGTGCCGCGTGCGACATCGGCCGGGGTCATCCACTCGCTCCCCTCTACGAGAGACAACGCCGCGTAGGAGTCGTTGAGGTTGTAGGCCTCACCATCCAACCGGCGAGTGCGTCGTCGTACAGCTACCAGGTCTGCTGCGTCGAGTTGCAGACGCTGTCGGACAGCGACGCTGGGTTCGACGATGGACACCTCAATATCCTGCGCCGGCCGACGCTCGTCGCCCTCAGCTGCCAGCAGGTGCGTGTAGATGTCGACCTCTGGCGGCTTGCGCCGAAACTCGCTCTGCGGGCGGTACACCAGAGGGCGAATCTCTCGGACGAAGTAGCCCTTGGGCCGCTGAGGCACGATCAAGCCTTCATTGACCAGCAGCGATAGGCCTTGCCGCACTGTTGATCGGGCGCTCGTGCCGTACTTCTCGCGCAGGTCGGCCTCGGTCGGCAGTTTGCTGCCTGGCGGCAGGGTGCCATCGGCGATCTGCTCGCGCAGGTCGTCAGCGATGCGCTGGTAGATCGGCTTCATAGCTCATATCTACCCGCCTGATCCTGCATTGTCCAGTCAATGCAAACTTTCCGCGCGTTCGCCTTGACGGGCAGGGACTCCCGGTGTCAGCATCGTCACGCCAGGCATTGTCTGGTCAATACGAATCATCCCTGTGATGCGTAGTGGCTGGTCATTGGTACGCCCGGAGAGGCCCCGAGAGGGGTTCGAAGGAAGCGTCGCTGGCTTGAGAACTCCACAGCGTGATCCACCACCGCAGTCCCGGCTGAACACAACGGCCGGGGGTGAGTGGAGAACGGTCGTGAGGTGCCATTACCGCTGGTGGTGGCAGTCCACGCGCAGACCGCCGGGCGCAGCCATCTGCGGCCAGGACGTGATCCGTCCAGGTGCGTATTACCGGTGGTCAATGCGGAGGGTGGGCACCCTCACGACGCTAAAGAACGACGCGGCAAACCTTCACCGCCCATATCCCGTCCGGACGGATCTCCCGGACGGCTCGCGGTCCGCGTCTCACGAGATCTGGCCCCGGAGCTGGGAAACCGGGCGCCGTGCCAACACCCACCTTCTTGTAGCCCTGCGCTACCCGTGGCCGCCACCCCGCACTTCGCGTGCGGGGCGGCGACTCGCGGGGGGCCAGCAGGGCCTCAACGCGACGAACCCCCTGGGGGGCCACCCGGGGGGTTCGTCTTCGCAGCTCACCCTGTCTCGAAGGGAAACATGCGCATGCCCAGGATGACATCCGCACTGGCCCGGCACACGCGCCGGGCCGTACTTCAGGCCGCGGTCGATGCCGGTGCCCGCTGCACCGGCATGGACCCCGACCTTTGGTTCCGCGCCGATGACGAGCCGGACACCGACTGGCACGCCCGCCGCCTCGAGGCGATCCGCCTCTGCATCAGCTGCCCGATGCGGGCCGCGTGCGAGGAGCTCGCCCTGCGCGACGGCGACGGCGAAGCGGAGGCCGACGAGCTGGTGCGCGCCGGCCTGACCGGCCCCGAGCTCGCTGCCGTCCGCGACCACCAGGCCGAGCGCCTGGCCGTCGCCGTCGACCTCGACCGAGACACCGAAGGCCACCAGCTCGACGAGCTCACGACCAAGCTGCGGTTCGCCGCGACGAAGAACCCCGACAAGTCCGCGGCCACCGTGCGCACGGTGGCCGTTTCCCGGGCAGCGCAGAACGCCGAGGTCCGGAACCTGGCCACGCAGATCCGCCAGATCCGCACCGCCCGCCGCGCCCGCAACGGCTGGGAGGTCGCGGCATGAACACCACTCTCCTCGACCTCACCACGGGCCACGCGACCGGCATGTGCCCGACCTGCGGCGGGAACTTCGAGACATGCCGCTGCACCGGTGCTGTCCCTCCGGTGCCGCACGCCGAGCGCGACGAGACCGACAGCGCCTTCCACCAGCTCGTCGACCGCCTGGTCACGGACGGCGACACCCGCGCCGAGTCCGCCGGCCGCCAGGCGCGCCGCACCCTGGCCGAGATGGTGCCGGGGGGCTACGAACGGCAGCCGGTACTCCTGCTCACCCGCCCGCTGACCTTCCGGTCGGCGAACGACGCGTGCCCGCTGTGCGGGTACTGGACGTGCCGCTGCGGCGCTGTCGCCCCGGCCCCGCAGAGCACCGGCCAGGTGCAGTGCGACACCTGCGGCACATGGTTTGGCTACGCCGGGTGGACTTGCTCCGCCTGCCAGCAGCTCAGGGCGATGGAGCCGACACCGCACGAGCGTGACGGCCGTACCGAGCCGGCGCCGGCACCGGCTCGCCCGCACTCCGCCGTACCCGAACGGCACCAGCCCTGACCCGGCACATACCTGCCGCCCGCGCCGCGCAGCACCTCGCGGCGCGGGCGGCCACCGTATGCGGCCTGGCCCACCCACTGACCCACATCCTGCTCGCGGCCGCAGCCACGGCGGCCGCCAGGGCGTGGGAGGCCGGCCACCGCGTCACCGACCTCCACCCCGCACGAACTGATCGGAAACCTGCCGGTGGCTGACAGCCTCCACACCCGCTACATGGCCGCGTCCGACACCTGGCGCACCCACCGCAAGAGCTGCGAGCCCTGCGCCGACGGCCGCCGTCGCTGTACGGCTGGCGCCCGGCTCTGGGACCGGTTCTGCGACCTCCAGGACACCTACCTCAACCACCTGCGCACCCGCTGACCAGGAGGACACCGTGCCCGACATCTGGAAGGGGCGGCCCCTGCCCGATCGGGGCCCCGCCTACACCGACCTGCACTACCGGCTCTACGACGAGCGGACCGGACAGGTCCTCAGCATCAACAGCACCAACAGCCTGGCCGACGTCGCGGCCGACGTGCTGCGCACCCAGCGCGAGAACCCCGACGCCGTTGTCGTCGCCGTCGAGTACGACGGCCCCGCCTGGACCTGAGGAGTACGCAATGACGCGCACGCTCACGACCGACACCTTCCGCGACCAGCACGGCGACCCCGCCACCTGGTCCGCCGCTGACCTGGACGCCTACGTGGTGATCGGTGAGATCGCCCCGCCTCCCCCTCCGCTCTGCACCCACCGTGAGATGCAGGCCGAGGCCGAGGCGTGGGAGGCGTCGGCGGCCGGCCAGCAGCGCCTGGCCGACGAGCTGGCCCGCCAGGGCCACACCATCGCCGCCGGTATCCACCGGCGCGGTGCGCAGGACGCACGGCAGCACGCGGCCGCCGCCCGGCTCGGCTGGCCGTACTACGAAGCGTTCCTCAACGGCTGGTGACAGCCGGTCTGACGGTTGCCTGATCCGCGAACCACCTCTCGCCATCCGGCGCTGGGGCGGCTCGCGGTGACGGGGAGCCGGACAGCCCGGACCCGCTAGCCCTGAGAGAGGCTCACATGCCCAAGACCACGCCCAAGACGACGACCTCCCCCGCTGCCCCGTTCACCGACGCCACGCTGCGCACGGCGCAGGAACTCGTGGTCGATTCCTACGGGTCGGTGTGGACCGGCCCGTCCGGTGAGGAGTCCTCCGGCGAGGCCGTGGCTCGCCACCTGGACGCCACCGTCACCTTGCTCGACAAGGACGGCTGGAGCCGCGTCCACACCTACAACCGGGACCGGGACCAGTCCAGCGAAGCGAACCCCGCCGACGACGAGTCCATGACGGTCAAGCAGATGGTCCGGGCGCTGCTGCGGTTTATCCACGAGGACATCGACCTCGACCCGCGGCGGACCCTGGACACCGCGCTGCGCCACGTCGGCGAGAACGGCGTGGACGGCGATACCGACACCGACCGCGTGGCGGGCTACGTCCTGGACCGGCTGATCCAGGCCCACACCGGATCGCCCTCCGCCCGCGCCACGGCGTGGTCGGAGCGCCAGCACCGCACCCACGCCGACATCACCGCCCTGCTGCACGCCGGTGCCCGGTTCGCCCGCACCTACGGTCCCGCCCTGGCCCCCGGCCGGGCCGCCTGACCCCCTGTCCCGCCGCCGTACGCGCGTCGGCCCCGCCAGACCGTGGCGGGGCCGACGCGCGTGGCTCCCCGTATATAAGGAGAACTCTCGTGGCGACCGCCGCCCGTACGAAGGCCCCGGCCCGGCGCAAGCCGGCCCGGGCCCGGAAGAACACCCCGCCCAAGCCCACCACGACGAGCACGCCGCCAGTGGAGCCCGTTGCCCGGGTCGAGGCCGATCCGGTTGTCGCGGACGCCCGCGACCGGGCCGCCGACGCCGCCGGCCTTCTCCTGGACCAGGCCCACACCGACACCGCCCGCCTCCTGGGCGATGCCGAGGCATGTGCGGTTGCACTGACCGAGGACGCCCGCCGTGAGGCCGAGGCGCTCCGCACGCATGCGGAGGCGATGGCCCGGCAGGTGCTGGACGAGGTCGTCGAGGAGACCGGCCGGCGTCTGGCCGAGGCGGCCGGTGATGCCGTCGCCGTGAAGGAGCAGGGGCGCACGGAGGCCGAGCAGCTGCACACCGAGGCCCGCGCGTATGTGGCCCGCCAGCGCGCCGAGGCCCGCGCGCATGCGGCCCGTCAGCGCGCCGAGGCCGCCGTCGCCGCCAACAAGATCGAGGCCCAGGCGAAGGACCAGGCCGGGCAGATCGTCGCCGCGGCGCGTGAGGAGGCCGAGGAGATCCTGGACCGGGCCCGCGCCGAGGCGGACAGCATCACCCAGGCCGCCACCGAGTCCGCAGACCAGGTGGCCCGCGAAGCGGCAGAGGCGGCCCGCGCCCGGCTGCAGAGCGCGGCGGCAGAGGCGGCCGGGCAGGTCGCAGCAGCCGAGCGGCGCTCCGGCGAGATCCTGGCCGCTGCCGAGAAGGACGCCGCCGAAGTCGAGGGCCGGGCCGAGGCCGAGGCCTCTCAGCTCCGCGAGGACACGGGACGGGAACAGGAGGCGGCCCGGCAGTCGGCGGCGCGGGTGCGGAAGCTGGCCGAGGAGGACATCGCCCGGCTGAAGGCGACGGCGGCCGAGGACGCCGAGCGCCTCACCCGTCATGCCCGGGATGAGGCCGACCGCATCCTCGCCAAGGCGGGCACCCAGAAGGACACCGATCTGAAGGAGGCCGCCGAGGTCCTGGCCCGCGCCCGGGTGCGGGAGGCCGACGCCGAGGTCACGCTCAAAGCCGCGCACGACAAGGCGGCGGAGGCCGCGGAGCGGATGCGGCGGGCCCTGGACCGTACCGAGCGGCGTATCGAGCGCAAGCGGCTGAAGACCGAGGCACGCGATCAGCGCCGCGAGTCCCGTGATGCCCGTACGGCAAAGGCCCGGGAGCTGCGAGCCGCCGCCCGGGCCGGGAAGCCGACCCGTGCGGAGCGGCTGAAGAAGTTCGTGCTCGTCAACGCGGAGAGGCTGCTGGTGATCCTGCCGATCACCGCGCCGATGGCGGTCGCCTGGACCGGGCAGGCCGGATTCGCCAAGGACATCCTCGGCTGGGAGGCGCCCTGGACGGTCCTGTTCGCGGCCGCGTTCGAACTGTCCACCGCGTTCGTGGGCTGGATGTACCACCAGGCCCGCAAGGACGGCGACGCCGGCACCCTGTACCGGGCAGCCACCTGGATCTTCGCCATGGGCGCCGCGCTGATGAACTTCTGGCACGCCTCCGGGGTGCCGCAGCCGGGCACCCGGGTCTGGGACGCGGCGGCCCGCCAGTTCGTCCAGGAGGTCACCTACTGGCACTTCACCCCCAAGGCCATGGCGTTCGCCACGATGTCGATCGTCGGCATGGCCCTGTGGGAGCTCTACGCAACCCTGCTGCACCGCCGCACGCTCCGCGCCGGCGGCAAGGTCGCCCAGGCCCGCCCCTCGATCGGCATGGTGCGCTGGCTGCGCTACCCGCGCCACGCGTTCACCGCGTGGTCCCTCGCGATCACCGACGCGTCTCTGACGACCCTGAACCACACCTGGTACGCCGCCGAACGCGAACTCACCCACCAGCGAAACCTGCGCTCCGCACGCCGGGGTTCGCCGCTCCCGGCGACCTACCGGGTTCTCCCACTGAACGGTTCGCTGAACCCGGGTCAGGTTCCGAACCTCTTCGTGAACCTGGTCCGAACCGACCTGTCGAACCAGGCGAACGGTGAGCTGAACCCGAACCGCCCCGCCCTTCCCCCGCCGCCGAACACGAACCACTCCGGCGCGAACCACCGGTTCGGCAACAACGGAACCCCCCTTCCCCCCGGCGCACCACGAACCAGCGGTGCCCCGGATGACGGGCGGGTTCCGAACCAGCAGAACGCGAACAGCGAACCGGACCGGGACGGAACCGCGAACCTCACCAAGCGTTCCCAGCGGCAGGCCGAACAGGTCGAACAGGTTCTGAACCTCATCGACGAACTCGGCTACGACAACGTCAAACTCCCGCTCGTCCAGGAGCGAACCGGCATGACCAAGACCACCGCCTACCACCGCCTCAACGACGCCCGCGACGCCTACAACCAGCGCGCAGCGGGCTGAGCCGAACCCGGGTTCGCGAACCAGAAGCGCAGGTTCGCGAACCCGCCGCCGCCCTCCGAACGTCCTGACCGCGCATGGCCGCACCCAGCTCCCCGCCCCTGCCGCCCGGCTCTTCCACCGGGCCGGCCGGGGCGGGGCTCTGGTAGCGGGCCACGGCCGTCAGGCCGGCCAGCCGCTCCCGGCCCGCTTTCTCAGGGCCCGGCCGGGAGCGGCCCTACTCCCGAAGGAGCCTCACCAGTGTCCGACACCAGCACGAAGGCACCGCCCGAGCCCACCACGGTGGTGGCCGATTCGGACGGGCAGACCACCCCGATCGAGATCACCCTCAACCAGACCCCCGCCGACGACACCAGCAAGGACAGCGTCGGCAAGGCGTCGCGGACTCCGGTCCGGGCACTGCCGCTGGCCCTGTTCGGCACCGAGGCCGCCGCCACCGGCGGGGCCGCCCTGTACGGGGCGGCCGGACCCCTCGGCCTGGTGACCGCTGCCGGAGTGGTGGC
>NZ_DATMVN010000479.1:0-4143 GCF_035563135.1 Streptomyces sp.
GGTCCGCTCCTCGACGGCGTCCTGCGCATCCAGGAAAGGGCTGCCGCCCGGCAGCAGACCGGACCGGTCTTCCAGGGCATCGAAGGAGGCATCGGCACCCTGCCGGGCGCCGTGGCCGACGCCGCACGGGCCGGGGGCGCCGAGATCCTCACCGGGACCCCGGTCCTCGGCCTGACCCGCACCGGCGAGGGCTGGGACGTGCGCACCGACAGCGGAGTGATTGCCGCCGACGCCATCGTCCTGGCCACCCCGGCCTGGTCCGCTTCCACCCTGCTCGCCGCCGAGTGCCCGGCCGCCTCGGTCGAGCTCGCGGCCGTCGAGTACGCCTCGATGGCGCTGGTCACCATGGCCTTCCGGCGTGCCGACGCCGAAGGGCACGACGCGCTCCGGGGGCGCTCCGGATTCCTCGTACCGCCCGTCGACGGGCGCACGATCAAGGCCGCCACCTTCTCCAGCAACAAGTGGCAGTGGGTCGCCGACGCGGCCCCCGATCTCTTCGTGCTGCGCACCTCCGTCGGCCGCTACGGCGAGGAGGAGCACCTCCACCGAGAGGACTCCGAACTCGTCGCCGCCTCCCTCGGCGATCTCGCCACCGCGACCGGACTGTCGGCCCGGCCCGTGGACACCGAGGTCACCCGGTGGATCGGCGGGCTGCCCCAGTACCCCGTGGGCCATCTGGCCCGGGTCGCCCGGATCCGCGACGAGGTCGCCGAGCTGCCCGGACTGCGGGTGTGCGGAGCGGCGTACGACGGCGTCGGCATCCCGGCCTGTGTGGCCGGCGCGCACCGCGCGGCGGACGAGATCGTGCGTGATCTCGCGGGGCCTGCGACGGGAGGGACCGGCAACACGCCGACCCGGGTTCGGGGCACCGGTGGCGAGGCGGGACAATAGCCGTATGAGTGCGCCAGAAAAGCTTCCGAACGCAGGCAAGAAGGCCAAGGACCTCAACGAGGTCATCCGCTACACCCTGTGGTCCGTCTTCAGGCTGAAGGACGTCCTTCCCGTCGACCGCGCCGGTTACGCCGACGAGGTCCAGGAGCTGTTCGACCAGCTCGGGGCCAAGGACGTCACGGTCCGCGGCACCTACGACGTGTCGGGTCTCCGGGCCGATGCCGACCTGATGATCTGGTGGCACGCCGAGACCTCCGACGAACTCCAGGAGGCGTACAACCTCTTCCGGCGCACCCAGCTGGGCCGTGCGCTGGAGCCGGTCTGGTCGAACATGGCGCTGCACCGCCCCGCCGAGTTCAACAAGTCGCACGTGCCGGCCTTCCTGGCCGACGAGACCCCGCGCGACTACATCAGCGTGTACCCCTTCGTGCGCAGTTACGACTGGTACCTGCTGCCCGACGAGGACCGCCGCCGTATGCTCGCGGACCACGGCAAGATGGCCCGCGGCTATCCCGACGTGCGTGCCAACACGGTCGCCTCCTTCTCGCTGGGCGACTACGAGTGGGTCCTCGCCTTCGAGGCCGACGAGCTGTACCGCATCGTCGACCTCATGCGTCACCTGAGGGCCTCCGAGGCGCGGCTGCACGTCCGTGAAGAGGTGCCCTTCTACACGGGGCGCAGGAAGACCGTCGCAGAATTGGTGGCCGGACTCGCATAGCCAGCGTTTTCGGTCATCCCGACCCGGAAGATCAGTTGACGGGCAACGGTGTGTGAGACACCGCCCGTCGTTCCAGCGACACCGGGTCCGGTGCCGGGTGCACATCGGCCGACGGCCGGCGAACTGTCGCGGCCCGCGGGGGAGTCAGCCATTCCTCTCCGCGGGCCGCCGCTTCTCGCCGGTCCGGCCGATGTGTGTCCCGGACCGAACAACTGGATAGGACACCACCAGGGCCGCTCCCGGCGACGGGGGCGGCCCCGGTGGTTCTCGGTCTCCGGTCAGCGGGGCACCCTCAGGTCCGTGCCCCGCTCAGCATGGCCGCACGCAGGTCCGGGTCCTCCAGGGCTCCGACGCCCCGGACCGCCACCGCCGCCAGGAGGTCGCGGTCCGCGCCGTGCACCGGAGCCGGCAGCGAGTCCAGCCAGTGCTGCCCGGAAGGGGAGGCCCACGGGCTGTACGGGTGGTTCTCCACCCGGGCGATGGCCAGGCAGCCCAGCGTCAGCACGAGCGGCAGCCCGAACCAGGCGGCCACCGGACCGGCGTGACCCGTCTCCTGGCCGGGCGTCAGCACGGCGGTGGCCGCCAGGACCACGACCAGGGCCGCAGCACCCCGCACGGCCCGCGCTGCCGACTCCAGGCTCGTCCGGGTCCCGTGCGGCACGGCGAGGCCCGCCGTGACGAGCCGGTCGGCGAGGCAGTGCACGGCGTCGGCCGCCGCGGCGGCGGCGCGTATGGGGGCTATCCGGGACTGCCCTCCCGGGCCTATCGCGCGGATCACGGTGCGCTCGACCTCGTCCCGCCCCTCCGGGTCGACGACCGTCGCCCAGCCCGTGCGGGCGAGCAGCAGCCGGCGCCGCAGGTGCATGGAGACCATCGCCAGATCGGCCACCCGCTGCGGTCCGCCGGCCAGGAACGCCGTCTCGTACAGAGTGAGTTCGTGGGAGACGGGTGTCCGTGCGGCGTGGTGCGGCCGTTCGGCGGCATTCGCGGTGACGAGGCACAGCCGGATGCAGGAGACGGCGGCCGCGCCCCATGCGACGAGAAGAAGCAGGACCCAGAGCATGGCGGAGTTCTATGCGAAACCGGCTGGGAAGCACCATGCCTTGTTCACGATATGGACGCAGGACCGTCACCGAGGGTCACCCGTGGCTGAATCCGTATGTCTGTCGGCTCCATGCTCCTCAGGAGCTGCTGCCGCAACCGGACCCGCCGCCGCTGGACCCGCCACAGCTCGACCCGCTGCTGGACCCGCCGCCACAGCTCGACCCGCTGCTTCCGCAGCCCGTCCCCGAACCGCAGGCGGATCCCGGCTCCGAGCCGCCGCCCCCGCCGCTGGAACTGCCGCAGCTCCCGCCACCGGGACCCGCACCGGCGCACCACACCACCGGGACCAGCGCGGCATCCGTGGCCGGGGACGTGCCGGACGGCGAGGCCGGTGAGCGGCGCCCGGACGGCCGTTGCCGTGCGGCCGCCACCAACTGCGCCTGGAGCCCGGGGTCGGGAAGCGCCCGCAGCCCCTGGGTGGCCACCAGAAGGGCCGGGTCGGTCACCTGGGCGTAGGAGGCGCGGAAGCCGTCGAGGGCCTGGCGTCCCGCGTGCGTGATCCGCCTCCTGGCCGACGCGGCGGCGAGCATGCCGGTCAGGCCGCCGACCGCCAGCGCGGGCAGCACCTTGACGACGAACGGGTACGGAGTGTCCGCGTGGCCCGGGTGCAGGCCGTACTGGACGAAGGTCAGGACCAGGCTGACAGGGACGCCGACGACGCAGGCCGTCGCCTGGGTGATCGCCCACCGGCGGCGGGTCCGGCTCCGGTCCGGAGCGACCAGCAGCCCGCGGGCGGCGAGCCCGTCGCCGACCTCCTGCACCGCCGGATGCCGCATCACGGTCTCCCGCAGGGTGTGCAGGGCCCCGCTCGGGGCCGCGCCCAGCTCCTGGAGCACGGCACGCTCCACCGCGTCACGGACCTCGGCCTGCCGGTGTGCGGAGACGATGCCGGGGCCGCCGACCACGAGCCGCCCGTCCGCGTGCAGTGCGGTGAGCGCGGTGTCCACGACCCCGGCCGGCCCGCCGTGCAGGAAGGCCGCCTCGGAGAGGTCGTGCACCTGGACGCCGGTGGAGCCGCGGCGCCGCCCGGCGTGGAGGGTCGCGACGACCAGGAGTACCGAGGAGACGGCCACGGCGAGGGTCAGCAGGAGGGCGAGGGCGTTCACGGGGCCACCTTCCCGAGAGCGGCACGGGCCGCGTGGACCAGGCGGGCTCCGCGGCGCGGCGGACGCGGCGCCGCGCGCTCCTGCCACCACCGGGTCAGCTTCCGCCTGGCCGCGTCGTCGGCCGGGCGGCCCGCGATGAGCAGCTGCTCGGCGAAGTCGAGCGCGTCACGGCGGTGCCCGGCGGACATCGGCCGGTTCCTGGCGTACCGGAGGAACGCCCCGCGGTAACCCTCGCCGAGGATTCCGGGCAGCTCGGGCGCGACCTTGGCGACGACGTCGGCCCGCTTCGCGGCCAGGGCACGGCTCTGCACCCCCAGGCGCCGG
>NZ_DATMVN010000480.1:0-3256 GCF_035563135.1 Streptomyces sp.
CCCGGCGGAACTGGCACGCCAGGCCAGGGCCGTCCTGGCCGACGCCGTGCGGATCGCCCACTGGGCCGCGGACGGTACGAGCCCGGGCTCCGCCCCGCTCGCCGTCCAGGTCCTGGAACGGGCCGCCGCCGCGCTCGAACTGTCCCCGGCCCAGGTGAGGGCCGGCTGGGACCGGGCCAGGCTGGCCGGACTCATCGAACTGCACGGCGACACCGCCCGCCCCGGCTGGCGGCTGCGCGCCTGGGACCGCGACGACTCCGCCGTGCTCCGCGGCTGGGTGGCGCTCTTCGACGCCTGGTCGCTCGTCCACGCCTCACCCGAGGGCGTCGAGGCCACCGCCGTGGCGGAGGCCATCGAGGCCGTGCCCCAGGTGCTCTCCCTCCTCCAGCTCTCGGCGGGACCGGTCACCGTGCCCGCGCTCCTCGACCTGCTCGGACAGCGCGTCGCGGAACTCCACGAGGAACGCTGCGAGGTGCCGTACGGGCCGCAGGAGCAGCCCGCCCCCGCCGGGGAACGGCCCGCCGGCCTCAACGCGCTGCTGCTCGACTGGGCCCTGGAGGGCCTCGCCTCCGTCGGCGCCCTCACGCTCGGCCCGGGCCACGCCACCCTCACCCCGTTGGGCAACTGGGCGGTCTGGGTCAAGCTGGAACAGATCTGCGTCGCCGCCCAGAGCCCCGCCGGGAACATCGAGCAGTCCGCGGCCGACATGCTGCTCGGCTGCGCACGGCTCACTCCCGGGCCCGCCCGTGCCGAATACCGGGCCTGGCTCGCCGCCCGGCCCGTCGGCAGCGCCGTGGCCGAACTGCTGGCCGTCGCCCGCGGTGAGGACGCCCTGCTGCGGGGCCTCGCCTTCGAGGCGCTGCGCGTCGTGGGCGCCCCGGCGGAGCCCGTCGTCCGTTCCGTCGTCACCGAAGCGCCGCTGCGCCCGTACGCGCTGCTCTGGCTCGCCGAGTACGAGGGGACCGACCCGGACGACGCCCAGGACGTCCTCAGCCGTGAGGAAGCCACCTGGCTCTGGGTCGACACCGCCGCCGCCGTGGCCGACCACGGCGAGACGGGCCTGCTGGTCCGTCATCTCGACTCAGCCGTCCAGGGCACGGTCCCCGCGCTCCTGGACGAGGTGCGGGCCGTGGGGCACCCGCGGACCGTCCAGGTGCTGGTCGCCCTGGCCGCCGCCCACCCGGATCCGGCCCTCGCCAAAGCCGTGCGCCGCGCCGCCTTCCAGGTGCACAACGGCGGGGTGTGACCGCGAGGGACCGCGAAGCCCCGGGGACGTCCGGCCCGCAGGCCCCGGCGCCCCGGGGGCGCCCTCCGCTCCCCGTACCATGCGGCCGCGCGAGCCGTGGCCCCGGTCGGCGGGCGGCACGCCGAGTGCTCACGGGCACCGCGGTGATGTGATCTCCGTCTCAGTTCCCCGCCGCTCACCGGCAGCGTCACCGCAGGTGCGGCTGACACCGGTGACAGGAGGGACAGGCAGGCCGACGCCGCCGGACGGGGCGCCGCGGGGCCGCGAGGACGGGGCGGGAACATGACGAAAAGCAGGTGGACACCGCCAGTAGACTGAGTCCCATGGCAATTCTCCTTGTGCATTAGACGGCGTCGAGTCGTGAGTCCGCTGTCCCTCCGCCGTCCATACCGCCCTGGAGTATTTCCGTGATCACCGCTTCCGGCATCGAGCTGCGCGCCGGCGCCCGCATCCTCATCGAGTCCGCCTCCTTCCGCATCGCCAAGGGCGACCGCATCGGCCTGGTCGGCCGCAACGGCGCGGGCAAGACCACGCTCACCAAGTGCCTGGCGGGTGAGGGGACGCCGGCCGGCGGCACCATCACCAACAGCGGCGAGGTCGGCTACCTCCCGCAGGACCCCCGCACCGGCGACCTCGACGTCCTGGCCCGTGACCGCATCCTCTCGGCCCGCGGGCTCGACGAGATCCTGCGCAAGATGCGGGAGAACGAGGAGCGGATGGCGAACGGCAAGGGCGCCACCCGCGAGAAGGCGATGAAGCGGTACGAGCGCCTGGAGACGGAGTTCCTCACCAAGGGCGGATACGCCGCCGAGGCCGAGGCCGCCACCATCGCGGCCGCGCTCAGCCTGCCCGACCGGGTGCTCGGCCAGCCCCTGCACACCCTCTCCGGCGGTCAGCGCCGCCGTGTCGAGCTCGCCCGCATCCTGTTCTCGGACGCCGACACCCTGCTCCTCGACGAGCCCACCAACCACCTCGACGCGGATTCGATCGTCTGGCTGCGTGACTACCTCAAGACGTACCGCGGCGGCTTCATCGTGATCTCCCACGATGTCGAGCTCGTCGAGACGGTGGTCAACAAGGTGTTCTACCTCGACGCCAACCGTGCGCAGATCGACATCTACAACATGGGCTGGAAGCTCTACCAGCAGCAGCGCGAGGCCGACGAGAAGCGCCGCAAGCGTGAACGCCAGAACGCCGAGAAGAAGGCCGCGACCCTCAACGCGCAGGCCGACAAGATGCGCGCCAAGGCGACCAAGACCGTCGCCGCCCAGAACATGGCCAAGCGGGCCGAACGCCTGCTCTCCGGGCTGGAGGCGGTCCGGGTCTCCGACAAGGTGGCCAAGCTGCGCTTCCCCGAGCCCTCCCCGTGCGGCAAGACCCCGCTCATGGCCGAGGGCCTCTCCAAGTCCTACGGCTCGCTGGAGATCTTCACCGACGTCGACCTCGCCATCGACAAGGGCTCACGCGTCGTCATCCTCGGGCTCAACGGCGCGGGCAAGACCACGCTGCTGCGGCTCCTCGGCGGCGCCGAGAAGCCCGACACCGGCGAGGTGCTCGCCGGCCACGGGCTGCGGCTGGGCTACTATGCGCAGGAGCACGACACCCTCGACACCGACCGCACGGTGCTCGAGAACATGCGCACGTCGAGCCCCGACCTGCCCGAGCCGGAGGCCCGCCGGGTGCTGGGCTCGTTCCTGTTCAGCGGCGACGTCGTGCACCAGCCGGCCGGCACGCTGTCCGGCGGCGAGAAGACGCGGCTGGCCCTGGCCACGCTCGTGGTGTCCGGCGCGAACGTGCTGCTGCTCGACGAGCCGACGAACAACCTCGACCCGGCCAGCCGCGCGGAGATCCTCTCCGCGCTCGCCACGTACAAGGGCGCCGTGGTCCTCGTGACGCACGACGAGGGCGCGGTGACGGCGCTGCAGCCCGACAAGGTGCTGCTGCTGCCCGACGGCGTCGAGGACAACTGGAACGACGACTTCGCCGACCTGGTCGCCCTCGCCTGACGTG
>NZ_DATMVN010000481.1:0-6260 GCF_035563135.1 Streptomyces sp.
ATCTGGGTCCTGCTCTCCGACGACCAAGCCCAGTTCATCGACCTCGGCCCGGACTACTACGCCTCCCGAACCAACTCCGAACGCAAGGTCCGCAACCACGTCCGTGAGCTCCAGGCCCTCGGCTACGCCGTGACCCTCAACCCTGCAGCCTGAGTCCTTCAACCGGTCCCCTCTTGATGCCCGGCCGCACGTCGGTGGCTGCCGCCTGCCCGTCCAACAGGAATTTTCGGATCAGGCGGCCTCAGGGACACCCGCCGAGAGGAGCGACGGCCGCAGGGGAGGCCGCGAGCGACGCACGCTCTGTTTTGCAGCTAACGGACAGGCCGACGCCGAGTGGGCGGTTTACGAATGCGGGTACGCCAGACGCGTCGGGATGGGTTCAACCCGTCCTAGGCTCAAGGGGTGGACAAGCAGCCGGACTCGCCAGCACCGGATCAGGCCCCCTGGATCGACCTGCCCGCCATCTGGCGGTCGGGGTGGCGAGCCTTCGGTTTGCAGGCTCCATTGTCCGGTGACGTCAATCAGGCGTTCGACGCCGCGCCACCGATCAGCTCTATCGGTGACCAGCTCGGCCTCATCAACATCAACGCTACCCGGGCCGGGGACGCTCGCCTTGAGCAGCGGATCACCGAGCAGGTCGCAAGTTACGGCCGCCAGCTCGGCTGGGTCGTCGATGCGCTCGATGTGCTGATCCGTACCGGTCGACCGGCCGTCCTCGACTCCGACGACGCCGCCGCCCTCGACCAGGTGACGGTTCTGCGAGCCGACGTGGAAGCAGCAAAGCAACAGCTCGCCCAGGAGAGAATAGACCGCCTTGTGGCCGACATCCGGATCCTGCGACAGGATCCGCAGCGCTACGCGACCGAACTGCAACACCTGCGCCGCGCCCTCGAGGGCGACTGACCACACCAACTTCCACCTCGGCGTCGAGCTACGGAGCGTGGGACTCTCGGAGGCTCCCTGGGCGGCGGCGCGCCTGTCCCATGGTGGGCCGCTCAGACGCGCGTCGTTCAGTATCAGCGCCGCGTCCTGCGACGGTCAGGGCACGCGGAAGATGTGCCCCGTACGGCCCTCGACACCCCCACGTCTGCCCCGAGCGTCGGTCGCGAACACGATGATGTAGCTGCGTGGTGCCAGCGGGTGCGGAAGATCGACCCGGTCTTCCTCCCCGTGACACAACGAGATGCCCAGGCCTCGTCGGAAGGCGTGGATGGCCGTCTCGGCTCTGCCGCAGCGTCTGAAGGTTGGCAGTCGCGACGGTCGCTGCTGACTGCCTCGAAATCGATACTCAGTGGCGATCGCGTTGTGAAAGTCATGGCCTGAGACGTTGTGGACCAATAGCCCGTTCGGGACTGCCGGCGTGACGGATTCGTATCGAACGATCAGCTTGGCGATCTGCTCACGGTCGCCTCGTTCACGATCGGCCTTAAGGACATGCACACACCAGCAGCAGCCCGCTCCCCGCGTCGCGCCAAGCAGCCTGGGGAGCCGGGAGGTCCGTGCGAGACGCGTGGAGGCATCAACACAGCGATGGGCAGCCGCTAGAACGAATTGTCTCGCCCCGGGTTCAGTGAAGGCTCGGAACTGACGCGGCGACGGTAGTCGCCGCGGTGTTGTGCCGGTAGAAGGTGTCCTCGTGCTCGGCCGGTGGGACCAGGCCGATTTCGCCGTGCAGGCGTCGGTGGTTGAACCAGTTCACGTACTCGGCGACGGCGATCTCCAGGTCGTCGATGCCCTTCCACGGGCCCTTGTTGCGGACGGGCTCGGCCTTGAACCGCGAGTTGAACGCCTCGGCCAGGGCGTCATAGCTGTCGCCGGTCGAGCCGACGGAGGCCACCGCGCCGGCCTCGGCCAGGCGCTGGGTGTAGCGCACCGCGACGGTCGAGCCGCGGCCGGTGTGAAAGATGACGCCCTGGATTTGCTCGGCCCCGCTGCGGGCGGCGACGGCCATCTTGATCGCCTCACACGCCAGCTCGGCGTCTGAATGCAACCCGGTCGCGGCACCGAGCAGCCGACGCGAGTACAAGTCGATCACCGTGGCCAAATAGAGCTTCGGACCGCGGCCGTCGGGCCCGGTGCGGATCTCGGTCATGTCACCCACCCAGCGGGCGTTGGGCCGGTCGGCGGTGAAGTCGCGTTTGAGCAGGTCGGGGAACTTCGGCGCGGTCTTGTCCTGGCGGGTCAGCCCGCCCCGCCGGCGGATCCGGCGGGCGATCAGGCCTTGGCGGCGCATGGAGTCGGCGACCGTCTTCTCCGACACGGTCCAGCCGGCCTCGCGCAGATCGCCGTGCAGCCGCGGCGAGCCGTGCAGCCCGCGCGCCGCGGCGAAGGCGTCGGCCACCGCGGTGTCGAGCTCACCACGGCGCTGCTCGGTCGGCGTGGGCGTGTGGTGCAGCCACTTGTAGAACCACGAGGTCGACACGCCCAGCAGGGCGCAGGTGATCGTGTGCGGCACCCGGTAGTTGGTCCTCTGGTCGGCAATGAAGCGGGCCACGCTCACTTCGTCGCCTCCTTCACCCACCCGACCACCGATCGCTTGAGCACATCGCGCTCCATCCGCAGCTCGGCGTTCTCCGCGCGCAGCCGCTTGAGCTCCTCGATGTCCCCGGTGGACAGGCCCTCGGTGCCCTCGCGGGCTTCCCGGGCCACCCAGTTGCCCAGCGTGCCCTCATTGACCCCCAGGTCACGAGCCACCTGAGCGATCGGCTTCCCGGTCTTCTCGACGAGGCGGACCGCGCCCTCGCGAAACGCCCGGTCGTACCTCTTGCGGATCTCCGGCATCGCTACCCCGCATAGCCGATGCCTCCACAGTCTCGGGGGAACCTCAGTGATCCTGTTCGCGCGATGCGGGCTCGACTGTCGCCGTCCAGACGAATCAGACTCGCTTGTGCAGCCCCTCTCCCCCTGATCGGGCGGGACGTTGTGGTGCTGGTCGGTGCTCAGGTCGACGTCTGTGACCAGAACTCGTCAAGGAGATACTGGTCAGACGGGAAGTACCTCTTGCGGATCTCTGGCATCGTTACCCCTTATAGCCGATGCCTCCGCGAGGCATCAAGAACACCAGCGGCATCCTCACCGCCTCCATGGGGCCAACGGTGCAGCCCTGACCAACCACGACCCGCTCGTGGACGCGGTGGGGACCCTCCGGGACAACAACGAGTCCCCGACGGCGGCGATTTTCTCGCCCAGGACCGGCCGGGCGCTGGCCAAGCTCAAAGACACCACCAACCAGCCGCTGAGCGTCCCCAGCTACCTGGACGGCGTCCCCCGGTACGAGACGAACCAGGTGCCCAACAACCTGACCCAGGGTTCCTCCAGCCTGGCCTCGGACGTGTTCGTGGGCGACTGGCGCCAGCTCTACGTCGGCGTCCGGACCCAGCTCCAAATCACCGTCCTCGGCGAGCGGTACGCCGACACCGGCCAGGTCGGGATCCTGGCCGGGTTCCGCGGAGACGTCGCCGTCGCCCGGCCGAAGGCGTTCCACGTCACGAGCGGGGTGCTCTGACCATGGCCGACATGACCTGCACCCACGGCCGCCTCCAGGGCTCCTGCGAGGACTGCGCCTACGACGCCGCCAAGGCAGCCGGCCACCCCCCCAGCGGCCCTCCTCCGGCGGAGGTCCGCAGGCTCACCGAGCCGCCCGCCCCGGAGCCGCCGACGAAGACCCGGCGCCGCTAGACCCTCGGACCCTCCGACCGCAGTGCTCGTCGCGGAGCTGCCGCTGCGGCCGAGAGACCGAGCACCACGGCGTCAAGGTCACCCGCGCCCGTTCGCATCTTCGGGCAGCGGGAGCTATGGCCGGTGAGGGAGACGTGAGCCTCCCGCTGACCCGGCCAGCGCCGAGGACTGCGCCCTGGGGTGGCCACTGCTGCCGGTGGCCTCCCGGGGGCGCTTCCGCGTCGGAGCAGAACGGCGAGGTGCCTCGACTCGTCAGAGCCAGCCGCCATGATCGTGTCTATGACGAACGTTGAGCGTATGACCAGCTGTACCGCGTGAGCGACGGTCAGATCCTCGCCCTCGTCGGTGGCGCTGGGGCGCTCGCCGGCGCCTTGGTCACCGGTGTGGTGTCGCTGGTCGCCGCAGCGCTGACACGCCGTCATGAGCGGCAGCGCTGGCTCCTTGACAAGCTGCTCGAGGCCTACGTCGACTTCAATGCCTCGGCCTTCGCCTGGCTTCGGGCGTACATGCAGGCGGGCCTGGTCACGGACCCGTTGAACGACGACTACATGAAGCTCGGCAACGCCACGCGGCGCGTCCAACTGCTGGCTCCGGCCCGCACCGCCGACAAGACCCTCGACGTGTTCGGCGTTGTCGCCGAGGTGATGCGGTTCTTCGAGGCTCCCGGCACCGCGACCGTCACTGACCACCAAGCCGAGCTCGACAACATCACCAGCGGCCTGGCGGCCCTGGGCCGCCTGCAGAAGGACGACCTGCGCGGCAAGGAGCGGCGGCGACTGCCCTAGCCCCGGGCGCAGGGCCGCCTCCCGCGGTAGAGCGCCAACGCGGGCGATCATGGACGGCGTGACGCCGACGCCGGTCCTGCTCTCCGCTGCCCATGCCGCGGCCTACGCCGGGGTGCGGCCGGCCACCCTGCGGGTCTGGCGGCACCGCTACGGGCTCACCCGGTGGGGGACGGTGGAGGGCAACCTCTACGACCTGGAGCAGCTGGCCACGGTCCTGGCCCGGCGGGCAGGCGACGTTGACCCCGGTGGACCGGCACCGGAGGTCCCGACTGATCGGGGCCAGGATCCGATCTCCGAACCCCAGTAGGCTCCCCGGCACAGACGCATCACGGGGAGTTCGCGTGGACGTGTTCATCAGCTGGTCGGGGGACCGCAGCAGGCGGGCGGCGGAAGTCCTCTACGACTGGCTCAAGCGGGTCATGCCCGGACAGATCAGCCCGTGGATGTCGGACAAGGACCTGGAGGCCGGGGGTCGCTGGGCTATTGACCTCGCGGAGCGGCTCGATGAGATGGACGCCGGCATCAGCGTCCTCACCCCGGAGAACCTGCACAAGCCCTGGCTGAACTACGAGGCCGGAGCCATCGGCAAAGCCGTGGGCCGGTCGCACGTCATGACCTTCCTCATGGGCCTGACGCCGACCCAGGTTCCACAACCGCTGGGACAGTTCCAGGCCACCACGCGCACGCAGTCCGACGTCCTCAAGATGGTCGCGAGCCTCAATCGGATCAACGGCAACGCCATCGACCAAGAGGTTCTCAGCGACCAGGTGGCCATGTGGTGGGAAAAGCTCGATGGCCCGCTCCAGCTGATCGAAAACGACACATCGCCGACCCAGCCACCCCCGCGGAGTGAGCACGAGATGCTCGAAGAGGTGCTCACCCTGCTACGAGAGCTTTCCCGACCTCCCGCCAGCAGCCCAGTCCGCACCTTCGATACCGGCACACCGTTTTCGGCCCCCGCGACCCTTACCACCGTCATTCTCGACACGGCACGGGCGACGGACTCCGTGCAAGCAGAGATGCACCGTGGCAGCGGTCAGGGTGAATGGGGATTCACCGGCAAGGGGACGGGCCGCGCAGGCCGGGAAAACTGAAAGCACCCCCGCTCCCCGAAACCGGGAGCGGGGGCGCAGGGACCCCAGAGGGTCAGGCGGCCTTGGCCGTGGCCTTCTTGGCGGCGGTCGCCTTGGGCGCCGGGAGCAGGGCCGCCAACGGGGCGGCGTGCTCCTCGCATAGCTCCGGGCGGACGGTCTGGCCGCCGCCGGAGAGGGTGAACTTCCGGACGTCCTTCTCACTGCCGCAGGTGTCGCAGACGGTGACGATGCGCTTGGCCACGGGGGACCTCCATCGGTTCACGGCCACCGGGCGGCAGCCAGACCGGGGACCGTAGGTCGGGCGACTCGCAAGAGACAGACCGTCCCTCCACCCGGGCATTGCGAAGCCACACTCGAAGCCACACTCGAAGCCACACAACCAGTGAGGCCGGACCTCCCACGAGGGGTGATCCGGCCTCTGACCTGCTATTTCGCTGTCGGGCTGACAGGATTTGAACCTGCGACCCCTTGACCCCCAGTCAAGTGCGCTACCAAGCTGCGCTACAGCCCGCGTGCCGCCCGCCTGCCGGGGGTTCCCGAGCCGCGCGACGACCGCCCCGGAAGATTACCGCACGCGCGAGCGCGCCCTGCCGCCCCCCGGTGCCCTCCGCCTCCGCCGCGACAAAACGCGGTGACAGCTGTCTGCGCCTCCCGCTACCGTCGCCGCGTCGCACGCCAGGGCCGAGCAACGGCCTCCCGGCGA
>NZ_DATMVN010000482.1:0-13140 GCF_035563135.1 Streptomyces sp.
GACCCGGACGTTGTCCAGTGCGGCGCTCACCGCGGCGGCGAGCTCAGCCGCCGCGCCGGCCGCGAGCAGCACCGGGGCGCCGGGCTCCGCGAAGGTGACCCGGGAGCCCGCGTGCGGGGCGAGCAGGGTGCGCAGGTCGGACTCGGCGCTCTCCTCCTCGCCGGTGTCCACCGCGCGGACCACCGCGCCCTGCGCACTGTCCTCGGAGACCCGTGTGGTGGGCACCAGGCCGCTGGAGACCAGGGTCCGCAGGGCGACCTCCTGCTCCCCGGCCATCCGGCCGAGCTCCGCGGCCTCGCCGCCCAGGGCCGTGCCGCGTCGCTGGACCATGGCCAGGACCTGGAGGACGCTGTCGTGGATGTCGCGCGCGAGCCGCTCCCGCTCCCGGGTGGCGGCCTCGATCTCCAGGGCGCGCGCCAGGGTGCGTTCACTGGCCCGTGCCACCTCGACGACGTAACCGATGGCGATGGAGGCGACCCAGACCAGCACCACGTTGTGGAAGGTGTCCTCGCTGGGTTCGCCGCGCTCGATGATGTTGGCGACGGCGACCAGGGTGGAGGCGAAGGCCGCCCAGCGCCAGCCGCCTTTGAGCGCGAAGGCGAGGACGGACCCCGCGGTCCAGATCGACGGGAGCGTCGGGCCGTCCATGTGGCGGGCGTCGAAGTCGGCGAGGGGTGTCAGGAGGATCCCGGTCAGCGCGACGGTGAGGTCCGTGCCGAGGAAACGCTTGGTGCAGCTCGCCGCGTTGGCCACCCTGGGGAGGGTGGCGAGTGTCCAGAGGGCGAGGACCGCCAGGAAGGCGACGGCCACCCAGGGCCGCTCGTACTTCCCCCGGCCGAAACCCGCGAGCAGCGCCGCGTAGACCAGCGTCAGCACGCGGTACGCGGTCAGCGCACGCCACAGCGGCTGCTCGACCGACATCCGTACGACCCGTTCGCGCCCGGTCATGGCCCCTCCCCCGGTTCCCGCCCCTGTGGTGCGCCTACGCGCCGGACTGCTCCGTCCCCTTCTTCTTCGCGGCCTCGGCGATCCGCCGCTTGGCCGCGGTCGCGTAGATGTCCACGTACTCCTGGCCGGAGAGCTTCATGATCTCGTACATCACCTCGTCGGTCACCGAGCGCAGGATGAAGCGGTCGCCGTCCATGCCCTGGTAGCGGCCGAAGTCCAGCGGCTCGCCGATCCTGATGCCGGGCCGCATCAGCCTGGGCACCACCTGGCCGGGCGGCTGGATCTTCTCCGTGTCGATCATCGCCACGGGGATGACGGGTGCTCCGGTGGCGAGGGCCACCCGGGCGAGGCCTCCGGGCTTGCCCCGGTAGAGCCGTCCGTCCGGCGACCGGGTGCCCTCCGGGTAGATGCCGAAGAGGCCGCCGCTCTCGATCACCTGGATGCCCGCCCTGATGGCCGCCTCTCCGGCACCGCGGCCGCCGGAGCGGTCCACCGGGAGCTGTCCCACGCCCTTGAAGAACGCGGCGGTGAGCCTGCCCTTCACCCCGGGCGCCGTGAAGTACTCCGCCTTGGCGATGAAGGTCACCTTGCGGTCGAGGACGGCCGGCAGGAAGAAGGAGTCGGAGAACGACAGATGGTTGCTCGCGAGGATCGCCGGCCCGTGTGCGGGAATGTTCTCCAGGCCCTCCACCCACGGCCTGAAGGCGAGCTTCAAAGACCCGCCGATGGAGAACTTCATTGCGCCGTAGATCAACTCGGGTGCCTCCTGTGTGCCGTCCGACAGACCTTAGCCTGTGGGACCGGGGCCCTCCCACGGTCCGGGGCCCGGTTCCCTCCCCTCCCGCCCGGACCGGTTTCCCCCACCGGCCTCCCTGCAGGCGCCGCCCGCGGGCGGCGCCTGCCCGGGCGGTGACGGCCCTGGTCGGTGTCGGTCCGGTCGCGTACGGTGAGGTCATCCTTTCGCACACCCCCGCACCCTGCCCCGCTTCATGAACAGGAGACCCCGGTGCCGGTCCTCCCAGGAGCCGAGCCGTTCCGCCACGAAGGCGGAAAGGCCGGCGTCCTTCTCTGTCACGGATTCACGGGTTCGCCGCAGTCGCTGCGCCCCTGGGCCGGTTATCTGGCGGAGCGCGGGCTGACCGTGTCCCTCCCGCTGCTGCCCGGTCACGGCACGCGCTGGGAGGACATGGCGGTCACGGGCTGGCAGGACTGGTACGCGGAGGTGGACCGGGAGCTGCGGGCCCTGCGGGCGCGGTGCGAGCAGGTCTTCGTCTTCGGCCTCTCGATGGGCGGGGCCCTGGCGCTGCGCCTCGCCGCGAAGCACGGGGACGGGATCGCGGGCCTGGTGCTGGTGAATCCGGCGAACAAGGTGCACGGTCTGTCGGCGTACGCCCTGCCGGTGGCCCGGCACATGGTGCGGACGACGAAGGGGCTGACCAGCGACATCGCCCTGGAGGGCGCCGAGGAGGTCGGTTACGGCCGGGTGCCGCTGCACGCCGCGCACTCCGTGCGGGCGTTCTTCCGGCTGGTCGACGCCGATCTGCCTCAGGTCACCCAGCCGATCGTGCTGCTGCACAGTCCGCAGGACCATGTCGTGCCGCCGGCCGACTCGGCGCGCATCCTCAGCCGGGTCTCGTCCCGGGACGTCGACGAGATCCTCCTGGAACAGAGCTACCACGTCGCGACGTTGGACCACGATGCGGAGCGGATCTTCGAGGAGAGCTACCGCTTCATCGACCGTCTCACAACCGATGCCGGCAAGAAGGGGAGCACGTCCGGTGGCTGAGCACGACGCGGAGCGCGCGGGAAGTGACGAGGAGCGCGAACCGCGCCCCACGGAGGGAGCGGCCGTCCCCGGGGGCACGGAGGGGGCCCGGCCGCTCGACGAGGCCGCGGCCTGGGAGGCGATCGTCGCGGGGTACGGCGAGGAACCGCCGGACCCGCCGGGCGCCAAGCCGTTCAAGTCGGTCGAGGACCTGGCCCTGCTGGAGGACGACCAGCTCAACGTCCTGGACCCCTCCCCGGAGCCCGGGGCGGGTGACGACGCGGACAAGGGCATGAGCGGGAAGGCACCCGGCGGGCCGCCGGAGAAGAAGCCGCTCGGCGGTTCGGTCGTGTTCGCCCCCGGGGTCGCGGGTCCGCGTGACTACGCCCTGGAGGAGCCCGGGGGCGGCGGCAGCGGTGACCCGGACGACAGTGAGGAGGGGCACTTCGTCCCGCCGGAGCCGCCGCCGCTTCCCGAGGCCGATGTGACGGCGAAGTTCGCCTGGCTCGCGGTCGTGGGCGGCCCGGTGCTGATGCTCGTCGCGGTGCTGATGCAGTGGGAGATGACGTGGTGGCTCACCACCCTCTCCATCGGCGGTTTCCTGGGCGGTTTCGCCACCCTGGTGGCGCGCATGCCCCACGACGACGAGGAGGACGACGATCCGGGGCGCGGCGCGGTCGTCTGACACCCGTGCGGCGGGGACGGCCTGTTCCCGCGCCCGTGCGGCGGGGACGGCCTGTTCCCGCGCGTACGCCCTGTCCCGGTTCAGTCCCCTGCGGGCACCCTGAGTGCGGCCAGCACGGGCAGGTGGTCCGTGGCCGCCCGCAGGTCCGCGCCGGTGACACCGGGCAGGTCCGCGGGGACGCCGCAGCCGAGCACCTCGATGCCGTCGCTGGCGAACACCGCGTCGATCCGCTTGCGCGGGGCTCCGGGCGGGAAGGTGAGCTCGCCACCCCACGGCCGCACGGCCCGGCAGTCCTGGAGCCGTCCGGCCAGCCGCCGGAAGGCGCTCCCCTCCGGTACGTCGTTGAGGTCACCGGCCACGACGGCGTGCGGGACGTCCATCGCGTCGATCCGGTCCAGCAGCGTCTGCGCCTGCGTCAGCCGTTCCTCCCGCTGCAGGCTGAGGTGACAGCTCACGACACCGATCCGGGCCCCCGCGATCCGTACGACCGCCGTGGCCAGGCCCCGCCGGTGCAGCCCCGGTGTGAGCGGCAGCAGGACGTCCTCGGTGCGTTCCACGGTGGCGCGCAGTGAGCAGAGCAGCAGGGGCCCGGCGGCCGTGGCCCCGCCGCTGAGGATCACCAGGCCGGTCATGGCCGCGAGCCGGGCTGCGGCCTTGCGCCAGCGGAAGAAGCGCGGGGCCTCCTGGACGCACACCAGGTCGGGTGCGCAGGCGCGGATGACACGGGCCAGCGCTTCGGTGTCGTCGCGCAGGGAGCGGACGTTGTAGCTGAGCACCCGGATGACGGCCGAACCGTCCGGCTCGGTACGGGAGTCGGGCAGCGGCATCGGCATCGTGACCATGGGAGGCACGATACGTCCGGCGCCCGTCGCTCCCCGGGGGGCGCGACGGGCGCCGGACGTGCCGTGATGCTGGGGTCAGCCCTGGCGCGCCAGGTCCGCCGCGCCCACCAGGCCCGCCTTGCCGCCCAGTTGGGCCGCGAGGACCTGCGCGTGCGGGCGCCACTCGCCGCCGATCAGCCAGCGCCGGAACGACTTGCGGATCGGGCCGAGGACCAGCTCGCCCTCGTCCGAGACCCCGCCGCCGACGATGAAGGCCGAGGGGTCGAAGAGCGAGGCGAGGTCGGCCAGTCCGGCTCCGGCCCAGCGGGCCAGCTCACGGAAGGAGTCGACGGCCACCGGGCAGCCCTGCCGGGCGGCCTCGCTGATGTGCTTGCCCTCGATGCCCTCCAGCGTGCCGTCACCGAGTCCCAGCAGGATCGTGGCGTTCTCGGGGGTGGCGTTGGCGCGCTGCTTCGCGTACCGCACGAGGGCGCGGCCGGAGGCGTACTGCTCCCAGCAGCCCTGGCTGCCGCAGCCGCAGAGCAGTCCGTCCGGGACGACGCGGATATGACCGAATTCCGCCGCCACACCGAAGCGTCCACGGCGCAGCTTGTTGCCGATGATGATGCCGCCGCCCAGGCCGGTGCCGAGCGTGATGCAGATGACGTCGTCGTGGCCCTGGCCGGCACCGAAGCGGTATTCGCCCCAGGCCGCCGCGTTGGCGTCGTTCTCGACGACGACGGGCAGGCCGACGCGCTGTTCGACCTTGTCCTTGAGCGGCTCGTGGCGCCATTTGATGTTCGGGGCGAACAGCACGGTGGCGCGTTTGTCGTCGACGTATCCGGCCGCGCCGATGCCTACCGCCTCGACGTCGTGCCCCTCGCTCGCCCCGGACACGGCGGCGCTGATCGCGTCCACGATGCCTTCGGCGGTCTGCGGGGTCGATACCTTGAACGTCGAGAGGATCCGGCCCTCTTCGTCGACCACTCCAGCCGCGATCTTCGTGCCGCCGATATCGACGCCGATGGTGAGTCCCATGAATCCCTCAGTTTCGGTCGAGCCCCGCTACGGCCAACCGTACCCGAGCCGGGGACGGGCCTTCCCTGTCCAGGGTCAGTCCAGGTCGATGTGTTCGCTGCCGCCGGTGCCCTCGTCACGCGGGTCCGAGGGGTCCTCGGCCGCCTTCTTCACGGGGCCGGGGGCCTCCCCGGTGCCGCCCGGGGCGCCTCCGGTGCCTTCGGTGCCCCGGGTCCAGCGGGCCTCCTGGCCCTCCACGGCGGAGCGGTAGGCGGCGAGGAGCTCGTTCCCCGCGGCGGCGAGGTGGTCGAACAGTTCCGGATTGCGCTCGATGACGGGCTCGACCGCGGACCTGGCCTGCCGGATCACCTGCTGGACGGTGCCCTGGGCCGCCGTGCCGAGCAGCGGCGACCGGAGCGAGGAGACCTTGTCGGCCATCGCGTCGATCAGCTTGCGCAGCTCCTCCGCGGCGGAACCCGGCTGCTGTCCGTACTGTGCCCGGCGGCGGGCCTTCTCCGCTTCGAGGTCCTCGGCGCAGGCCTCCGCCCACGCGTCGTCGTCGACGGGACGATCGGTGGCTTCACTCATGGCGGACTCCTGCGACGCGGTTGCCTGCGCGGCCGTGCGGGCCACGTACTACCGACGTTACCCGAACGGTGGTGCGCCGTTCACTGTGTCCGGGGCCAGAGCGCGGGGTCAGGCGTGAACCGGACACGCAGGACGCCGTCGGTCAGCGCGGCTCCGGAGACGGTGCAGCGGCGCAGCGCGGACTCCAGGCGCACGATCCGGTGGAACGGCCCCGCGGTGAGGAACAGTTCGTCGCCGCGCCGGACGAGCCTGAGATCCTCCTTGGCGGCCCCGGGCAGCGGCAGGCACCAGGCGATGACGCCGTCCCCCGCGTCCTCGGTCCACCAGGGGTCCCCCGCGCGTCCCGGGATCCGGTCGTCCGGTGCGCAGCTCCCGGCGAGCGGGACCAGGTCCTCGACGGTGCGCGGTTCACGGCCGAGGTGGGCGCTCTCGCGTACGGGGACCCCGGGAGCCCACTCCTGGCGCCAGTGGTCCAGGCACTTCTCCTGCCGCGCGGCGACGTCGGCGAACCAGGGGTCGCCGGAGTGGCGGGGCAGGACCCGGGAGGCCACGACGGAGTCCACGCGCAGTCCGTGCAGGGCGAGTCCGGTCCGGGCGGCGCCCAGCGCCTCACCGGCGGCGTGGCCGGGTTCGGCGACCAGCCGCACGGTGGTCGCGTCGTCGTCGATCAGTGCCTCGACGGCGGCCAGTTCGGCGTCCTTGCGGGCGGCGGCCTCGTACAGCCACTGGGCGGGCATGGGGACGCCGGCGAGCTGGGCGAGCACCGGGCGCAGGGCCCGGGCGGCCTGGCGTTCGCGGGGCAGGAGGCGGCGCAGGTACCGGCGCAGCTGCCCGGGCAGTGCGAGCAGGGCGAGGGCGTCGGTGAGCGGAGGCAGGTCGACGACGAGGACCTCGTAGCCGTCCCGCGCCCAGTCCCCCTCGGCCGCGCGGCGCAGGGTGTGCAGGAGGGCGAGCTGGGAGCTGCCCGGCAGTCCGGTGAGCTCCTCGCCGTCGAGCCTGCCGGCCCCGAGCAGGTCGAGCACCCCGGACGCCCGGTCCTGCAGTGCGAGCAGTTCGCCGCGGAAGTGGGCGGCGGAGTCGACACGGACGCAGAAGAGCCGCTCGGCGGCCTCCGCCGGTTCGGGGCCGGCGGGGAAGGCGGGTACCGCGTCGGCGGAGACCAGGAGGGTGCGCCGGCCGCTGCGGGCCGCGGCGAGCGCGGTCGCCGCGGCGACGGTGGTACGGCCTGCGCCGCCGGGGCCGGTGACGAGGACCGTACGCACGTGATCAGGCCTGCGGGACGGACTCGACGCGCTTCTTCAGCCCGGCGAGGGCCCGGTCGATGATGACCTTCTCGGCCTTGCGCTTGATCATGCCGAGCAGTGGGATCTTGACGTCCACGGCCAGCCGGTAGGTGACCTCGGTACGGTCGCCGTCCCCCAGGGGCGCCAGCGCGTAACTGCCGTCGAGCGCGCGCAGCATCTGGGACTTGACGAGGGTCCAGCCGACCTCGTAGGGGCTGTTCCAGGTGTAGGCGAGGACGTGGTCGTCCTTGATCGCTCCGGCGTCCAGGACGAGACGGACCTGCTCGGCCCGGCCCTGGTCGTCGGTGGCGAGGATCTCGGCCTCCTTCACCTCTCCGGTCCACTCCGGGTAGCGGGCGAAGTCGGCGATCACTCCCATGACGTCGGCCGGCGCCGCCTCGATCGTGATGCTCGAGCTGGTGTGTTCAGCCATCGCCGTGGCCCTCCAGTGCGGTGTACCGGTCGCGTTCGGCAGAGGCCTGCCGTGTGCAGGCTATCGCGTGCCGGCGGCCCTCCCGTCCGCGCCCCGGCCCCCGGCCGGCGGCCGTGTCGCTCACCACTCCAGGGCCCAGGGGCGCCCGCTCGACGCGAAGTGGCCGACATTGACGCACTCGGTGGCACCGATCCGCATCCGGCGCACCAGCGGCTGGTGGACGTGGCCGAAAAGCGCGTAGCGGGGGCGGGTGCGGTGGATGGCGTCCAGGAGTGCGCGGCTGCCGCGTTCGAAGCGCCGGGCGACGGTGTCGTACGTCAGCTCCGGGACGTCCGGCGGGATGTGCGAGCACAGGACGTCCACCGGTCCGAGCGCCTCGACCTTGGCGGCGTACTCCTCGTCGCTGATCTCGTACGGGGTGTTCATGGGGGTCTTGAGGCCGCCCCCGACGAACCCGAAGACCCGGCCACCGATCTCGGCCCGTTCACCGTCCAGCACGGTGGTACCGGAACTGGCGTATTCGGGCCAGAGCGCGGGCACGTCGACGTTGCCGTACGTGGCGTACGTCGGGGTGGGCATGACCGCGAACATCTCGGCGTACTGCTTGCGTACGGCGGACAGGATCGCCGCGTTGCGGTCCCGGCCGGCCCACAGTTCACGGCCGAAGGCCCGTGCCTCCTCGAAACGGCGTGCCGTGCGCAGCTCGACGATGCGGTCGGCGTTGGCGACGCCGAACAGGTCGGGGAAGATGCCGCGCGAATGGTCGGCGTAGTCGAGGAAGAGGACCAGGTCCCCCAGACAGATCAGGGCGTCCGCGCCGTCGCCGGCGCGCGCCAGCGCCTCCGCGTTCCCGTGCACATCACTGACCACGTGCACGCGTGTCCGTCGGGTGGGGGTTGTGTGCTGATCGTGCGGTGTACCGGCTCGCATGGAGATCACCCTAGGTCGCCATGCGCTGCTCTGGGTAGAGGCCATCCGACCTGCGGTTACTTCCGGATCGGGACACGAGTGGACTAATGTGCGCCGAAGGACCACCGATATGTGTGATGCATAAGACATCTGGCCGGGCCCCCCTTTCCGGAACCGACTACCGGTGGGTAACGTCCCGCCAGTCCAGTCGTGCTCACCCCACTGAGCATCTGCCAGTCTTGGACTGATCCGGTGCGTCGCACAGAGCCGTGGAACCGGAGCCCGATGAGGAGCAGCAGTCTTGCGCGAGTTCAGCCTTCCGGCCCTGTACGAGGTCCCTACGGACGGCAATCTGACCGATCTCATCCGCCGCAACGCCGCTCAGCATCCCGATGTCGCGGTGATGAGCCGGAAGGTGGCCGGCGTCTGGACGGACGTCACGGCGACCCGGTTCCTCGCCGAGGTCAAGGACACCGCCAGAGGTCTGATCGCGGCGGGCATCCAGCCCGGCGACCGGGTCGCGCTGATGTCGCGCACCCGCTTCGAGTGGGTCCTGCTGGACTTCGCCATCTGGTGCGCGGGCGCCGTCACCGTGCCGGTGTACGAGACCAGCTCCCCCGAGCAGGTCCAGTGGATACTCGGCGACTCGGGGGCTGTCGCGGTCGTCGTGGAGAGCAGCGCCCACGCCGGGTCCGTCAGCTCGGTGCGGGACGGGCTCCCCGGTCTGCGGCACGTCTGGGAGATCGACCGGGGCGCGGTCGGCGAGCTCGTGGCCGCGGGCGCCGACGTCTCCGACGAGACGCTGGACCTGCGCATGGTGAGCGCCAAGGCCGACGACCCGGCGACGATCGTCTACACCTCGGGCACCACCGGCCGCCCGAAGGGCTGCGTGCTGACCCACCGCAGCTTCTTCGCGGAGTGCGGCAACATCGTGGAGCGGCTCAAGCCCCTCTTCCGTACCGGTGAGTGTTCCGTCCTCCTCTTCCTTCCCGCCGCGCACGTCTTCGGCCGGCTGGTCGAGGTCGCCTCGGTGATGGCGCCGATCAAGCTCGGCTGTGTGCCGGACATCAAGAACCTCACCGACGAGCTGGCCGCCTTCCGGCCGACGCTGATCCTCGGTGTGCCGCGGGTCTTCGAGAAGGTCTACAACTCGGCGCGGGCCAAGGCCCAGGCCGACGGCAAGGGCAGGATCTTCGACCGGGCCGCCGACACGGCGATCGCGTACAGCCGGGCGCTGGGCACACCGGAAGGCCCCTCGTTCGGCCTGAAGGTCAAGCACAAGGTCTTCGACAAGCTGGTGTTCAGCAAGCTGCGCGCCGTGCTCGGCGGCCGCGGCGAGTTCGCGATCTCCGGCGGCGCGCCGCTGGGCGAGCGGCTCGGCCACTTCTTCCGGGGCATCGGCTTCACGGTGCTGGAGGGCTACGGCCTCACCGAGTCCTGCGCCGCCACGGCCTTCAACCCGTGGGACCGGCAGAAGATCGGTACGGTCGGCCAGCCGCTGCCGGGCTCGGTCGTGCGGATCGCCGATGACGGCGAGGTCCTGCTGCACGGTGAGCACCTGTTCACCGGCTACTGGAAGAACGAGGCGGCGACGGCCGAGGCGCTGGCCGGCAACTGGTTCCACACGGGTGACATCGGCACGCTCGACGAGGACGGCTATCTCGCGATCACGGGCCGCAAGAAGGAGATCATCGTCACGGCGGGCGGCAAGAACGTCGCCCCCGCGGTGATCGAGGACCGGATCCGCGCGCACGCCCTGGTCGCCGAGTGCATGGTGGTCGGCGACGGGCGCCCGTTCGTCGGCGCACTGCTCACCCTCGACGAGGAGTTCCTCTCCCGCTGGGCCGAGGAGAACGGCAAGCCGACCGGGTCGACGGCGGTCTCGCTGCGCGAGGACACCGAGCTGCTGGCCGAGGTGCAGCGGGCCGTGGACGACGGCAACGCCGCTGTGTCCAAGGCGGAGTCGGTGCGCAAGTTCCGCATCCTGGCGACGCAGTTCACCGAGGAGGCGGGCCACATCACGCCGTCGCTGAAGCTGAAGCGCAACGTCGTGGCGAAGGACTTCGCGGACGAGGTCGAGTCGCTCTACCGCGGCTGAGCCGGACGCACACGCCCTGACGCACACGTCCGGACGCGCCCATGGGGAGGGGCCCGGTGCGGGCCCCTCCCCTCCGCTGTTCAGAGCAGCTTCTTCAGCTCCTCGGCGAGCAGGTCCCAGCGCCACTTCTCCTCGACCCACGCCCTGCCCCGCTCCCCCATGCGCCGGCGCAGCTCCGGGTCGCCGAGCAGGGTGACGATCCGGTCGGCGGACTCCTCGGCGGAGCCGCCCCGCACCACCCACCCGGTCCCGCCGTCGAGCACGGCGTCCGGGGCGCCCCCCGAGTCGCCCGCCACGACCGGCAGTCCGGTCGCGGAGGCCTCCAGGTAGACGATGCCGAGGCCTTCGACGTCGAGGCCGCCCCGCCGGGTGCGGCAGGGCATGGCGAACACGTCGCCTGCGCCGTAGTGGGCGGGCAGCTCCTCCCACGGCACGGGTCCGGTGAAGCGCACGGAGTCCTCGACGCCGGTCTCGGCCGCCAGCTTCTTCAGCTGCCCGGCGTAGGGACCGCCGCCGACCACGAGCAGGACGGCGTCCGGCACCCGCGCCAGGATCGCGGGCATGGCCAGGATGAGGGTGTCCTGGCCCTTGCGCGGCACGAGCCGGGACACGCACACGACGACGGGCCGGTCCGTGAGCCCGAGCCGGGCCCTGACCCGGTCGCCGCCGGACGCCGGGTGGAAGGTCTTCTCGTCGACCCCGGGCGGCAGTTGCACCATCCGGTCCGCGGCCTCCGGGGTGAGCGCGGCGGCGATCCTGGACCGGGTGTACTCGCCGAGATAGGTCAGGGTGTCGGTGCCCTCGCCGATGCGGCGCAGCAGCTGCCGGGAGGCGGGCAGCTGCGCCCAGCCCGCCTCGTGGCCGTGCGTGGTGGCCACGATCCGGCGGGCTCCGGCCCCGCGCAGCGCGGGCGCCATCAGCCCCAGGGGGGCGGCCGCGCCGAACCACACGGAGGAGCAGCCGTGTTCCTCCAGCAGCCGGACCGCCCGGCGGGTGACCCGGGGGGTGGGCAGCAGCATCGTCGTACGGTCGCGTACGACGGTGAACGGCTGCTCGGCGTCGAAGGCGGCGGTGGCCTCGGCGCCCTCCGCGCCCCGCTTCCACGTGGAGGCGTAGACGACGAGCCGCTCGGGGTCCATGCGCAACGCCATGTTGTGCAGGAATGCCTGGATGCCACCGGGGCGGGGCGGGAAGTCGTTCGTCACGATCAGCGTCTTGTCCATCGCCGCCGACAGTACCGGGCGGCCCGACGGCCCTGCCTGACGGCTCCCGCACAGCCGGGGCCTGCATCATGGCGTGCATGACGGTCAGGACAGGTACGAGCGGCCGGGGCCCGGCCCTCGCCGTGTGGGGCCTCACCCGGGCGGTGCTGCTGCTCTGCGTCTTCAAGGTGTTCACGGTGCCGGGGCCGGACGTCACCAGCGACGTCTCGGTGATCTACCGGGGCTGGTACGAGGTCCTCCGCGCCGGTTCCTACCCGCTGGACGACGTCACCTGGCAGTATCCGCCCGCCGCCGCGCTCGCCGTGCTCTCCCCGGACCTGCTGCCCTTCCTGGAGTACGCGTCCGCCTTCTTCGTCCTCGTACTGCTGTGTGACGCGCTGGTCCTCGGGCTGCTCCTGTACGCGGGAAGCCGTCCGGGCATGCGCGACGCGGGCACGTGGGTGTGGGTGGCGGGCGTGCCGCTGCTCGGGCCGACGGTGTACGCCCGCTACGACCTGATGGTGACGGCCGTCGCCGTGGCGGCGCTCCTGGCGGGCGTGCGCCACCCCCGGGTGCTGGGTGCGCTGGCCGCCTTCGGCGCGCTGCTGAAGGTCTGGCCGGTACTGCTGCTGGTGGGCACCGCCCGGGGCCGGGCCACGCGCCGCTCCTGGTCGGCGGCGGCGGTGACGGCCGCGGTCCTGGTCCTGGCGGCCGGGGTGGTGCTGCCCGGCGCGTTCGCCTTCCTGACGTTCCAGCGGGACCGGGGGCTGGAGATCGAGTCGCTGGGGGCGCTGGTCTTCCATGTGGCCAGGCAGTTCGGCTGGGAGGGCCGGGTGGAGCTGCGCTACGGCTCGATGGAGTTCGCCGGTCCGCATGTGGCGCTGGTGAGCACGCTGGCCCTGGTGCTGAGCCTGTTCGCCTTCGGCTGGCTGCTGGTGTGGCGGCTGCGGGCCCGTGCGCACGCGGTGCACACCCCGGCGGACGCGGCGTTCACCGCGGTGCTGCTGTTCACCGTGACCAGCCGTGTCATCAGCCCCCAGTACATGGTGTGGCCGCTCGGTCTCGCCGCGGTGTGCCTGGTGTTCCGCGGCAGCCGGATGGCGCTGCCCGCGTGTCTGGTCCTGGCGGCCACCGCTGTCACCCTGCTGGAGTTCCCGCTCGGCTTCGCGCACGTGGTGGCGAGCGACGCGCAGGGCGTGGCGCTCATGACCGTACGCAACGGCCTGCTCGTCGCCGCGACGCTCGCAGCCGGGCGGCGGCTGTGGCGGGACACCGTGCCGGGGGCGCGGCAGGGTCGTCCGGCCCAGCGGCTCAGCCGAGCCGGGCGCGCAGGTACTCCTGCCAGCGCGCCGTGAAGTCCTGGGGGGTGGTGCCGAGCACCGTGTGCATGG
>NZ_DATMVN010000483.1:0-4577 GCF_035563135.1 Streptomyces sp.
GCCGATCGCGTCACCGCAGAAGTCGATGAACAGCAGGCCGACGTGGCCGTTCTCGGCGATGTTCCCCAGGCTGCCCATCACGCCGTTGCCCTGGTATTCCGGATAGACGAGGGTGCGCTCGTCCAGCATACGGCAGACTCCGGGCGGCCCGGCACGGAAGGAGCAGTCGGCCTCACCTGCTTGGTCCGCCGTGGCGACGAAGACCATCTCCATGCGAGCCACGAATGCCCGCATGCGGTCGTTGAGGTGGTCGAGCACCTGATGGTCGTAGAAGCCACGGGCACGTGACGCGGTGCCATACCGCTCCTGCAGCAGGTGCTCGCCCATCGAGCCTGGCATGGCAATCCCCCGGGTCGTGGATGAGAGGCCCGCGGCTGACATCGGAAGCGGAGGCGCTGTGCCTCGCCTCCGTGTACCGACGGGCGTCCACTTCGTGGTGGACATCCACTGGAGCGTGGCGGACCCCGTCCTGATACATCCTCGGTCAGCGATGCCGGATGGCGCGGCGAGCTGTGGCTCACCGTGCTGGAGCCGGGCACCGCATCGGCACGCGTCCTCGCCTCCCCGGGTAGGGAAACGGACGGCGTCCGCCCCTGGTGCCGGCCGCCATGGCCCCTGACGCCGCGCCGGTGCCGGACTGACCGAGCGAGGTTTCCGGCGGCGTCGTCCGGCGCGTGCTCCACGGGGTGCTCGACCGGAGCGGTCAGCCGTGACCGCCTGGATGAACGCGCCGCCCGAGGCGGTGCCGTCGAGCAGGCGCACCGCAGTGACGCCTCGGTGACGGCCACGAGGAAGAGTGCTCAGCGGCGATCGCACGGCCGAACGGATCGCCGAGGAGGCGAGCCGGGCTGGTCACCGGCCTTCCGGACGCCACCGTCTGGAGACGGACAGGACGGAGTCGTCGTGAAGCTGATCCTCTTCGACCTGGGTCAGACGCTCGAGAGCGGAGACGTTCTCCTGCCCGGAGCACTCGAGATGCTGGAGGCCGTCGTCGCGCTGCGCGACGGCGATCGACCGGCCGTGCGACTGGGGCTCGTGTCCGACTTCGACATGACCGACGACCCGGCGCTGGTGCCGGTCATCCAGCAGCGCTACTACGCGCTGCTCGACCACCTCGGCATCCGTGCGTTCTTCGAGCCGGTCGCGGAGCGCGTCACCCTGTCCACCGAGGTCGGCGCGTCCAAGCCGGACGAGGCCGTGTTCCGGGCCGCGGTGGCGAAGGCCGGCCCCGGTCTGCGCTTCCGCGACGTGCTGTTCGTGACCGAGAACCGCGGCCACGTCCTGGCTGCCCGGCGTCTCGGCCTGGCGGCCCTGCACCTACGCGGGCCGGGGCAACCGGATGCGGAGGTGGACACGTTGACCGATCTGATCCCGCTCGTCCGGGCGTTCGCCATGAGCGACACCGAGCCGGAAGAGACCGCCGTCCTCACCGTTCTCCCCGGTGCCGACGAGTCCATCCCCTCCGGCGCGGGGATCACCTGGACCCGGCTCGGAGACGTGCTCGTGCTGAGTGGCCCGGCCGACCGCCTGCGAGAGGTCGTCGGCGGTACCGGCCCGGCGTCGCGGGCGTCCCGCTCCTCCGTGCCGAGATCGCGGTTGCACCTGGTCACCCAGATCGGCCGGTGCTTCCAGCAGGAGTTCCCCGACGTCCGCGTGGTCGTCGACAAGGGCCGGTTCCTGGTCGTCGATCTCGCTCCGGAGGCGGCCGCCGCTCTCGACCGATCCCCGACGGGGTGCTTCGCCGTGCGGCCGCTGCCGGCTGACGAGGCGGTGTTCGAGCAGCGGGCCAGGGGGCTGGGCGGCGCCCCGCCGGCCCTGGCCGGCACGCGGGCACCCGAGGTGTCGCAGACTGCGTTCGAGGCCGACGTCGCGACGCTCGTCGGCTTCCGGACCAGGCATTCGACGGGCACCGGGTTCCTGGCCGCCGTCGAGTGGGCTCAGCACGAGCTGACCGCGTCGGGCTACGCGACGCAGCTCCAGACCGTTGCCGTGGGCGCCGGAACGAGCCGGAACCTCATCGCCGACCGGATCGGCCAGGGGCTCGATCGCAAGCTGGTGATCGTCGGCGCGCACCTCGACTCGGTGAACCTGGCCGGCGGTTCCGGAGCCGACGCACCAGGGGCCGACGACAACGCATCCGGGAGTGCCGGGGTCCTGGCGATCGCCCGGGCGCTCGGCGAGCACCCGAGCAGCCACGACCTGCGGCTGGTCCTGTTCGGCGGCGAGGAGCAGGGTCTGTTCGGCAGCCGCCACTACGTGGCTGCGCTCGACCAGACGGAGCGCGACCGGATCGTTGCGATGATCAACATGGACATGATCGCGGGGCGCAACACGGACGTGCCCACGGTGCTCCTCGAGGGTGCGGCCGTGTCGCAGGGCATGATCGACGCGCTCGCCGCGGCGGCGCAGTCGACCACGGGCCTGGCGGTCCAGACCAGCCTCCATCCCTTCAACAGCGACCACGTGCCCTTCCTGGATCGGGGCATCCCCGCCGTGCTGACCATCGAAGGGGCCGACGGCGCGAACGACAGGGTGCACACCGACCGGGACAGGGTCGAGTTCCTCGACCATGCCCTCGCCCTGGAGATACTCCGGATGAACGTGGCCTTCCTCGCGCAGGTCCTGACCGAGGTGTGAGGTCCGCTCGGCCCGCGACGTCTCCCATGGTCCGGGCGATACGGGGTGGCGGCCGGGGCGGGACGGGTGGTTGACGCCGCGGTGACGCACCGGACGCCACCATTCGTCGTGATCGCCGTGCCAGGTCGCCGCGGAATCCGCCGTCCACGAGGCGGAGGAGGCAGCGACGTCCTCGTCCGGCACGGCGCAACCGAGACGGAGGCAGGTCATGGCGAAGCTCGTGCTGGGGGACCGGGAGTTCGACAGCCAGGAGGCGTTCATCCGGGGCGGACGGCGCTGCGGAACGCCGCAGCTGAACGACTTCCAGAAGGAGCGTGTCCGCGCCCACCTGCGAACGGCCCGGGCGAGTGGCATGGAGGCCGCCGCGGTGACGCAGGTCGAGATCCCGGTCCACTTCCACGTGCTGCACGATGCCGGCACGGGCGATCTGAGCGACCAGGAGCTCGATGCCCAGCTCAACGTCCTGAACGACTCCTTCAAGCCGCATGACATCGTCTTCCACCGCGCGTCCGTGGACCGCACGGACCACTCCGTCTGGTTCAGGATGACCATGGGCAGCGCGGCCGAGCGGAAGGCGAAGACGGAACTCGGCACGGAGCAGCACCGGGCCCTGAACTTCTACACCGCCGGCATCGGCGCCGGGTTGCTCGGTTGGGCCACGTTCCCGAGCGACCTCCCGGGCGATCCCGTCAGCGACGGCGTCGTCATCCTCTACACCTCCCTTCCCGGAGGTTCGTCGGCTCCGTACAACCTCGGCCTGACCGCGGTGCACGAGGTGGGGCACTGGCTCGGCCTCTACCACACCTTCGAAGGGGGCTGCTTCCCGCCCGGCGACGAGGTCGCGGACACACCGTTCGAGGCGAGCCCGAACTTCGGGCCGCCGGACCCGGCTCGGGACACGTGCCCGAACGACGACGGAGTCGATCCGACCACCAACTACATGGACTACACCGACGACGCCGGGATGACGGAGTTCAGCCCGGGTCAGGTCAGCCGGATGAAGGAGCAGATCGCCATCTACCGTCCGGACCTGCTCGGTACAGGTCTCGCGCAAGCCGCCGAGGCCGCCGGCTCCGCGCGAGCGGCCATCGACCTGGAGACCGGCGACTTCTGACCGGGGACCATTCCCGCATGGCCTATCGATCCGGAGAGCTGCGCCTCGACGACCCCGACGCCGGTCGGCTGCGGGTGTCGGGTGACGGCTACGCCGCGGCCGGCGAGCTGGTGACGCTCATCGTCAGCCCCGACGTGCACCGGTTCCTGAGCATGTCCGACGACGAGGTCGCCGAGGCGTCGGCCATCGACCGGCGCTACCGCGAGGCCCTCCGGCGGGTCTACTCGGGCGGGCAGTGGCGTCCGCCGCACGTCGACCCTGCCGCGGCGCCGGCGCGGGAGGAGGTGGCGCACGCGGTCGGACGACTCCTCGGGGACGAGCGCACGTCGCGTCTGCACCGGCTGTCGTGGCGGATCCAGGGCGGTGACGCGCTCCTGGACGACGGCGTGCCCGACGTCCTGCAGCTCACCGCGGAACAGCGGAGGCAGGTGGAAACGGTGGCGGAGGAGAACGAGCGCGAATACGCCCGTGTGCTGGCCCAGGTCGACGCTGTGCGGGGCCGGCAGGCGGCACGGACGAGCGATCCCGAGCTGGTGGCGGTGCGCGCGAGGCGAGCCCACGATGCGGGGCGCGCACGGCTCCTGGCGCTGCTCACCGTGGAACAGCGAGCACGGTTCGCGCAGCTCTCGACGGGCGGGGGGTGACGCGCACGCTCCCAGCCGGGGATCACGCCGGATGCCCCGACGCGGCGGGCGGGCCCCTTGGCGGGCGCTCCCGGAGGGAGCACGCTGTGGCCTGGCCACGAGGGGGTTGCCATGCCCACCATCCCGTCCCGCCACCGGGCCGAGATCATCGACGAGGTCCGGCGCTACGCCCAGGAGCGGCT
>NZ_DATMVN010000484.1:0-6746 GCF_035563135.1 Streptomyces sp.
CGCGTGGTGCGGCGGGTCGTACCCCGGGACGGTGCCGTCCGCCTTGGCCACGAGCAGCAGACCGGCCATACCCATGTCGGAGTGGCTCTGGACATGGCAGTGGTACATCCATGCCCCGGCCCCCACGCGTTCCCCCGCGATGATCTGGAAGCCGAAGGAGTCGGCGGGTCCGCAGATCTTCGTGTCGATCACACGACTGGGGTCGTCGGGGCCGGTGAGCATGCCTGTTCTGTTGTCGGCCCAGCGGTGCCCGTGGATGTGGAACGTGTGGTAGTACTCGCCGTGCGTGATCATCACGACCTCGACCCGGTCCCCCACGGTGGCCTCGAAGTTCGGGCTCCCGTGGGCCGGCTGGTTGTTGATCGTCATGTCGTTGAAGACGATCGTGATCGTCCTGTCCGGCAGGACGTCTCCCTCCCGGCGCACGACGAGCGGCCCGTACAGGCCCTTGCGGATGCCGCCCGTGCCGTGGTCCGTGCCGACGACGTGGTCGTGGTAGTGCCAGTAACCGGCGCTGCCCGCCTGCCAGGTGCCGTCCTTGCGGCGGCCGGGTCTGTGGGTGCGCCAGGTGTACGTACGGGTGCCGCCGGGTTCGACATGGCTGCGGTTCATCCGGGTGCCGTCGCTCGCGGTGTCGTAGTCGACGCCGTGGACATGGAGGCTGGCGTCGACGTCCGTGGTGTTCTCGAACTCGATGTGCAGCGTGTCGCCCTCGGTGATCTCGATGAGCGGTCCGGGGATGGATGCCTTGCCCTTCTCGAAGCCGTATCCGAGCTGGCCGTCCGCCAGCTTCTCGGCGTACAGCCTGAGATGGCGGACAGCTCCTCCGGCGGGTGCCGTCCTCGCCGGGTTCTCCGCGGAAGCGGCCTGCACCGCGCCGAGCGACATCGATGTCACGCCGGTGGCAGCGGCCACTCCCCCACCCACCAGCATCCTGCGGCTGAAGGTCCTTCGGTCCATGTCGAACTCCCCATCGCGAGAAGGAAACTGACGCGCTGCTCTCCTGGACGGCCCACACGGTAGCCGGGGGCCGTTGGTTTATCCACACTCAGGACAAAGTTCGTTCGATTGCTGCCATACCTATTGGCGAGTCACGAAAAGAGGTCTAGCTTCGTGCGCTGTCGCAGTGGCCATCAGGGCGCGGTGACGAGTGAAGTGACCAGAGAAGCGACCAAGAGGGGTGGGTGACCACATGCAGCGCACACCACATCACAGGTCCAGACCGCGCCGCGGCATCGCGGCGGCCGTGGCGGCAGGCGCTCTGACCGCGTCCCTGCTGGGCGGCAACGCGGCCACCGCCAGCCCCTATCCGGACCCAGGGCTGAAGGAACGGATGGCGACAACGATGTCGCTCCCCTCACCGCCCGGTGGGGCCGACGTCAAGGTGCTGGTGTTCCACGCTTCGGCGGGCGAGGAGCCGCCCACCGTGGACGCGGGCATCGCGGCCATCGAGAAGATCGGGCTCAGCGGCCCGGAGGCCGGACGCTTCACGACCGTCGCCACCGACGACGCCGGGGTCTTCACCAACGGCAGGAAGCTCGGCAGGTTCAACGCGGTCGTCTTCCTGACCGGTGGCGGCGATGTGCTCGACCCGGAGCAGGAGGCGGGCCTGGAGGCGTACATGGAGGCCGGTGGAGGCTTCCTCGGCATCCACGACGCGGCCCGCGCCGAACCCTACTCCGACTGGTTCACCGGTCTGGTGGGCGCCCGTCCGGCGGCGGACAGCCCGACGGCCGTCCAGCGTGCCACCGTGGAGATCGGCGACCGGCAGCACCCGGCGACGAAGAACCTCCCGCTGGAGTGGAAGCGCCCGGACAAGTGGCTGAACTGGAAGGACAACCCGTCCGGCGACGTGCACACCGTGGCCCGCGTCCGCGAGCTCACCTACGCCCCGGGGAAGAGCGCCAACGGCTGGGACCACCCGGTCTCCTGGTGCCGTGACTACGACGGCGGCCGCTCCTTCTACACCGCCATGGGCGGTACGGCGGCCGGCTTCGCCGAGACCGACTTCCGGGATCATCTGCGCGGGGCGCTGGCCTGGACGAGCCGCATCTCGCAGGCGGACTGCGGGGCCACCATCGACTCCAACTACACGGCCGAGCGGCTCACCCAGCCCAATCAGCCGGGGCAGAACGACCAGATCGGCGAGCCGCACGGCCTCGTGACCGCGAAGGACGGGCGGGTCTTCTACATCGGGCGCGGCGGTACGGACAGCAGCGTGCCGGTGGTCACCGACTGGAACGACCCGAACGTCGGCAAGGGCGAGGGCGAGATCCATGTGTATGACCCCTCGGCCAAGAAGGTCACCCTCGCGGGCAAGCTGAGCGTCTTCGGCAACAAGGGCGGCGGCGACGAGCTGGTCAAGGTGGAGGAGGGGCTGCTCGGCATCGAGCTGGACCCGGACTTCGCCGCCAACGGCTGGGTGTATCTGCACTACACCCCGCACGCGAAGATCGACCGCGACAAGCGGATGGCGGTGCGCCAGGTCTCCCGCTTCACCTTCGACCACGCCACGAACAAGCTGGACCTGGCCTCGGAGAAGGTGCTGCTGCACTGGCCGGTCCAGATCCACAGCTGCTGCCACGCGGGCGGGGGCATGGCCTGGGATTCGAAGGAGAACCTCTACATCGCGACCGGTGACAACAACTCCTCCGGTTTCAGCGACGGTTACTCCGGCAACAACCCGCAGCCGAACTACAAGGGCGTGTCCTTCGCCGACGCCCGCCGCACCGCGGGCAACACCAACAACCTCAACGGCAAGATCCTGCGGATCCACCCCGAGGACGACGGCACCTACACCCTGCCCGCGGGCAACCTCTTCACCGGCGAGGAGCCGGACGAGGGCGGAGGCAAGACCCGCGGCGAGATCTACGTGATGGGGGTGCGCAACCCTGCCCGCATCTCCGTCGACACGGCGACCGACACGCTCTACGCGGGCTGGGTCGGCCCCGACGCGGGCGCTCCGAGCACCACCTGGGGTCCCGCCAAGTACGACACGTTCGCGGCGATCACCGAGGCCGGCAACCACGGCTGGCCGTACTGCATGGGCAACAAGCAGCCCTACCGGGACCGCAACCTGCCCGATCCCGCCAAGCCGCTGGACTGGTACGACTGCGACGCGCCGAAGAACGAGTCGCCGAACAACGACGGCCTGGTCAACCTGCCGCCGGTGACCGGCAACACCATCTGGTACTCGCCCCAGGGCGGCGGCGTCGACTACCCGCGCGACGCGAACGGCGTCCCGAGCTACAAGGCGGAGGAGCAGAAGGAGCTCCTGCCCTGGCTCAAGGGCGGCGGCCAGGCCACGATGAACGGCCCGGTCTACCGCTACGACGCGGCGAGCACGAGCGAGGCCAAGTGGCCGGCGTACTGGGACGGGAAGTGGTTCGTCGGGGACTTCTACGACGACACCCAGCCGCGTCACGCCGTACTGACCGACCCGAGGACGGTCGGCAAGGGCGGCCTGCCCACCCATGCCGAGTCGCTGAAGAAGATCATCCCGGTCGGCGCGGACGGCATCCGCAACCTGATGGACTGGAAGTTCGCCCCGGACGGGTCGCTCTACGTCCTGGACTACGGGCGGGGCTTCTTCACCTCCGACTCCAAGTCCGCGCTGTGGCGCGTGACGTACAAGGGCGGCGGTCCGACCCCGGCCGCCGCAGACCTGGCCAGGAAGGCGGCAGCGCAGTGAGACACCCTTCACTCCTCGCGCGACGGCGGTACGGGCCGGCCCGGTGGTGGCTCGCCCTGCTCGGTTCGTTCCTGATGGTCCTGGGGCTGGCGTCGACCGCGGCGTACGGCCGCGACGACGACCGGGCGGCAGCGGCCGAGCAGGTCCTCACCTGGACCGCCGGCGACCCCATCGACCGCTATCTGACGGCTCCCGAAACCGCGGTGGCCGGAGCCGCGACCATCGTCTTCGAGAACAGCGAGGCGACGGGCAACACGACGAGCATGCCGCACACGCTGACGTTCAGCGTCTCGGACCCGGAGTACAACAGCGACGTCCAGGTGAACATCCTGGCCAACCCCGGTGACAGCGCGGGCGGCAAGCACAGCGTGGAGGTCACCCTCACTCCCGGCAAGTACTTCTACCACTGCACGATTCCGGGGCACGGCTCGATGCAGGGTGTCCTCACCGTGACCGAGGACGGCGGCGGCGAGGACACCACCGCTCCCGAGACCTCGGCGACGGTGGACGGCGACAGGAACTCCGACGGCGCGTACATCGGCCAGGCGTCCGTGACCGTGGCGGCGACCGACGCGGGATCGGGCGTGGACACCGTCGAGTACGCGCTCGGGACGGACGGCGCCTGGCAGCCGTACACCGCACCCGTCGTGGTGAACGAGGTGGGGACGCACACCGTCCGCTACCGCGCCACCGACAGGTCCGGCAACGTCGCGGCCGAGAAGACCGTCGGCTTCGCGGTCGCCGCACCGCCGACGGATGACGAGACCCCTCCGGAGACCTCGGCGACCGTCGCGGGCGAGAAGGACGGAGCGGGCGCCTATCTCGGCATGGCCACGGTCACGGTGACCGCGTCCGACACCGGCTCCGGCGTCAACACCATCGAGTACGCGCTCGGGACGGACGGCGCCTGGCAGCCGTACACCGCACCCGTGATGGTGCACGAGGTGGGGACGCACACCGTCCGCTACCGCGCCACCGACAGGTCCGGCAACGTCGCGGCCGAGAAGACCGTCGGCTTCACCGTCGTCGAGCCGCCGTCGCAGGACAAGACCCCGCCGGTGACGTCCGTGGTGGTGGCGGGCGACAGGAATTCGGACGGCGCGTTCATCACCAGCGCCAAGGCCACGGTCACCGCGACCGACGCGGACTCGGGCGTGGACAAGATCGAGTACTCCCTCGACGGCGGCCCGTACCTGGCCTACTCCTCGCCCGTCATCGTGGACCGCGTCGGCCACCACACCCTCGCCCACCGGGCGACGGACAAGGCCGGCAACACCTCCGAGGCGAAGCAGTCCTCGTTCACCGTCGCGCAGAGCGGTGGCGTGCCGGCGCCGAACTGCCCTGAGTTCGACGAGCGGCTCACCGTCATCGTCGGCACGGTCGACACGGGCGTGCCCAACCGGCTCACCGGCAACCGCTGCACGGTCAACGAGCTCATCGAGGACGAGAAGGACTGGTCCTCGCACGCGCTCTTCCTCAAGCACGTCGACAAGGTCCTGGACAAGCTGCTCACCGCCGGGGTCATCGACACCCGTGAGCACAGGAAGATCTACCGGGCGGCCAAGCAGTCCGGCATCGGCAGGCCGGGCCAGGACGAGGGCTACCGCAAGCTCTTCGACGGCACCGCCGAGTCCCTCGCCAAGTGGCAGCACGTCGGCGGCGGGCAGTTCGGGCTGAACGAGGAGGAGGGCTCGATCACCAGCTCCACCACGGTGGAGGGCATGGGGATGCTGTGGTTCCCCGCCCGGCAGTACGGGGACTTCTCGCTGAAGCTCCAGTGGCGCGACGACGCCCCGGGGACGGGCAACGCCAACGGCGGGGTGTTCGTCCGCTTCCCGGACGTCCACGGCCACCCGGAGGAGAGCCGCCCGGAGTGGGTCGCCATCAAGTACGGCCATGAGATCCAGGCCAACGACCGGCCCGACGGCGACATGTACAAGACCGGTTCCGTCTACGGCTTCGACAGGGTCGGGCTCGGCGGCGCCGGGGTCACCCCCAAGGGCACCTGGAACGACTACGAGATCCGGGTGGTGGACCAGCACTACTCGGTCTACCGCAACGGTGTCCTGATCAACGAGTTCGACAACAACCGCGGTCAGCTCTTCGAGCCGCCCCGGGGTGACGACCCGGGCACCGACGGCCGGCGGTACGCCTCCGGCTACATCGGGCTCCAGGTCCACGGCACCTCGGACGTGATCTCGTACCGCGACGTCCGTATCCAGGAACTGTAGGAGCGAGGCCCGCTCATGAGGCCGCGGCGGCATGCTCAGGCATGCGGCCGCGGCCTCCCGGGTGCCGGTGGCGCCACACCCAGAAGACCGTGCACGAGACCAGTGCCCAGGCCGCCAGGACCAGGAACGGGAAGGCGTACTGGTGCCCCTGGTAGTAGACCGCGGTGTGCTGGGCGTTGACCGAGGCACCGGGCGGCAGCCAGCGCCCGATCTCGCCGAGCGCCGACGGCAGCAGCGGCCAGGACACCGCGCCACCGGACGAAGGATTGCCCAGCAGCACCATGAGCCCCCAGGTCGGGAGCATCGCCCAGCGTCCCATGATGGTGTTGAACATGGTGAAGACCATGCCCGACGTGAACATCGTGAGGGACAGGATCAGCCAGGACTCGACGAACGGCAGGTCGAGCGCGCCGAGCAGCCAGTCCACCACAGCGGCGATCGCGAAACCGCCGAGCAGGGCGTAGGCGACGGTGAAGACGATCCGCTCGAACGGGTTGAGCGCTCGGGCGTGCACGCTGAGCTGGATGGCTCCGACGAAGCCGATGATGACGGCGGCGAGCGAGATGTAGAAGAGCGCCAGCCCGCGCGGGTCGCCCTCCTGGAGCGGTTTGACGTCCGTGATCGTCACGGGGACACCGGTGGCCTCCGCGACCTCGGCCCCGGTCTCGGCGAGCAGCTGGGCGACCGTGGCCCCCGCCGCCCCGGCGATGTCCATGGCCACACCGCGCCCGCCCGGCCGCAGGGTCACGAAGACCTTCTGCTCCTCCATCGCCCGGCGCGCCCCCGCGCGGGTGGCGTACGGGTGCAGCCGGAGGGAGGCGTCG
>NZ_DATMVN010000485.1:0-2026 GCF_035563135.1 Streptomyces sp.
GCTGCCCTTCTACCGCGGGCACGGGCTGGTCGACCACGCGCGGCTGGCCCACCGCCTCGGGGACACCGCCGGCGCACAGACCTCGCTGCGGCGGGCCGCCGCCGTCTATCGCGGCCTCGGGGCCGCCCCGTACGTCGAGCGGGTGACCGTGCTGCTCGCCGACCAACCGCTCGCCCCTGCCCCGGCGCTGGCCTACCCGGCCCTGACCGACCGCGAGCGGGACGTGCTCACGCTGGTGACATCCGGGATGAGCTACGCGCAGATCTCCAGGGACCTGTTCATCACCCGCAGCACGGTGGGGTTCCACCTGTCCAACATCTACGCCAAGACCGGGGTGTCCTCGCGGCACGAGCTCAGTGAGCTCGTGCGCAGGGGCTCCGCGGGTCCGTCGTCGAGCCGGTCGTGAGGTCGGTGCGGAGGCGGCTGCGCCTGGCCAGCGGTGCCCGGTCACTCGATGGAGAGGATGGAACAGGAGCTCTCCCCGGTGTCCCCGCCGTACCGGGTGCTGCCGGTGAGCCGGTCATCGGCGGACGCCTGGTCAGGTGGGGACCACGGCGGGCAGCCATGACCCGTGCAGCCCCAGCGGGACCCGCTGCGGCAGGTGGATGCGGGCGATCGGTCCGGCCGTCGGGTCGGCGGCAGGCAGGACGAGCACGCGGCTGGTGAGTTCGGCACGGTCCGTGGCGTAGGTGATCCACCAGCCGTGGCCGGGGTCGGGATCTCCCGGACGCGGCACGAAGACCTGCTCGCCCAGGGCCAGCCCGGGGGACTCCCAGACAGCGAGCTCGCCGGTCCCCGTGTCGAACCAGCCCAGGGTGTCGGGGTCGTTGACGGAGCCGGGTGCGGTCCGCAGCGAGACGGCGACGACGGTGTGGCTGGCGGTGAGGGCCCGGTCGTCGATGCGCGGGAACTCCATGCTGCGATCGGCCAGCACGGTCCGGGTCGAGGTGCCGGCGGCGAGGTCGAGGACGAGCCGGCTGAGTGAACCGGTGCTGGCGCCCCGGACGAGACCGCCGGGGAGGGTCCACTGGACGTAGTCCAGGACGACCCGTCCGCCGCGCTCGTGGGCGTTCGCGGTGTGCCACATCCAGAAGGACTCCTCGTGGAACCAGCGGACCCGGCTGCCGTCGCGCGGGACGAGGGCGATCCGGGTACCCCGGTCCGGCTCCCAGGACAGTGGCGAGCCGCCGCGCAGCGCGCCGGCGATGTCGAAGAAGAACGGCGCGAGGACGAGGACCACGAAGCGCTCGGTCAGCGCCATGTCGTGGATCATCACGGGACGGTCCACCTCCTCGATGGGGGTGGCCGCCCGGACGGTGTCGCCGTCCGGGCCGATGACCGACCAGGTCAGATACGGCTCCTCGACGCCGTAGCAGAAGGCCACCATCTCGCCGGTCCGGGGGTCGATCTTCGGATGTGCGGTGATCCCGGCGGGCAGCGTCCCGCAGAAGGTCTCGCGGCCCAGCGTCTGCAGCTCCGGGGAGACGAGGAAGGGAGTGGCGGACTCGGCGAGGGCCAGCAGCCGGCCGTGGTGGCGGACCACGTTGATGTCGGGCAGGTCCTTGGTGGTGTGGGCCAGTTCGGGTCCGACGACCTCGGCGCCAGGGCCCAGTCCCAACCCGGTGATCCCCGGCCAGAGGGCCCGACCGGCGGCCTCCTCGGCGACGAGGGCGGGGGTCCGGACGAAGCGGTTGGTGTAGCGGGCACGGCCGTCGCCGATCCGCACCCGGTGCAGCATCCCGTCGCCGTCCAGGGGGTAGACGTAGGCGCCGATCGGGGCGAAGCGGGGGTTGGGGCCGTTGCGGACGTAGTCGCCGTCCAGCTCCGCGGGCAGCTCCCCCTCGACCCGCACGTCCGGGACGTCGACCTCCTCGACCACGGGAGCAAAGACACCGGTCAGGTGCGGATCGGCCTGGTGTTCGACGGGCGTGGCGGTGCTCATCGGGAGCCCTCGCCCGGCGCGGCGGAGACCCGGTCGGGATAGGTGGCGGTGAACCGCACCATCGCCCAGAGGACCGCGATCGGC
>NZ_DATMVN010000486.1:0-19551 GCF_035563135.1 Streptomyces sp.
CCGCCGTCCGCCGCCGCCTCGCGGGCCCGCGTTCGGCGCGGCCTCTTCGGCGGCCCCGGGCCGGTAGCAACCGGAGCGGAAGACCCCCAGGACCCGGCACAGCCGCTTGACGCCGAAGCCGGCGCGGCGGCCGGGGACGAATTTCCAGCGGCAGGTCTTCACTGCACCTCCCCGGCGGGACAGGCGTCCGCCCGGCGCAGGATCTCCCGCTCCAGATGCCACCCCTTCCCGGCCTTCACGAGCCTGGCGTTCTCTGCCCGCAGCCGGATCAGCCCGCCGGTCTGACTCTCCGGGACCCTCTCGCCAGGGACGGTCGGCACGTTCGCCCCAGCGTCCTTACGGACCCACGTGCGCAGCGTCTCCCCGGTAACCCCGGACTCTGCGGCCAAGGCCGCGTACGTGCGCTTGCCGCCGGCCGCGCGAAACAGCGTGACGGCCTCCCTCCGGAACTCCTCCGTGAACGGAGACCGGCGCCCCACGTGGACATGCCTCCCTGGACCATCACGATCCATCATCAGGGTTGTCCACCCCAGGAGATCCGTCTCGGTCAGCTTCACCGGGCTGCCTGCACCTGCCGGGGCCGCTTCTCGGGAACTCCGCGTGCGGCGCCCTGCTGCCGCTCGCCTGCCGGAGGAGCACGAGGGCCTGTCCGGAAGAGGAGCCGGCGGGAGTTGTGCACACGATGAGCACCTGTTCCGGCGAACGGGCGATGGACAGCGTCTGCTGTGTCACCGTCACTGTGCCGACGACGGGATGGTGCAGCTCGTAGGCCGCGGCATCGCACGGCGCCACGCCGTGGTCCCCCCACAGTGCGACGAACTCAGGGCTCTTCATCGTCAGCTCACCGATCAGCTCCGCGAGCAGCGGGTCCTCCGGGTGCCTGCCGACGGCGCTGCGCAGGTTGCCGACCACCGCGCGTGCCTTGCGCTCCCAGTCCGCGTAGAGCTCGTGACAGTGCGGGTCGAGGAACAGCATCCGGCTCATATTCGGGCGTCGCGCCGGGTCGTCCGGGCCGAGGAAGTCCAGGTGACCGGCCAGCAGGGCGTGCCCGAGGGTGTTCCAGGCCAGCACGTCCGTACGGCGGCCGAGCACTATAGCCGGGACGCCGTCGACTGCGCGCAGGAGGTCGCGTGTCTCGTCGGCGAGCTTCTCGGGCCGCGGGCGGCGCACCCGGGGCACGTGGCGGGCGGCGTCGGCGAGGCGGTCGAGGTGCTCGCGCTCATGACCGTCGAGCAGGAGAGCGCGGGCGATCGAGCCGAGCACCTCGGCCGAGGCTCCGCGGGACAGGCCCTGTTCCAGCCGTGCGTAGTACGAGACGCTGACGCCCGCCAGCTCGGCCAGTTCCTCGCGCCGGAGCCCGGCCACCCGCCTGCGGGGCCCGAGGTCGCGCAGGCCGACGTCCTCGGGCCGAAGCCGCGTCCGCCGGGCTCGGAGGAAGGCGCCGAGCGGTCCAGGTCCATTCATACCCCCAGTATTCGGTGTGCGGCCCGGCACCAGCCACACCCTGGGAGGGGTAGGACAACCCGGGAGTGGCTCGTGCCCGTCCGTGCGTCCAGGCTCGGTCTCATTCGGCTGCGTACTTCAGACCCCAGGACGGAGCACATGGATCAGAACCCGGAACAGATAGCCCTTGGTGACGTCACCGTCACCCGGATCAAGGAGTTCTACGGCTCGGTCGAGATGCCCCCGGGCCAGTTCTTCCCGGACAGCCCCGACGGCTCGTGGGAGGAGCACCGCGACTGGCTGGCGCCCGACTTCTGGAACCCGGAGACGGACGAGTGCCATTCGGCGATCCAGTCCTGGCTGCTGCGCAGCGAGGGGCGCACGATCCTCGTCGACACCGGCGTGGGCAACCACAAGGACCGGCCCTACGCACCGGTGTGGAGCCGTCTGGACACGAACTACCTCGACAACCTCGCCGCCGCCGGAGTTCGGCCCGAGGACGTCGACATCGTGGTCAACACCCACCTGCACATCGATCACGTCGGCTGGAACACCCGCCTCGACGGCCGGACCTGGGTGCCGACCTTCCCGAACGCCACGTACCTGATGACCGGGCGGGACTTCGAGTTCTGGGACCCCGCCAACGAGAACAAGACCGTGCTCGGACGGGGGAACCAGAACGTCTTCGAGGACAGCGTCGCACCGGTCCACCGGGCGGGACTGACGCACCTGTGGGAGGGGACGTACCGGATCGACAAGAACCTGCGTCTCGATCTCGCTCCTGGGCACACCCCCGGTTCGTCCGTGCTCACCCTGGAGTCCGGCGGCGACCGGGCCTTGTTCGTCGGGGATCTCGTGCACACCGCGCTGCAGATCGCAGAGCCGCAGACCAACTCCTGCTTCTGCGAGGACCCGGCGGAGTCCCGCGCCACCCGGCACGAGCTGCTCGGCCGTGCCGCCGAGAGCAACGCGCTCGTCTTCCCGGCGCACTTCGGCGGCCAAGGGGCCGCTGAGATCGCGCGCAGCGGATCGAAATTCGCGATCAAGCAGTGGGCGGACTTCTCCCGCACCTCCTGATGCCCCCTCCGGAAAGGAAGCATGTCCCGTGCCCCGACAGGCAGATCCGGTCGTCGAGACCCCGGCGGGCGCCGTGCGCGGTGTCCGTGACGGATCCGGCGAGCGCTACCGCGCCCTCCCCTACGCGGCGGCCCCGACCGGCGCCGGCCGTTTCGCCCCACCCGCACCGCACCCGGGCTGGCCCGGTGTCCGCGACGGCACACGGGCCTCGCCCACGGCTCCCCAGCCGGCCCGAGACTTCGGCCGTCTCGACATGGCCCCCTACTTCGGGCCGGGCTGGGTGCCCGGCGAGGAGTACCTGACCGTCGACGTTCACTCTCCTGCCGCCGACGGCGGCAGGCGTCCCGTCATGGTCTTCGTGCACGGCGGCGGGTTCGTCACCGGCTCGAACCGCGCCGCGCTCTACGACGGCAGCGCGTTCGCCCGCGACGACGTCGTGCTCGTGACGGTGAACTACCGCCTCGGCATCCCGGGGTTCCTCGATCTGGCGGGTGCTCCGGCCAATCGCGGACTGCTGGACGTGCTCGCCGCGCTCAGCTGGGTACACACCACGATTGCGGCATTCGGCGGCGACCCCGGGAACGTCACAGTCTTCGGCCAGTCCGCGGGCGCCACACTCATCGGCGCGCTGCTCGCGGCACCGGAAGCCGACGGCCTGTTCCGGCGAGCGATCATCCAGAGCGGCAACGGCACCGGTGCGTTCACCCCGGAACAAGCACGGCGGGTCACCGCCGCGGCGGCCGCTGCACTGGGCGTCGAACCGACAGCCGAGGCGTTCGCCCCGATCCCGGACGAGCGCTTCCTGGCGATCCTGCCCGCACTGGCCGGCCTCGACCTCCGCACCAGCACCGCCACGGACCCGCTGGCCGGGCTCAGCCCGTTCGGCCTGGTCCTGCCGGTCCAGCCCGCCGACGGTCTCGCCGACGGCCCGGCCGGCGGCGTCGACCTGCTCATCGGTACCAACACCGAGGAAGGGAACCTCTACGTCGTACCGCAGGGCGGCCTGGAGTCCACCACGGAAGCCGATGTGCTCGCCGTCGCCACCCGGGTGCACGCAGACCCGGAGACCGCCCTCGCCGCGCACCGTGCGGCAAGGCCGGACGACACACCGGGCGAGCTGCGCTCCGCCGTGCTCGGGCAGGCCCTGTTCGAGGCCGGCACGACGCGCATGGCGCAGGCCCACGCGCGGATATCGGGCGGCCGCACGCACCTCTACTCTTTCGGGTACCGCTCGACGGCCCTGGGCGGGCGGCTCGGCGCTGCCCACACCGTCGAACTGCCCTTCGTGTTCGACGTCGCCGACAAACCCTGGCTGCACGGGGACGCCTGCCTGCTCGGCACCGACCCCGCCCCAGCAGGACTCGCAGCCCAGGTCCACAGCGCCTGGATCGCATTCGCCGGCACCGGGGACCCGGGCTGGGCACCGTACGACCCGCAGCGACCCGTGGTGGAAATCCTCGGAGGCTGAGCGTCCTCCCGCCGGATGGAGCGCCGCCGGCCGAGTGCTGTGCCCGGACCACCTCTTGATGGTGTGCAGGTCAACCAGCGTCTACGCCGGCGCCCTCTGCTTTCCCGGCTGCCGTCGAGCCGGGCACGACGCCGAGGGCTGCTTCCATCCACGGCGAGGTCATTTCCCGGCAGCTGTGGCCGACGGGCTCGGTGCCGCTCTGAGCGGTGAGGCTGAATGCGGTCTGAGCGGGCTGGTGAGTTCGGTGATGGGCTGGGGGGCGGCCCGGGGGAGGCCGAGTCGTCGGCGGGCCTGGTGGACGGTGGCAAGCTGTTCGGCGTCCGCCGCGCCCCAGTCGAAGAATGCGGTTGCTTGTTCGGGGGTCGCCAGGATGCGGGTGCAGGTCCGGCCGGTGGCCGGAGCGGGCCCTGCGGGGCCGATGCCGGAAAGCGCTGCGGCGTAGCGCAGGTGTGCGCGCCGCGCGGGGGGATCGGTGACGTGCCCGAGGAGCAGAGGGTTTTCGAGCTGGGCGGCTGCCTCCTCTTCAACTCCGCGGCGCAGGGTGGCCAGGCGGTCAACGAGACCGTACTCCAGCCGTCGATCATGGTGGTTTCTCCTTCAGACGGTGCTGGGCCAGCAGGAGGCACAAGGCTGTGTTGAGCGTGGCCACGCGGCGGAGCGTCCTGGTCAGGTCGGACGGTTGGTGATGCGGAGCAGCGCCGAGGGTGGCGGCCGTTGACCTGGAGCACGAGGCGGTAGCTGCCCAGGGTTGACGCAGCAGCGGTCGTGCAGGTGGGCGAGCTGGGCGCTGGTGGCGTCGCCGGCTTTCACGGTCTTCTGGAGCAGACCCAGCAGTGTCCGCTGGGGCGCCGGGGACGGTTTCCCTGCCCACTCGCGCAGAGCTGCGGCCACAAAAGTTCGGTCGTTCTTGATGAGGCCGTCGGGCGTGAGTAATTTCTGTGGTGCTTTGTGGCCGGCGTGCAGGCGGATGCCGGATCGGGCGGTCGGTATGGCAGCCCCTTCCATGGGGTGGGCGCAGGATCCGGTGGCCTTGGTGTGAGCCGGACGGTGGGTGAAGGGGCGGCCCGTGATGCGGTTTCTGGTGTGGGTGATGACTGAGGTGAACTTTCCCCGGACGGCCGCACGGCACGAGATGCCCGGCAGGACTTTGCCCGGCTCATCAGCGAGTTCGTCGACAACGGTTACTCGGCCGAGGTCTTCGGCGAGCACTGCGTCGACCGCCACGCCGATCTGCCCGACACCTCCAAGGTGATCGAGGTGCGCCTGGGCATTGCAGACCTGTGGCCGCTGGCCCCGGAGACACAGGACGAGAACACCCTCTACGGCCTCATCGAGGTACTCCACGATCTGGTCAGCCGACCCCGCACGTGCCAGTACCACAGCTTCAGCAACTGTGGCTGGCACCACTCGGGTTCCATAACGGATCGGCCCGCGTCCTGTACCGGTGGAAAGTCAACCAGTTGCTGCGCGAGGCAGGCATCGAGTACGAGCTTGCTACCGAAGGTGAGGACCTCGGGCGCCTGGTCGCCATCACCGACGGTGCCCGAAGCCAGTCGGTGCGCCGCGCTCTCAACGACAGCCCACCCGATGGGCAGGCGGCTCAGTCGGAGGACGGTTTGCGGTCGCCCATCCGCTTCCAGCGGGCCTTCAGCGCGTGCGCGGCGGTCTTGGGGCGGCGGTCACGGGTGAAGACCCCCTTCCTGTTGCCGTCGATGCGGTGGATGCCGTTCGACGTCTGGAAGTCGGCGAAGTTCCACACGTGTTCGCCGACCACTGCCTCGCTGCGGTCGAAGGCCCGGTGGTTGGCCTCGAGATAGGCGGTCTGGTACTCCTCCGTCCACGGCATGTCCCACACCGAGTGCAGGCCGGGCATCGCGTCGGCGCCGTACTCGCTCATCAGGATGGGCTTGTCGAACCTCTCGGCCCAGCCGCGGAGGTCCATCTCCATGTACGACTCGGCCGCGGCGAGGTCACCAGTGGCGACATACCAGCCGTAGTAGCGGTTGAGGCAGATGATGTCGAAGAGGTCGGCGATACGGTCGTTCTTGTAGGTGGCGAACATGACGGCCGCATAGCTGACCGGCCGGGTCGGGTCAAGCTTGCGGGTGAGTTCGACCAGCGGCTCGAAGTACTCGCGTGCGCCGTCCTCGTGCGAGGAGGGCTCGTTGGCGAGGCACCACATCACGACACTGGGATGGTTCTTGTCCCGGGCGACGAGTTCGCGGAGGGCCTGCGCGTGGGCGGACCGGGTCTTGTCGTTGAACGTCTCCTCAGAGAAGGTCGGCTTGTGCGGGCGCCCGGCCAGCCCGCCCTCGACGGCCAGATTGATACCGACGGCCGCGGTCTCGTCGATGACCACGATGCCGTGGCGGTCCGCGAAGTCCAGGACCTCCTCCGCGTAGGGGTAGTGGGAGGTACGGAAGGAGTTGGCGCCTATCCACTCCATGAGCTGGAAGTCGTGCACGAGATAGGCGTCGTCGTGGCCCTTGCCGCGCACAGGGGTGTCCTCGTGCTTGCCGAAGCCGGTGAAGTAGAAGGGTTCCCCGTTGATGAGGAACTTCCGGCCCCGGATCTCGACCGTGCGCACGCCGAAGGACTGGGTGTAGGTGTCCGTCACCTCGTCGCCGTCCACGATCTCGGCGACGAGATCGTAGAGGTGGGCCGCGCCCGGGCGCCACGGGATGACGTCGTCGATGCGCACGGCGCCGTTGGCGCCCTCCGCCACGGCGACCTGTGTGCCGTCCGCGTCGAGTACGCGCACGCGCACCCGGGCGGACGCGCTGGTCGTGACCGAGTAGTCCACGGTCCCGGTGCTTTTGTCGAGTCCGGTGACGACCGTGATGTCGTCGATGTGCACGGACGGCATGCTGTACAGCCGGACCGACCGGGCGATGCCCGCGTAGTTGTAGAAGTCGTGCAGGTACTTCTGCGTACGCCGGCCGTCCTGGGCGACGGTGATCGTGCCAGGCGGGATCGTGACGTTCGTCAGTTCGTTGTTGACTCCGACGGTGAGGCGGAACTCCTCGCCCGCGCCCACGTACTGGGTGATGTCCGCCTCGAAAGGCGTGTACCCGCCGACGTGTTCCGCTACGAGGTGCTCGTCGACGTACACCTTCCCCTCGTGCGTCACGGCGTCGAAGCGCAGCATGACACGCTCTCCCGCCCAGCCACGCGGTACGCGTGCCGTGCGCTGGTACCAGACCCAGCCGACGTGGTCGCGGATGGCGCTGTCGGTGAACAGGTCGTTGTAACTGGCGGGCACGGCGGCCTCCAGTGGGGTGGCGAGCGGTGCGGCCCAGGGCTGGGGGCCGGTGTCCGCGGATGTCGCGAACCGCCACAGGCCGTCAAGGCTCACAAGTTCGCGAGTAGCTGTGCAACGGGGTTTCAGCACGGGCGGTCTCCTTCTGGCACGCTCCCGCGCATCCTGTGGACGCGTCGGAGCCGTGGGTATGGTGAAGCGGTGGTGGGGTGAGCTGCTGCGGGGTACTCAGCGCGCGCTCTCGAGGGCCCGGACGAAGCCGGCCTCCAAGCTGTCGGTCGCACCGGACCCCTGGGCGAGTGCGGTCCGCAGGGTGCTGTCGGCTGTGCTCCTGGTGGCATAGGAGACAGGGACGTGCGGGAGGTGTTCGGCGAAGACCTGCTCCACCGCGTCCCAGACGTCGTCGTCGGTGACGAGGATCCGCACGGGGGTGTCCAGGGTGAAGCGCTTACGAGGGTCACATCCCGGCGGGAGGGGACAGGTCCAGCTGTGGGCTCCCGGCGGCACCTCCGTCTCCAACGCCTCGGGGCGGAGCGGCAGGACGACCGTGGTCTCGGTACCGGACGGGACGGTGACCTCGATGGTCATGTCGATGCCGGTGACCCGCCAGGAGACGTCGATTTCGCCGTGGTCGGTGAGATGCCGGAGCGAGGCGCGCGCCAGGCCGGGGCCGGGACACGGAGCGATGCGCATCCGGCGGTAGCCGGGCTCGGTCGGGGTGAGGCCTCCGACGGTACGGTGCAGCCAGACGGTGAAGGCGCCCAGCGCGTAGTGGTTGCAGGAGGTCATGTCCGAGGGATGCCGGGTACCGTCGGGGCGGATGGCGTCCCAGCGCTCCCAGGCCGTGGTCGCTCCCTGGGTGACCGGGTGGAGGAAGGAAGGGCATCCGGTCCGCAGGAGCATGCGGTAGGCCTCGACGACGTGGCCGGTCCTGGTGAGAGCCGGCAGTACCCAGGGAGTCCCCGCGAAGCCGGTGGCTGTCCGGAAGCCGGCGCCGGGGACCAGCTCGGCGAGACGGTGTCCGGCTCGGGCCTCCTGGCCGGGCTCCAGGAGGTCGAACGAGATGGCCATGGCGTAGGCAGTGGCTGTCTCACCGGCCGGGCGGCCGGCCGGGGTGACGTACTCGCGTCGGAAGGCGGCTCGGCCCCGTGTGTCGAGAGCCTGGAAGCGTACGGCGTCATCGTGCTCACCGAGGGCGCGGGAAGCGTGGACCAGCTCGCGGGTCGTTCTGGCGAGATATGCCTGGGCCACCAGGTATTTGCCGGTCTTCCCCTTGGACGGGTCATCGGCGGGAGCGTCCGGGGCCAGCCGGTCGCCGAACCGGTACCCGCTGCTCCACAGGCCGTCGGGGTCGAGCGGTCCCGCGACGCCCTCGACGAACCGGGTCATGGACGGGTAGGCACGGCGGAGGATGCCGACGTCACCGTACTCCTGGTCAAGCGCCCACGGAAGGCTGACCGCAACGTCACCCCACAAAGCGGTGGGCGCCGGGGGGCGGGCGAAGACGTCGGGGGCGACGTACGGGACACAGTCCTTCTCCCGTTGCTCGGCGGCGAGGTCATCGAGCCGGGAGCCCAGAACACCCCGGGCGTCGTGGAGGAAGACGGCGGTGGGGGAGAAGGCGTTGATGCCGCCGGTCCAGCCCAGGCGCTCGTCCCGCCGGGGAGAGTCGGTGGGCACTCCCACGAAGTTTCCGCGCATGGACCACACGGTGTTGGCGTGGAGCTGATCCACCAGGCCGTGCGAGGTCTCCAGCCAGCCGGTACGGCGCATGTCGCTGTGCACGACGACGGTCGTGACCTCGTCGAACGGGCCCTCGATCTCCGCATGGCGGAAGCCGTGGAAGGTGAACGCCGGTTCCCCCACCTCCGGTCCGTCCCCGTGCAGGACGTACCGGTCGACCGCTTTCGCGGAGCGCAGCGATGCGGTGTCCAGCGCGCCGTCGGTGAGGATCTCGGCGTGTCGCAGGGTGACGGCCTGCCCGGCCTCGCCGGAAGTGGTGAGACGGAGCCTGTCCGCGATGTTCTGGCCGAAGTCGACGATGACCCGGCCCGCCCGGCCGGTGGTGACGGTGACCGGGGTGAGCTCCTCCGTCCGGCGGATCGGCTCGGCCGTGCGAGGAACCAGGGTGTCCATGTCCCAGTCGTACGGTCGCGTCCGTGACCACTCGCTGTCGTCGAAGCCGGGCTCGTTCCAGCCGATGGGTTCCAGCCGGGCGTCGTACGTCTCGCCGTCGTACAGGCTGTGGACCAGGACGGCAACGGTGGCGCAGGTGAAGGCCGTGTCCGTGCCCAGTGCTTCCGTGATGCCGTCGGTGTGGCGCAGCTCCAGCTGGAGGAAGAGCGCGGGCCGGTCGGCGTAGTGGCACCGTTCGCTGTTCTGCACGGGCGATGTGTAGCCGATCCTGCCGTCCGCCCAGCCTTCACCGACGACCGCGCCCATCACGTTGGCGCCCGGTACGAGCAGGCCGGTGACGTCGTGGGCGGAGACGGGCAGCCTGTGGCGGTAGGAGGTCCAGCCCGGCGTGAGGACCGCGTCGCCGACGCGGGTGCCGTTGAGGAAGGGTTCCACGACACCGAGCGCGGTCACGTGCAGCACTGCCCGCTCGGACACTCGCTCCACGGTGAACTCACGCCGGAAGGAGGGCGCTTCCCCTGCGGGAGGGGTATCGAAGGATGGTGTGATGAAGAGGGCCTGGTACGTGTCGTTCATCGTTCCCTTTCAGGGTCGCGCGGTGGCTTCACTGACCACCTGGGGGACGAGGACAGCGGCAGCGCACCGGATGTCGTCGCTGCTCAGCCCCGTCAGCAACGTCACTTCGCCCGCTTCGCAACCACGCCGGCCGTCAGGCATCGTGTAGGACAGCCGCTCCACCGGGGCCTCGAGGACGAGATCGGCCGCCTCTCCGGCTGCCAGGGCCAGGCGCCGGAAGTCCAGGAGCTGTCGCACAGGGCGCACGACGCTCGCGTGTTCGTCCCGCGCGTAGAGCTGCACGACCGTCTCGCCGTCCCGGGCGCCGGTGTTGACCACCCTGGTGCGGGCCCGCACCATCCCGTCGCACACCTCGGGGTCACCGGCGGACGTCACCTCGAAGTCGGTGTACGACAGCCCGTGCCCGAAGGCGAACAGCGGACTCTGGTCCGGCAGATCCACGTAGGCGTAGGTCTCACCGGCCGGGTGGTCGTAGCCGCTCCCGTGGCGGTGACCGTGGTAGGCGGGAATCTGGCCGAGGTGCCGGGGGAAGGTGGCGGGCAGCTTTCCGCTCGGGTTCGTCGCGCCGGAGACGGCGGATGCGATCGCCGGGCCCGCGGCTTCGCCGAGCAGCGGTGCGAGCAGGACAGCGGCGGATGCCTGGACCACGCGGTCCAGGAGGAGCGGGCGTCCGGAGACCACCACGGTGATCACCGGCCGGCCCGTCGCGGCGAGGAGCTCGACGAGTTCCTCCTGGTCGCCCGGCAGCGACGGCGACACACTCGACCTGCCCTCGCCGGCGGTGTTGCCGCCCACCCGCCCGGTGCGTTCGCCGACGACGGCGATGACCACATCGGCTTCCGAGACCGCCGCCTCGACCTCCGACGCCTGGAGGCCGCGGGTGTCGTCCGGAGTGAAGGACCCGAGCGGCACGTACGCGGTCGCGGCATCCGTCTCCCGCAGGGCCTCCAGCACGGTGGGCGCGCCGGGATGGAGTACGCGTGCCATCTCCTCGAACCGCTGCTGCAGGCTCGGCAGCGGTGTGGTGACGATGTCGGTCGACGCGAAGGTCGCGGAGTCGACACCGGGGACCTCACCGCTGCGTACCGCCTTGATGGCCGCGGGCATCTCGGCCGCCGCCACCGAGGTGTAGGCGCCGAAGTGGACGCGCAGTTCGTCCGCGGCCGGTCCCGTCACCACGACCCGGCGGCCGCCTGCCGTGAGCGGCAGAGTGCCGTCGTTGTGCAGGAGCACCATGCCGCGCGTCGCGATCGACTGCCGGACGGCGGCGGCCTTCGTCCGGTCCGGACGCGGGAGCCGCGCCGGGGTCGGCGTGCCGAGACCGGGGATCAGGCCGGTGCGGGCCTTGGCCGCGAGTACACGCGTCACGGCCTGGTCGATCACCTTCTCGTCCAGGCGGCCCTCGGTGACCTCCGCCACCAGATCCGGGTAGTTGACCGCGTGCGGAAGTTCGACGTCCAGCCCCGCCGAGACCGCCTGCGCGGCGGCCTCGCCGGGGGAGGCCGCCGTACGGTACCGGCTTCGGAGCATGGCGACCGAGTCGTAGTCGCTGACGGTCATTCCGGTGAAGCCGAGTTCGTTCCGCAGCAGCGTGGTCAGCAGCCAGTGGTCGGCGGCCGCGGGCACCCCGTCGATCTCGTTGTAGGAGTTCATGACCACCGACAGGCCGGCCTCGGCGATGGCCCGGCGAAACGGTTCTGCATACTCGTCGGCGAGGGTGCGGCGCCCGAGCTGGGTGGCGGCCATGTTGAGACCGCCCTCGGAGGCTCCGAAACCCAGGAAGTGCTTGCCGGTGGCCAGGAGCCCGCTGTCACCGTCCCCGTCCGGCGCGGTCTGGATACCCCGTACGAAGGCGATCGAGGCCCGCGCCACCAGCTCCGGGTCCTCACCGTACGTCTCGTGCACCCGTCCCCAACGCGGGTCCCGGCTGAGGTCCATCACCGGGGAGAACAGCAGCTGGACACCCAGGTCCCGCATGTGTGCGGCGGTGACGGACGACGCCCGTCGGATCAGGCCGGGATCCCAGGTGGCGGCCTGCGCCCAGGCTGTCGGGAACTGCTCTCCGGCCGCGTGCAGGAAACCGTTGATCCCCTCGAAGTGGACCAGCCCGCCGATCCCGAAGGGCGACGCCTCTCGCGCAGCCCGCTGCACCCGCGCCAAGGCGTCGCGCAGGCTGTCCGCGTCCCGGCCGAGGAACCAGGCCAGCGACAGGTGCCCCACACCGTGCGGGCACAGCTCCGCGAGCCGGTCCGCGTCGAGTGTCGGTGTCCCGGCCGGGCCGAGGGTGAGCAGACCGGGCAGCGCGACGCCGCCGAGCTGTGCCACCTTCTGTTCCAGAGTGAGCCTGTCCACCAGGGCGGCAAGGGTGTCGGGGGTGGTCATACGAGTCCTTTCGACTGCGATGTACGGGGTGGGTTCCGCGAGGGCGGCCAAGGCTTGGACCGAATCGTTTCCGAGGCCTCAGCGCACCCCTCTGACCCGGCAGAAGGCGATCAGCCCGCCCAGGAGGCCGAAGACACCGGACGTCAGATACAGAAGGGTGTAGTTCTTCTCGTCGGTGGCGGTTGCGGTCGAGATGATGAGCGGTGCGGTCAGCGGGGCGAGCGCACCGGGGAGCTTCTGGGAGAGGGTGACGATGGCCAGGAAGCGGCCGGTCTCGGTCTCCCGCTCGGGAAGGATGTCGAGGACGGTAGCCTGGCTGGTCGCCGAGAAGACCGCGATACCCAGATTCATCAGCGTGGCACCGGTCAGAAGGCCTGGCAGCGCGTGGGCGGACGCCGAGATCACGGTGCCCGCGACGAAGACCGATGCCGCGCAGAGCGCGAACGGACGGCGACGTCCCAGCCTGTCCGACAGGTAGCCGCTGCCGAGTGTCCCCGCTGTCATCGCCACCACACTGATACCACCGGTGACAGCGACCAGCCCCGCGACCTCACGCAGACTGAGCCCCAGGCGCTGAGCGTAGAAGAAGGTGACGAAGGACGTGTACAGCGACTGGCCGAAGTAGAAGACGAAGCGTGCCAGGAGATGCCATGCGAAATCGGGGTACGCACGCGGGTCGAAGACGTAGTTCCCCAGCAGGCGTCCGGTCGTCAGCCGGGCAGGGGCGGCAAGCCCGTGGGCGTCCTCCTGGCGGAAGAACACCACAAGGAGCGATAGCGACACCGCGCCGACCAGGCCCGGGAGAACGAGGACCAGAAGGTGATCGTCGCTCACGGTGCCGACGAGAAGGACACCGAGGACGGGCGCCACCATCGTGGTGGAGCCCGTGAGTCCGGCGACCTTTCCGCGCTGGCCGGGCGGAAGACAGTCGGCCTGCATGTTCCCGAGCGCGCCGAGCGCCGTCCCCCAGCCCAGGGCTGCGAGGGCCCAGCCGAGTCCGAGCACCGGGATGTTCGGCGCGTACGCCATCGTCACGAGAGAGGTCATGCCGAGAACCCCGCCCCCGATCAAGTACGGCACACGGCGCCCGAGTCGGGAGCGGGTACGGTCGCTGAACGTCCCGACCGGCGGACCGGTGACGAGCGAGAGCGCCGAGCCGATGCCCAGGATGTAGCCGACGGCCGCCTCGTTGCCGGGTGCGAGCCGGTCGGCGCGCAGAGCGAGCGAGAAGGCCATCGGAACCATGAGCGCCATCGCGACACCGAAGTTGGCCGCTACCAGCAGCGCGACGCGTCCACCGCCCAGGCGTGGGAGACCGGCGTCGGCAGGGGCGGGGGCAGGTGCGACGTCGGGAACGGGGACGACATGCCCGGAGCCGCTCCGGCCCGCCCGGCCGGCGTCCTTGTGTGAGCCGGCATTCTGGGACTTCGTCATGGCCGCCCGCGCCGGGCGACCTCGCCGAGCCACTTCAGGCTCGGCTTGGGGCGGCGCTCGAACGTGTCCCGGTCCACGGCGATGAGGCCGAACGTCGGTTCCCAGTGGCCCCATTCGAAGTTGTCCAGGGCGCTCCAGTGGAGATAACCCCGGACGTCGACGCCCTCCTCGACAGTCTCGAAGAGGTGGCGCAAGGCCTCGGAGGTGTAGGAGATGCGGCGGTCGTCGTCCGCGGTCGCGATGCCGTTCTCGGTGACGAGGACAGGCGTGTTGCCCGTGACTTCCCAGGCGTGCCGCACCGCGATGCCGATCGCGTCGGGCCGGTACGCGTTGCCCGTCAACGTGTTGTCGGGTTCCTGGGGGTGTGGAACGACACCCTCAGCATCGACCGTCTGGCTGGAGTACGCCTGCACCCCGATGAAGTCGTCCTCGCGAGCCGCCTCGAGATACAGGTCCTCGCGCCCGTATCGCACCTCACGGAGCCTGGCCTCGCCGCCCGGGGCGGCAGTCAGCGCCTGGCAGGCAACCGTCCAGCCGGCCTTCACGTCGGTGTGCTGCCTGAGCACCGCACGGGCGGCGTGGTGAGCCTCGGCCAGGCGGAGCCCGATCCGGGGGTCAGGGTCGGGCAGTACGGGGCGTGCGGCACCCTCGACGGTGGGGCTGAGCCACTCCTTCGACCCGCCCGTGCGGGCCGCCTGGCTCATCATCACCATGAGAGCCAGCATGTTGGGCTCGTTGATCGTGCAGACCCACTCGACACCGTCCAGGATCGTCGTCACCGCCTGCACATAGGACGCGAAGCGTTCGATCCCGCCTTCGTCCGTCCAGCCACCCGCCTCGGCGAACCAGCGCGGGTGGGTGAAGTGGTGGAGTGTGACGACCGGTTCGAGACCCAGACCGAGAGCAGTCTCGATCATCCTGCGGTAGTGGGCGAGTTCCGCACGGGAGATGTGTCCCTCGGCCGGTTCGACCCGCGCCCACTCGACGCCGAACCGATAGGCGTTCAGGCCGGCATCGGCCAGCAGACGCATGTCCTCGGCGTAACGGTGGTAACTGTCACAGGCGTCGCCGCTGCGCTCCATCCCGGCCGCGCGGTGCTCCCGTACCCACCAGTCGCTGCCCACGTTGTTTCCCTCGACCTGGTGCGGTGAGGTGGATGCTCCCCAGAGGAAACCGGGGGTCTCGGAAGCCATCGTCAGCTCACTTTCTTCACGGACAGTTCGAGCGCGGCCAGCCGGCGGCGCTCTTCGCGGCGTTCGCGCTGCCGCGCCGGGTCGGCGACCGGCGCGGCCAGCAGGAGGCCCCGCGTGTAGGCATGCTCCGGGGACGTCGTGATGCGGTCCGCCGCACCGGTCTCGACCACGTCTCCCCGGTACAGCACGGTGACCCGGTGGCTGACATGCCGGATCACCGCCAGGTCGTGCGAGACGAACAGGTAGGCCACACCGGTACGGCGCTGGATGTCGATGAACAGATCGAGCACACGTGTCTGGGTGGACAGGTCGAGGGCCGAGACCGGTTCGTCGCAGACGATGAGACGGGGCTTCGGGGCCAGGGCACGGGCGATCGCCACTCGCTGTCGCTGCCCCCCGCTGAACTCACGCGGCAACCGTGCGGAGGCATCCGCGGGCAGGCCCACGTGGTCCAGGAGCTCGCGCACGCGGGCCCGGGCGTCGGGGGCCGACGCACCCTGCACCACCAGCGGCTCGCTGAGGATGTCACCGATGGTGAGGGAAGGATTGAGAGACGTGTAGGGGTCCTGGAAGACCACCTGGATGTCCCGCGCGAGCCTCCGGCGCACTTTCGCCGGGACATGGGTGATGTCCTGGCCCCGGAGGAGGATCCGGCCTCCGCTGGGCTTGACCAGGCCGAGCACGGCACGCCCGATGGTGGTCTTGCCGGAGCCCGACTCTCCGACGAGCCCGAGGGTCTCACCCTCGCGTACGTGCAAGGACACCGCGTGCAGGACCTCCTGAGGCCGCGCGCGGAAACCTCGCCCCGGGTAGGTCACGGACAGTTCACTCACGTCGAGGAGGGGAGAGGTCATGATGCCTCCGTCCCGGGCGCGGCGTTCTCGCGGGAGATTTCGGGCGAGGCCGGCCCGTCTGTGCGTACCGTGGCCTCGTCGAGGATGGAGTCGAGCAGCATCCGGGTGTAGGGGTGGCCCGGCTCGTCGAACAGAGCGGCCGTGCTGCCGGCTTCCACGATCGTTCCGTGGCGCATGACCGCGATGCGGTCGCAGCTGTCGGCGACGACCCCGAAATTGTGGGTGACCAGGAGAACGGCCATGTTGAGTTCCTTCTGCAGGTCGCGCAGCAGGTCGAGGATCTCCGCCTGTACGGTCACGTCGAGGGCGGTGGTCGGCTCGTCTGCGATCAGGAGCAGCGGGCGGCTCGCGACGGCACCCGCGATGAGTGCGCGCTGAGCCATGCCGCCGGATACCTGGTGCGGATAGGAGTCGAACGTGCGCTTGGGATCCGGAATGCCGACCCGGTCGAGCAGGGCGAGGACGCGCTCGCGCGCCTCGCGCCGCGAAAGGGGTGTGGCCGCCCGGACGCCTTCGACGAGCTGAGCGCCGACGGTGAACGAGGGGTCCAGGTTGGACATGGGCTCCTGAGGTACATAGGCGATGGATGTGCCCCGCACCGCGCGCAGTTCGGTTTCCGGAAGCCCGAGGAGTTCACGTCCGTCGAGCCTGATCGAGCCGCGTGCGACGACCGCTTCCGGAGGCAGCACCCCGAGCGCGGCGAACGCGGTCTGTGTCTTGCCCGAGCCCGATTCACCGACGAGTCCGAGTGTCTCCCCGGCCTCCAGACGGATGCTGGCCCCGCTGACGACCTCCTTCAGCTCTCCCGAAGGTGTCGGGTAGGCGATGGACAGGTCCTCCACCACGAGAAGACCGGAGACGGCATCCGTTGCGCCGGGGCGGCCGGTGCCGTCGGCGGCCGGCACCGGCCGGCGGCCCTGGGACCGGGGGAGCCCGGACGCCTTGGGCCGCCCTCCCTCGAGAGCATCCCGCAGGGCGTTACCGAGCAGGACCAGTGAGGCGGTCATGATGCCGAGCAGCAGACTGGGCCAGATGAACTGCAAGGGCTCTTCGTAGAGGTTGGCGAAACCGTCGGAGACCATCGTTCCGAAACTGGCCACCTCGTTGGACCCGATGCCGAGGAACGCCAGGCCGGACTGAACACCGATGGAGGATCCCGCGAGGAACGCGGCCGCGATCACGATCGGCCCGCGAACGACGTAAAGGATGTGCCGTCGGAGAATGCGCCGGTCGGGCAGCCCGGAGACACGGGCGGCGTCGACGTAGAGCTCATTGCTCACGCCGACCACCAGGTTGCGGACCAGACGGTAGATGCCGGGGGACAGCAGCACACCGAAGATCAGCATGGTCACGCGGTAGTCACCGTCGGTGACCGGTAGTAGCACGATGAGAAGCAGCAGCCCGGGGAAGGTCATCACGAGGCTGAACAGCCACTCGGTGACGCCGCGGACACGCCGGCTGAAGTAACCGCCGATCAGCCCGCAGGTTACGCCTACGGCAAGGGCGATGCTCGCTCCGACAAGAGCGGAGACGACACTGGTGTTGATGGAGTTGAGCAGCCGGGCGAGGATGTCGCGTCCACTCTTGTCCCCGCCCAGGAGGTAGCCCGGAGTTCCAGGAGCGGCGTTGACCGCGTCCAGCGAGGAGTCGTTGGGACCGTGGTCGGTGAGCAGTGGGGTGAGCAGTCCGAGGAGGACGATGACGAGCAGAATGCTCGCGCTGATGACGGCCTGCGGGTCGCGCAGGAGTGTGTGCAGGGCTGACTTCCGCCCCGGCTCGGCCGACGGGCTGGAGGTCGTCGGGGAGGTGCTCAATGGACTCTCGCCTTCGGGTTGAGCCAGCCGTTCACGAGATCGACGGCGAGATTGACGCAGATCACGAGCAGGACACCGAAGAGCGTGATGCCCATGATGAGCGGGATGTCACCCTGCAACGACGCGTCGAAGGCGTAACTGCCGAAACCAGGCAGGGCGAACACTTTCTCGATGACCAGCGCCGCACCGAACATCTGGACGAACTCCAGTGACAGTACGGTCAGTGCCGGCCCGGCGGCGTTGCGCAATGCGTGCCGCAGCACGATCGATCGGGTGGAGATGCCTCGTGTGCGCAGCGTGCGTATGTAGTCCTTGCGCAGTTCGCCGATCATGGCGCCGCGGATCTGGGCCGTCAGGTTGGCGATGCCCGGGATCATCAGAGCTGTCACGGGAATGGTGATGGACGCCGCCCAGCGGCCGGGGTTCTCGGCGAACGAGGTGTAGCCCGTTGCCGGCAGCCACTGCAGTTCGATCGCCAGCAGGTAGACCAGGGCGATGGCGATGAGAAGGTTCGGCACGAGGAAGCCGATCAGCGAGGCCCCCTGCGCCATCCGGTCCACCACCCCTCCGCGGGAGGCCGCCAGGACCCCGAGCACCACGCTGATCACAGCGGTGACCAGCAGGGCGGCGAGTACGACGGAGAGAGTGACTCCGAGCCGGACGGAGATGGCTGACCGGACGGGTTCGGCAGTGAAGTAGGAGACACCGAAATCACCGCGCAGCGCATGGGACAGCCAGTCCGCGTACTGGACCAGAACCGGACGGTCGGTCCCCATCCGAACCTTCTGATCCTGGATGGCCTCCGGTGTCGCGCCGCTGCCGAGGAGGCTGCTGGCGACGTCGTCGAAGGACGAACCCAGCAGGGTGAAAGTGATCAGGGTGACCAGGACGGCGAGGACGAGGCCCGTGCCAAGTCGACGCAACACATAGGAGATCATTGCTCAGTACCCTTCGGTCACTGTCCCGCGACGCCGAACTGACGGATGGTGCTGAACGTCGAGGAGCCGTCACCGAGGTAGGTGATGCCCTTCTTCGTCACCCAGTAGGTGCCGACGTGGAAGACCGGAGCGTTCCACGCGTCCTTCACGGTCAGGGAGTTGATCTCCTTGTACATGTCAGCGGCTTCAGTGGGGTCGGCCTTGCTGTTGGCCTGCTTCAGGAGCATGTCGAAGCGCTCGTCGGTGGTCTTGAAGACGTTGCGCGCACCCGTCGGGTCGAAGGTGTTGCGCAGCTCGATCGGCGTGGTGTTGAGACCGTCCATGGTGAAGAACATGGGGAACTTCTTGGAGAGCAGGGCGGAGACGGTCTGTTGCGCGGGAACCGTCTCCCACTTCACGGTGATGCCTATGTCACGCAGCGACTGGGTGATGGTCGGCTCGAAGGGCTTGGTGTAGACCATGCTCGGCATCGAGGCGGTGAAGCCCTTCGCGTATCCTGCCTCGGCCATCAGCCGCTTGGCCTCGGCCGGGTCGTAGGGGTATGTCGTGTCCAGAGCCTTGTCGTACGCCTGGCCCTTGGGATTGAACGACTGGGCTGTCGCCTCGCCGGCCCCCTGGAGGATCTGCTCGACGATCTTGTCGCGGTCGAAGGCCATGTTGATCGCCTTGCGCACGCGCACATCGCCCAGCGGCTTGAGCAGCTTGCCGTCCCGGTCGGCCAGCGTCAGGACGCCGGCGGCGGTCGCGTCCACGTGCTTGACCTCGAAGCCGGAGGTCTTCAGGGTGTCCGCCTGCGTCACTTCGACGCTGCCCGCGTTGATCTCGCCGGCCTTCAGCGCGTTGACGGCCGCCGTGCGGTCCGCGATTACCCGCACCTTGACCGTGGGGAACGGATAGGCCTTCTTGTTCCAGTAGTCGTCACGCCGCTTCAGTACGTAGACCGATCCGTTGACCGTGGCGCTCTTGTCGAGCGTGTA
>NZ_DATMVN010000487.1:0-7388 GCF_035563135.1 Streptomyces sp.
GCAGAGCACGAGCTGGGGCGTCGAGGAGCAGGGTGCTCCCCGCCGTACGCAGCCGGACTCGCCGCGTGGCCACGAGGAGTACGACACCGGCCGGTTCGCCCGGCCGGGCACCTCCGGTCCGGACCAGCCGTTCAGCCCGCCGAACCAGCGTCCGCCGATGGACGACCGTCAGGGGCCCGGTGCCACTGCGGAGTTCGCCCGCCCGGACTTCTCGGCGCCGCAGGCACCGCAGGCTCCGGACCCGGCGAGCACCGCGCAGTTCGCCCGCCCCGACTTCAACGCGCCGACGCCGCAGGACCAGGGCTTCGGCGCCCAGGCCCCGCAGCACCCGCAGGCGCCCGCACCTCGTCCGCCGGCTCCCTCCGCCGGTGAGCCGCAGCTCCGTCCGACACTGCCGCAGCAGCCCGAGGGGCTGCCGCCGGCCGGTCCCGGTGACGGCCGTACACCGCTGTACGACACGCTGGAGACGAACTGGTTCCACGGACCGCAGCAGGGCGGCCAGCAGCCGCCCGCCGCGGAACCCCAGGCACCGGCCGCCTCCCAGCCCGCCGGCACCCCGCCTCCGCTCATGCCGCGGCGTGGTGCGGCCGACGCCGGCACCACCAGTTCATGGCGTGCTTCGCCCAACGACGAACTGGTGCGGCAGGCCGAGCGGGCCAAGAAGCCCGCCGCGGGCGGGATCACCACCTCCGGGCTGCCCCGCCGTGTCCCACGTGCCAATTTGGTGCCGGGCACTGCTCAGCAGCAGAATCATCAATCCGGACCTCAGGTTTCGCGTGCGCCCGATGACGTACGCGGCCGTCTGACCAATCTCCGCCGGGGCATCCAGCAGGGACGACAGGCCAACACCGGCCCGTCTACCGGCAGTTTCCAACTCGGCCCCACTCACCAGCAGGAGCGTTAGTTGAGCCCCATGAGTCAGGCCGCGCAGAATCTGAACTGGCTGATCACCAACTTCGTGGACAACACCCCAGGGGTGTCCCACACGGTGGTGGTCTCCGCGGATGGCCTGCTGCTGGCGATGTCCGAAGGTTTCCCGCGCGATCGCGCCGATCAGCTGGCGGCTGTCGCCTCCGGTCTGACGTCGCTGACGGCGGGTGCCTCCCGGATCTTCGAAGGCGGCGCCGTGAGCCAGACCGTCGTGGAGATGGAGCGAGGTTTCCTCTTCCTCATGTCCATCTCGGACGGGTCCTCCCTCGCCGTCCTCGCCCACCCGGACGCGGACATCGGTCTGGTCGGGTACGAGATGGCACTCCTCGTCGACCGCGCGGGGACCGTCCTCACCCCTGACCTCCGTGCCGAGCTACAAGGCAGTCTGCTCCACTGACCGGCCATGCGGCAGACACCTGACACGATCCCCCCAGGTACTACTCAGAACCCTCACCCGTCCGGCCGCCACAGCCCCTCACCGGCCACCTTCAGACGGCAAGCCGACCCCCTGCTGTCACGCCCGGAGGATTTATGACCCCGCCCCCCGCCTCGCCCGATCCGTACGGCGCACTGCACCACGCGTCGTACGACGGTGAAGGCGACCAGCCGCTGGTCCGCCCGTACGCCATGACCGGTGGCCGGACCCGGCCGCGCTATCAGCTCGCGATAGAGGCGCTGGTCAGCACGACAGCGGACCCCGCCCACCTCGGGACACTGCTGCCCGAGCACCAGCGGATCTGCCACCTGTGCCGAGAGGTCAAGTCGGTGGCCGAGGTCTCCGCCCTCCTGTCCATGCCCCTGGGTGTGGCGCGGATCCTCGTGGCGGACCTGGCGGAAGCCGGCATGGTGGCCATCCACCAGCCGGGCAACGGAGAGGCCGGCGGCACGCCGGATGTGACACTGCTCGAAAGGGTGCTCAGTGGACTTCGCAAGCTCTAGCGGCGGTACGGCCCGTGCCACCACCTCGGCGAAGATCGTGGTGGCAGGGGGCTTCGGCGTGGGTAAGACCACGTTTGTCGGTGCCGTCTCGGAGATCAATCCGCTGCGCACCGAAGCCGTGATGACGTCCGCGTCCGCGGGCATCGACGACCTGACCCACACCGGGGACAAGACCACCACCACCGTGGCCATGGACTTCGGACGCATCACCCTGGACCAGGACCTGATCCTCTACCTGTTCGGCACCCCCGGACAGGACCGCTTCTGGTTCATGTGGGACGACCTGGTCCGCGGCGCCATCGGCGCCGTCGTCCTCGTCGACACCCGCCGCCTCGCCGACTGCTTCCCCGCCGTCGACTACTTCGAGAACAGCGGCCTCCCCTTCGTCATCGCCCTCAACGGCTTCGACGGACACCAGCCCTACACACCCGACGAAGTACGCGAAGCCCTCCAGATCGGCCCCGACGCCCCGATCATCACCACGGACGCCCGGCACCGCGCGGACGCCAAGAGCGGCCTGATCACCCTGGTCGAGCACGCCCTGATGGCCAGGCTGAAGTAGCCGTAAGTCGGTCGTGATCTACGGAGGTTGCTGTAGTCGCACGGGGGCGGCCTGTGTCCTTTGACACGCTCCGCCCCCGTGTTCATAACATTTCGACAGAGAATTGAAGCCCTATCAACACCCGACGCGCACGACCGGTACCACTGCGCTCATACGAGCCTCGCCTTTTGACGGGGCTCGCTCTTTATGCCCGTTTTATCTGAGCACGGCCATAGACGGAATCAATCATTCCGACTGTTTGGAACGCGACCGGTCCGCGTGCTGCAATGCCTCGAACTACCCAGTAGTCACGGCCCCTGAACGATAATCCGGCACAACGTAGGTGCCGACGCCGAGAGGTTGTTGGTCGAGTGAGGCGAAGCAACGAGGGCTCCGCGGCGCAGCCGGAGCGGGGCAACTTCACGCCGCCGCCGCGCGCTGTGGTGTCCCCGCCTGCGGACATGTCGTCCGAGGCGGAACCGGCAGGTGGCAGCAGCAGCCGGCTGTCACCGCGGAACTGGCGGGTGCCCACCCGGCTGAACGCGATTCTCCTGATCCCGGCGCTCGTCGGTCTGGTCATGGGCGGCTTCCAGGTGAAGGGGTCGGTCGACACCTGGAACGAGGCCCAGGACGCCGAGAAGACGGCCCTGGTCGTCCGCGCGGCCTCGGAGTACGGGCAGGCGCTGCTGAACGAGCGTGACCTCACCGCTCAGCCCCTGCTGTCCAACAAGCGCACCGCCGCCGAGGTGGAGAAGGTGCGCGCCACCACGGACAGTGCTGCAAAGAAGTTCGACGCCGCCGTGGAGAACATGCCGGACAAGGCGGGCCTGGACCGCCGTCTGAAGCTGTTCGAGGCGGAGGAGCCGTTGCTCCCCGAGCTGCGCAAGGCCGCCTACGCCGAGGCGATGGACCCGGTGAAGACGGAAGAGGGCTACACCAAGGTCCAGCACTCGCTGATGCAGTTCGCCAACGAGCTCGGCCTCGGCACCGGCAACATCACCAGCTACGGCCGGACCGTGTACGCGCTGGAGCTGTCCAAGGCCGCGGAATCGCTTCAGCGCTCGATCGGCATGCACCTGCTGGTGCGCCCGAGCCAGGAGAAGCGCAACTTCAACAGCCAGGTCACCGCTTTCAGCTCCTACAACTACCTGGAGCAGATCGCCCTCAACGAGTTCGTCTCCGGCGGCACGGAGGCCGACGCGGCCCGCCTCAAGGAGGTCATGGCCGCCAAGGCCGCAGAGGGGGCCGAGCAGCTGAAGGCCGCCGAGGCGCAGGCCAAGGCCGCCGGCAAGCCCTTCAAGGCGCCTCCGAGTGTCGACGGTTCGGTCTTCGACGGCATGGCCCAGGAGATCGGCAAGGGCAGGCAGCCGGACGAGCTGAAGGCTCTGGGCATCACCCCCGAGACCTGGATGGCCGCTGCCACCGCCAAGTTCGAGGGCTACACGACGGTCGAGAAGGAGCTCGTCGACAAGGCCGTGAACGAGGCCGCGGAGATCTCGGCCGACGCCAGGAACGACGCCATCGTCAACGGCCTGATCGTGATCATCGCGCTGCTCGCGGCCTTCGTCATCGCCGGCCTCATGGCCCGCCAGATGAGCCGCTCCATGCGCCGGCTGCGTACGGCCGCCTTCGGTATCGCCGAGCAGCGGCTGCCGATGCTGGTCGACCAGCTGTCGCGGACCGAGCCGGGCCGGGTGGACACCCGGGTCACGCCGATCCCGATCGACAGCCAGGACGAGATCGGCGAGGTCGCCCGCGCCTTCGACCAGGTGCACCGCGAGGCCGTGCGGCTCGCCGCCGAACAGGCCATGCTGCGGGGCAACGTCAACGCGATCTTCACGAACCTGTCGCGCCGCAACCAGTCGCTCATCGAGGGCCAGCTGACCCTCATCACCGACCTGGAGAACAACGAGGCGGACCCGGACCAGCTGGAGAGCCTCTTCAAGCTGGACCACCTGGCCACCCGTATGCGCCGCAACGGCGAGAACCTCCTCGTCCTCGCGGGTGAGGAGCCCGGCCGCCGCTGGAACCAGCCGGTGCCGCTGGTCGACGTGCTGCGGGCCGCCTCCTCCGAGGTGGAGTCCTACGAGCGCATCGAGCTCACCGGCGTCCCGGAGAGCGAGATCCACGGCCAGGCCGTGACCGACCTCGTGCACCTGCTGGCCGAGCTGCTGGAGAACGCCACCACCTTCTCCTCGCCGCAGACCAAGGTCCGGGTCACCGCGACCCGGCTGCCCGACGGCCGTGTCATGGTCGAGATCCACGACAAGGGCATCGGCCTCACCGCCGAGGACTTCGCGGACATCAACCACAAGCTGGCCAATCCTCCGACCGTGGACGCCGCGGTGTCCAAGCGGATGGGTCTGTTCGTGGTCGGCCGGCTGGCCGACCGGCACGGCATCCGCGTCCAGCTGCGCCCCTCGGGCGAGCAGGCGGGGACCACGTCGCTGGTCATGCTGCCGGACGCCATCACCCATGGTGGCGGTGGCGAGTCGGCCCCGGAGAGCGACTTCACGGTCTCCTCGATCATGCCCGAACAGCAGCAGCCGCAGGCCTTCGAGCCGGCGTCGCAGCACACCCCGATGCGTACGGCGGCGGAGCTCGGCTTCGACGACTCGCGCTACGAGGCCCCTGCGGCGGACGCCCCGCGGCTGGACCCGGTCAACCGGTCGCTGATGCGTGAGGAGCGCCGGGCCGCTCTGGAGGCGCAGACGGGTGGCGAGCGCGCACCGTTCCAGGACGGCGCCGGGCAGCAGTTCCCGCAGGAGCAGCAGTACGCCCCGGAGCAGCCGTTCGCCCCGGAGCAGCAGTTCCCGCAGGGACAGCAGTTCCCGCAGGAGCAGTACACCCCTGTCCCGGAGCAGCAGCAGTACGGCCAGGAGCAGCAGGAGTACGCGCAGACGGGCTACGAGGGCGGTTACGACCAGTACGCCCCCGGGACCGGCTACCAGGACCCGCAGCCGAACGGCTACCCGGAAGCCGCGTACCCCGCTCAGGACGGTCTCCAGGAGCAGTACGCCGACCCGTTCACCGCGCAGGACGGCCGCTCCCACCAGGGCGGCTGGGCAGATCAGGGATCGTATCCGGGAGCCTTCGAGCCCCAGGCGCAGCCCGAAGCGGGATCTGTGCCGAGTGCTCCCGCGGAGCCGCAGGAGCACGTAGGCTTCGACCGCCCGGGGCCCACTCCGAATCCCGGTCACGACCTGACCGAGGCGGGCCTCCCGCGCCGGGGCGCGGGCCAGCAGCACTGGCAGCCCTCCGGCCGAGGAAACGATCAGCCTGCTGCTCCGGAGCAGCGGCAGCGGCCGCAGCAGGAACAGCCGCAGGCCCAGCAGCGGACGGGGCACGCCGACGGGGAAGGCCCCGACGACTGGCGCTCGGCGAACGACGAGCGCTGGGAGCGGGCCGAGAAGCTCCGGGAGCCGAAGGCGGGCGGGATCACCCCTTCCGGGCTCCCCCGGCGGGTGCCCAAGGCCAATCTGGTCGAGGGCACGGCGGAGCAGACCCAGCAGGGCGGCCCACAGGTCTCCCGCGCCCCTGAGGACGTGCGGGGCAGGTTGAGCAACCTGCGCCGCGGTGTCCTGCGGGGACGTACCGCGGGGTCGGACACAAGTGATACCTACAACCAGGAGCGTTAGTGTGAGCCCGATGAGCCAGGCGGCGCAGAATCTGAACTGGTTGATCACCAACTTCGTGGACAACACCCCCGGGGTGTCGCACACGGTGGTGGTCTCCGCCGACGGACTCCTGCTGGCGATGTCCGAAGGTTTCCCCCGGGACCGCGCCGATCAGCTGGCGGCTGTCGCCTCCGGTCTGACGTCGCTGACGGCGGGTGCCTCCCGGATCTTCGAAGGCGGCGCCGTGAATCAGACCGTTGTGGAGATGGAGCGAGGATTCCTCTTCATCATGTCCATCTCTGACGGATCCTCACTCGCCGTCCTCGCCCACCCGGATGCCGACATCGGCCTGGTTGGGTATGAAATGGCACTTCTCGTAGACCGTGCAGGAAGTGTTCTTACCCCGGATCTCCGTGCCGAACTCCAGGGAAGTCTTCTTAACTAATAGACAGACAGTGCGTTTCTCGTCACCGCGCCATAAGGTGCGGTGGCGCGGCACCACTGGGATGGCGACCGGCAGTCGGAGGAGGAAACGTGGCAGCACCCACAGGCGGACACCCGTATGAGGGCGGTCAGCGGGTTCCGGGTGAGCAGGGTGATAACCGTTTCGACAACCCCTCCGTGCCCGGCAGACAAGGCCCGCAAGACTCTTATCAGCCTTATCAGCCGTACCAGCCCTATCAGCAGCACCAGCAGGGCGCACAGGGCGGCGACTGGCAGCAGCAGCCCCAGCAGCCCGGTTCCGGGTGGCCGCAGCAGCAGCCTCATTACCCGCAGCACGAGCAGCAGCAGCCGCAGCGGTACGAGGCGCCGCCGTCGCGCATCCAGCCGGTCCAGCGGCAGGCCCCGGCGCCCGCGAAGCCCGCGGTGCACAACCCGCTGGTCCGCCCGTACGCCATGACCGGCGGCCGTACCCGGCCGCGTTACCAGCTCGCCATCGAGGCACTGGTCAGCACCACGGCCGATCCGTCCAGGCTCCAGGGGCAGTTGCCCGAGCACCAGCGGATCTGCCGGCTCTGCATCGAGATCAAGTCGGTGGCCGAGGTCTCCGCCCTTCTCTCGATTCCCCTCGGCGTTGCCCGCATCCTCGTCGCCGACCTGGCCGAGGCCGGGCTCGTCGCTATCCATCAGCCCGGCGGCGACGAGGCCGCCGGCGGCCAACCAGATGTGACACTGCTCGAAAGGGTGCTCAGTGGACTTCGCAAGCTCTAGCGGCGGAGCGGCCCGCTCCACTACCTCGGCGAAGATCGTGGTGGCAGGGGGCTTCGGCGTGGGTAAGACCACGTTTGTCGGTGCCGTCTCGGAGATCAATCCGCTGCGCACCGAAGCCGTGATGACGTCCGCGTCCGCGGGCATCGACG
>NZ_DATMVN010000488.1:0-5261 GCF_035563135.1 Streptomyces sp.
CGGACGACTTCGTCTCCGGCTTCGTGGGGGCGGGCGCCGCCCTGAAGCGGCTCAACCTCACCCGCGTACGGGACGTCGGGATCGCCGACTTCCCGACGGTGACCGTCGAGGACCCGCTCCAGTCGATCTTCAACAAGCTGCGGGACGGCCAGCACAACGAGCTGCTGATGCTGGACCGCCGGAACCGTCCCTACAAGTGGCTGCGGCGCGGTGACCTGATGCGGGCCAAGGGCTCGCTCGCCAGGGCCGGGCAGCTGGTGCACGACACGGTGACCCGGGACGCCACGCTCCACGACGCGCTGGAGGCGGTACTGACCGACAGCAGCGGGCGGGTCGCCGTGACGGGGCGGCGCGGTGAGTTCATCGGCGTCGTCGACATGCGCACCCTGATGAACTCCGTGCAGGAACTCCTGGAGGCCGACCGGCTCGCCGCGATGGAGCACCAGCACGATCTGGAGGAGCTGCGTTCCCACCGGACGGAGCAGGAACTGGAGGGCGGTGGCAGCGGGTCATGACCCCCAGTCATCAGGCGCCCCCCAAGGGGGAGCGTCCGCCCGGAGAGCACGACGTGGGAGGCCACGCCTTCCGCGACGAGGAGGCGGAGCCCTCTTTGCCGCCGCCCGCGCCGCAGCGCCGCATCACCTGGAAGAAGCTCCTGCTGGTACCGGCGGTCTGCGCGGTCGTCCTCGTGGCGACCTACCTGTGGATCACCGAGGTCGACCTCGACTCCATCGCGCAGAACTCCCTGACCGGCGACAACGTCCAGGTCCGCTGGTGGCAGCACGTGAGGCTGACGGCGATCTCCACCTTCTGGGTGCTGGTCATCGCGATCCCGCTCGGCATCGCACTGACCCGGCGCGGTCTGAAGAAGGCCGCCCCCGTGGTCACGGCCATCGCCAACATCGGCCAGGCCACCCCCGCCATCGGGCTGCTGGCCCTGCTGGTGATCTGGCTGGGCATCGGCCCGTCGACCGCGATCATCGGAATGGTGATCTACGCGGTCCTGCCGGTGCTGTCCAACACGGTGGCGGGGCTGAACTCGATCGAGCCGACGCTCGTGGAGGCCTCCCGGGGCATCGGCATGTCGGCGATGGGCACGCTCACCAAGGTCGAGCTGCCGCTCGCCGTCCCGCTGATCCTTGCGGGCGTACGGACGGCGCTGGTGCTCAACGTGGGCACGGCGACCCTCGCCACCTTCGGCGGTGGCGGCGGCCTCGGCGACCTGATCACCTCGGGGATCCAGACGCAGCGCATGCCCGTGCTGGTGCTCGGATCCGTACTGACGGTGGTGCTGGCCCTGCTGGTGGACTGGCTGGCCTCGCTGGTGGAACTGTGGCTGACGCCGCGCGGACTGGAGGAAGCGTGAGGGTACGTACGGGCCTGGCATCGGCGGCCGCGCTCGCCCTCCTGCTCACGGGGTGCGGGCTGAAGAGCGGATCACCGCTGGTGGACGAGGTGGAACCGGGGTCGGTCGGCAAGGGACAGCCGCTCAAGGGCGCGTCCCTCACCGTGACCTCGAAGAACTTCAGCGAGAACATCATCCTCGGGCACGTGATGGGCCTGGTCTTCAAGGCGGCGGGTGCCGAGGTCCTGGACCGCACCAACCTGCCCGGCTCGATCAGCGCGCGCGAGGCGGTCGCCCAGGGCGAGGCCGACGCGCTGTACGACTACACGGGTACGGCGTGGATCACCTACCTGGGCCACGCCGAACCGATCGTCGACCCGCAGGAGCAGTGGAAGGCGGTCCGCGACGAGGACCTGGGCCACGGGGTGACCTGGCTGCCGCCGGCCACGCTCGACAACACCTACGCCCTGGCCATCAGCAAGAAGAACAACGCCAGGTACAAGCTGAAGACCCTGTCGGACGTGGCCGAACTCGCGAAGAAGGATCCGAAGGCCGTGACGGTCTGCGTGGAGAACGAGTTCGCCTCGCGTGACGACGGGCTGCCCGGCATGCAGAAGAAGTACGGGATGAAGCTGCCCGCCTCGAACATCCAGAAGATGGACGCGGGGATCATCTACACCCAGGTGTCGGAGTCCGACTCCTGCCTGCTGGGCGAGGTGTACACCACCGACGGCCGCATCAAGGCGATGAACCTGGACGTCCTGGAGGACGACAAGCAGTTCTTCCCCAACTACAACGCCGCTCCCGCCCTCCACACAAAGACCCTGGAGGAGTACCCCGAGATCGCGGAACTGCTGGCACCCGTCACCAAGAAGCTGACGACGCAGCTCGCGCAGGAGCTGAACTCCAAGGTGGACGTGGACGGACAGGACCCGCACGAGGTGGCGAAGGACTGGCTGGTGGAGGAGGGATTCATCCGGGAGGGCTGAGCGGGGGATCGAGCGGAACCCGGAGTTCCGAAGAAGTCACTGCAAAAAATATGTTGCAAAGGAGTCTTTGCAACTCTATGGTCGTCGCATGCCACCGAACGAGTCCGAAGACCGGCCGGCGTCGTACGCCGACGACCCCAAGATCCACCACATCGACACCCGCACCCTGCGCGGGCTCGCCCACCCTCTGCGCATCCGGCTGCTGAACGCCCTGAGGGAGTTCGGCCCCGCCACCGCCTCCGGACTCGCCGACCGGCTCGGCGAGTCCAGCGGGGCGACCAGCTACCACCTGCGCCAGCTCGCGGCGTACGGCTTCGTCGAGGACGACCCGGAGCGTGGCAAGGGGCGCGAGCGGTGGTGGAAGGCCGTCCACATCGGCAACACCTTCAGCACCAGCAGCTTCCTGGAGCACCCGGACGCCGAGGTGCGCGGGGCCGTCGGGGTGGTGCTCCACGAGATCGCCACCACGCACGGCCAGGAGCTGAACACCTGGCTGGGGACGATGCACGAATGGCCCGAGGAGTGGCGCCGGGCCTGGGAGCTCAGCGACTTCAAGCTGCGCCTCACGCCCGAACTCTCGCAGGAGCTCGCAGAAAAAATGCACGAGCTGGTCCACAGCTACCAGCACCGCGTCCCCGACGGCACCGAGGGGTCGGCAGTCGTCCGCACCCACCTGCACATGTTCCCGCGTCCCACCGGCTGAGGGGTCCACCGTCATGCACAGCGACATCCACCACCTGCTGCACACCTACCGCGCCGCCGAACTCCGACGCGAGGCGGCGGAGTTCTCCCCCGCACGCCCCGGACTGCGCCACCGGATGGGCTGGACGATGGTCGCGCTGGGCCTGCGCCTGGCACAGACCGGCCCGGCCCCGGCCCGCACCGCCCGGACGGCCTGACGGTGGACGGGGGGAGACCGGCCCACCACCGCACCCCGCTCGCCGCCGTCCTGGCGTGGCAGAACTCCGCCTTGTCCCGCCCGGCCGCTCCGGAGGGTCCGGAGCGGCAGGTCAGCAGCTCGGGACCTGTCCTCCCTGCTCCAGGGCCCGCAGCGAGGACACCGCACCCTTCAGAGTCGTGACGGGGATCAGCCGCAGGCCCTCGGGCTGCTCGGCCTTCGCCTGCTTGCACTCGGCCTTCGGCACCAGGAAGACGGTCGCGCCGTCGCGCCGGGCGGCCTGCGTCTTGAGGGAGACCCCGCCGACCGCGCCGACCCCGCCGTCGGCCGCGATCGTCCCCGTACCGGCGACGATGCGGCCACCGGTCAGATCGCCGCCGGAGCCGTCGCCGGCCAGCTTGTCGATGATGCCGAGCGAGAAGAACAGGCCCGCGCTGGGCCCGCCGACATCGGCGAGCTGCAGGGTGACGTCCACCGAACCGGGCTTCCTGTCCAGGTAGTTCAGAGCCGCTTCGACGGCGACGTTCTGCGACTCCTTCATGTCCTGGAGGTTGTGCCGCTCGATCTCCTTCTCGGAGTCACCGGTCGGATAGACCGAGTCGCGCGGCATGACCGCCCGGTCCGCCCTGAACCAGCTGTCCACCACGTCACCGATCCCGACCTCGGCCGTCGGCCCGGTCGCCAGGATCGTCGTCATCCGCAGCTCGCCGTCGGTGCTGCGGGTCGGCGCGCCCTTGATCGTGATGACCTGTTTCCCCTTGTCGTCCCCCAGCACATCGGCGGTACTGCCGGGCTGCGCCACGGTGAACGGGAGCGGAGCGAAGGCCGCCGCGCCGAACAGCGCGAGGACGGGCAGCGCGCAGAGGGCGAGAGCGCGGGGGCGGGAGAGACGAATGGCCACCCGCCCAATCTATCCGCCGTACGCCTCCGGCTCCGACCGCCCCGGCATGACCGGGGCAGGCCCGCCCCGGTACGACCGGGGCGGGTGATGCCGCCACCGGGTGGCAGCTCCGGCGCGGTTCTAACGCAGCGCGTCGGCGACCTCACGGGCGGCGTCGAGGACCCGCGGGCCGACCCGTTCCGGTACGGCGTCCGCGAGCATCACCACACCCACGCTGCCCTCCACGCCCGAGACCCCGACCAGCGGCGCCGCCGCTCCGCAGGCACCGGCTTCGAGTTCGCCCCGGGTGAGGGTGTAGCCCGGGTGGCCGGCCGTCTTCTGCCGGGCGGTGAGGATCGCCCGGCCCGCGGCGCCCCTGTCCAGGGAGTGACGGAAGCCGGCCCGGTAGGCCACGTGGTAGTCGGTCCAGGTCGGCTCGACGACGGCGACCGCGAGGGCGTCCGAGCCGTCGACGAGGGTGAGGTGGGCGGTGGCCCCTATGTCCTCGGCCAGGGAACGCAGCGCGGGCAGGGCCGCCTCCCTGACGAGCGGGTGCACCTGCCGGCCCAGGCGCAGCACCCCCAGGCCCACTCGGGCCCGGCCGCCCAGGTCACGCCGGACGAGGGCGTGCTGTTCCAGGGTGGCGAGCAGTCGGTAGACCACGGTGCGGTTCACGCCGAGTTTGTTCGACAACTCGGTGACGGTCAGGCCGTGATCGGTATCGGCGAGCAGTTTGAGGACACGCAGTCCCCGGTCGAGCGTCTGAGAAGTCTCTGCGGTCACGACGCCCTCTCCCTCGTGGTGAGCGGGGCGGTTGTCTCTCCGGGATGCCGACGCCGGTCCCGCGGCGACGCACCGAGAGGCCGCCGACTGGCCATGGCACCGGCTGCGCTCCGCGGCCACACTGCCACGGGGCGTTCATGTTTCGGGGAGATTAGCGAGCGGGTCCGCTCAGCGGAAGGCCTCGTCCAGAATCCGGTCTCCTCCCGGAACGGCCCCGCATAACCGCCGGTCAGCGAGGAACCGTCCGGAACGCGAACATCTACGCGCGTTCAAGTCGGGTGACGCGGCGGCAACGCTGCGTGCATCACGCGTGAACGATTGTTAACTCACCGTGAATGAGCGTGCCAAATATATTTCCCGCACCGG
>NZ_DATMVN010000489.1:0-3009 GCF_035563135.1 Streptomyces sp.
CACCGTCTCCGCAGGCCAGAAGTGGAGCGACCGCTACAACCTCGATGTCACGGTCTCCGGCTCGAACACCTGGACCGTCACCATGAACGTGCCCTCCCCCGCCAAGGTCCTCTCCACCTGGAACACCACCGCCTCCTACCCCAGCGCCCAGGTGCTGACCGCCAGGTCCAACGGCAGCGGCAACAACTGGGGCGCGACCATCCAGGCCAACGGCAACTGGACCTGGCCCACCGTCTCCTGCAGAGCAGGCTGACCCCCGGCAGCCTCACCGGCCCGAGCGGGGCGGCGGCCCTGCCCGCCGTCCCGCTCTCCGCACCGTCCGTGTCCGCACCGCTCGAAAAGTTATCGGCGTCCGGCGATCAAGTTGCCTTCTTCCCGGCCTTTTCGGCACCCGTCTTCCCTATGGTGTTCGAAAGCCGATCACCTCTTCTGCGTACACCAGGAGTCCGCCATGTCCCGACCGGAGAACGATGTCCGCGCTCTGCACATCGACACCAGCAGACCTCATCCTGCCCGGATGTACGACTGGTTCCTCGGCGGCAAGGACAACTACCCGGTGGACGAGGCGCTGGGCCGGCAGATGCTTGCCGTGGAGCCCGCGGTCCCGGTCATGGCGAAGGTGAACCGGGCATTCATGCACCGCGCCACCCGATGGCTGACCGGCCAGGGGATCCGGCAGTTCCTCGACATCGGCACCGGGATACCCACCGAGCCGAACCTCCACCAGGTGGCCCAGCAGTCCGCCCCGGCCACGCGGGTCGTCTACTGCGACAACGACCCGATCGTCCTGGCACACGCCGAGGCCCTGCTGAAGGGGACCGAGGAGGGTGCCATCGACTACGTACAGGCTGACGCCCGCGACGTGGAGGCCATCCTCCAGCACGCGGGCAAGACCCTCGACTTCAGCCGGCCGGTCGCGCTCTCCATGATCGCGTTGCTGCACTTCGTGAGTGACGAGGACGGCGCCTACGGACTGGTGGACCGCCTGACCGCGGTCCTCGCGCCGGGCAGCCATGTGGTGATCTCGCACCTCACCGCGGACTTCCACCCGGCGGCGGCCCGCAAGGTCGACGAGATGTACAAGGCCAACACGCTCACCCTGGTGCCCCGCACCCGTGATCAGTTCGCCCGGTTCTTCGGCGGGCTGGAGATCGTCGAGCCCGGCATCGTGGCGGCCGAAGCGTGGCATCCCGAGCTCGGTGAGCCGGTCCCCGGCCAGGACGACGTCATCAGTGCCGGCTATGTGGCGGTGGGCCGCAAGCCGTGAGCCGCCCCATGGAGCACCCTCCGCCCCACCGGACCCGCCGCTCCCCCGGAGCGCCGGGCCATGATGGCCGACAAGGCGCTGTTGACCGCTTCGGCGCCGGAACCTGATTCTCGAATTCCGCTGACAGAGCCGGGAAACAGGGAGGCCACACGATGACGGCCACGGCAGGACAGACCCCCGTCCCCTATCCGTTCAACGAGTCGGCCGGGCTGGGACTGGCGGACGCCTACCAGGAAGCCCTGGAACGACCCGGACTCATGCGCGTACGCCTGACGTACGGGGAGCCCGCATGGCTGGCCACCCGGTACGCCGACGCGCGCCTGGTGCTCGGCGACCGCCGCTTCAGCCGGGCGGAGGCCCTCCGCCACGACGAGCCGCGCCAGTCCGAGGGGCAGCGGGACAGCGGCATCCTGAGCATGGACCCCCCGGAGCACACCCGGCTGCGCACCCTGGTGGCGAAGGCGTTCACCGTGCACCAGGTGGAGAAGTTGCGCCCCTGGGTGCGGGAGCTGTCCCACGGCCTGCTGGACGAGCTGGAGGACCGGGGGCAGCCGGCCGACCTGGTGGAGCACTACGCGCTGCCGATCCCCGTCGCGGTGATCTGCCGCATGCTCGGTGTGCCGGAGGAGGACCGTCCGAAGTTCCGGGTCTGGAGCGACGCCGCCCTGTCCACCAGCTCCCTGACGGCTGAGGAGTTCCTGCGCAGCCGTGAGGAGCTGCGCGCCTACATGGGCTCGCTGATCGAGGAGCACCGGCGCAGTCCCCGGCAGGATCTGATGACGGGACTGATCGAGGCCCGTGACACCGGGGACCGCCTCAGCGAACTGGAACTGGTCGATCTCTGTGTCGGCATCCTCGTCGCCGGTCATGAGACCACCGCGACCCAGATCCCGAACTTCGTGTACGCGCTGCTCGACCATCCCGATCAGCTGAAGCGGCTGCGGGAGGATCCTGGTCTGATCCGCGGGGCGGTCGAGGAACTGATGCGGTTCGTGCCGCTCGGCAGCGGCGCCGGCTTCCCCCGGTACGCGACCGAGGACGTGGAGGTCGGTGGCACGCTCGTCCGGGCCGGTGAGCCGGTGCTCGTCGCGGTCGGCGCGGCCAACCGTGACGCCCTGAAGTTCGAGGGGCCGGGCCGGCTCGACGTCACCCGGACCGGCGTCCAGCACCTGGGTTTCGGGCACGGGGTCCATCACTGTCTCGGGGCACCGCTCGCCAGGCTGGAGCTGCAGGAGGCACTGGAGGCACTGCTCGTGCGCTTCCCTGCACTGCATGTGGCGGGGGACGTGGAGTGGAAGAACCAGATGCTCGTGCGGGGGCCGCGCGAGATGCCGGTGGGGTGGTGAGGGCCGTGTCGTGGACGACGGAGGTGGACCGCGATCTGTGCATGGGGTCGGGCATGTGCGCGGCGATGGCGTCCGATCTGTACACGCTGGACGACGAGGACCGGGCGAGGCCCGTCCGTGAGCGGATAGCTCCTGACGAGCGCGCGCTCGACGCCGCGGACTCGTGCCCCGCGTCGGCGATCCTGGTCCGGGACGGCGGTCTGCCGATCGGGCCGCGCCCCTGACGGACGGGCCGCGCCCCTGGCAGAGGGGCGCCGGGCCTTCCGGGGCGGGCAGGCCCGGTCCCCGGCGGCTCACGCCGTCCGGCCTGTGCCCCGAGTGCAGGAGAGGACCACGACAAGCGGCCAGAGCGACTGCGCGAATGTGAGGACGCGCTCGGCCGCTCCCGCGGTGCCG
>NZ_DATMVN010000490.1:0-4526 GCF_035563135.1 Streptomyces sp.
GAGTCTCATGACCGAGGGCGACATCGGGTCCAGAACGGGGAACGGCGGCCTGACGGCGCGCCCGCCCGACCAGGACTCAAAGAGCCGCTTTCTGCTGAGGGACGCCACCAAAGCGTCGGGACTGCGGGCGGCCGGGACCGCGCTCCGGCCGCCCGCGCCCCGACCGCCGAGGCCGCTGGTGCGCGTGCTGCTCTGCGAGGACCAGGAGATCTTCCGCCTCGGGCTGCGGGTGGTCTTCGAGGCGCAACCAGACATCGCGGTCGTCGCGGAGACCAGCCACCTCACGGAGGCGCTGGAGGTGGCGGACGGCCCGGGGACGCAGGTTGTCGTCGTCCGGCAGGGGCTCGTGGGCTGCTCCGGCCTGCCGCTGCTGCGGGACCTGTGCCAACGCGCGACGGGGGTGCTGGTGCTCGCGGAGACCGGGGGCGACTCGGGGCGCATGGACGTCCTGCAGGCCGGGGTGCGGGGCTTCCTGCCGCGTCGCGCGACTGCGCAGCGACTCGCGGACGCCGTCCGCGCACTCGCCCGGCAGGAGACCGCGCTCGACTCCGCCGTCGGCCGCCAGCTGGTGCGCCACATGACCGGCGACCCCTCCCAGACCACTGCGGAGGGGCGGGCCCTGGACCGGCTCACCGAGCGGCAGCGCGATGTGGCGACGCTGGTGGCCGAGGGCCTCAGCAACGAGGAGATCGCCAGTCGGCTCTTCCTGAGCCCGGCGACGGTCAAGAGCCACCTCACCGCGGTGATGCGCCGCCTCGACATCCGCACCCGCACCCAGCTGGCCATCCTGCTCACCCGCGACCACTCGCCGGCCGACTATCAGCTGTCGGTGTGTTGGGGGTCAGCCCCTTGCCAAGCCTCTGCGTGAAGCTGGAGTTGCCGGAGTCGTCCGGGCCACCGGGGGCCACCGGGGTCGGGCGGCATGACCACCCACAGCAGCGGATAGCTGACGATGCCGGGACCGAACAGGTTCAGGACGATGAACCCGACCCGCCAGAGCACGGGCTCCACGCCGCTGTACTCGGCCAGCCCGCCGCAGACGCCGCCCAGCACCTTCAGGAGGCCGGCGCCTTGGCGGCGGGACGGGTCCATCCAGGAGACGCCCGCATAGGGCTACCGGCCTCACTCACGAGTTACCCGAAGCCAACTGGTATCAATCTCGCGATACACCTTCTGCGCTGCACTACTCCCCCTTGACGGCACCGATTGTGAACATGTCGCTGGTGCTTACAACCGAGCTGATCAGTCGTCGCTCGTGAAGGCTGCGGCGATCGCGTAGTTGGGGGAGCGGTCGTTCTGGTTGCGCTTGGCGATGTAGCGCCGGGTGGTGCGCGGGTCGGCGTGGCCCAGGCCGTCTTGGATGTCTTGGAGCGGGACGCGCAGCCGGTCGGCCTCGGTCGCCCATGCGTGGCGCAGGCTGTGCGGAGTCACGCCGGCGGGGGGCACCCGATGACTCCTGGGTGAATTTGAAGCTGCGAGCGGCCCGCTGGTACCTCGATGTCCTGCAGCACCTAGAAAGCGCCGTCGGCCTTGACCGGCATGCCGGGGTCGAGATGGCCCTGGACGGATGCCTGTCCAACCTGACAGGGGCCGTGGACGCGGCCCTGGCGCGACTGATCGTCACACTGGAACGCCGACTGACAGCGGTGTGCTGATTGCTTGATGGGTACCACTGAGCGCATGCGGGCGTACTCGATGGATCTGCGTGAGCGGGTTGTCGCCGCAGTCGATCGCGGCATGACCCAGGAGCTGGCGGCAGTGACCTTCGGGGTGTCGGTGAACACCGTCGCCCGGTATCTGACCCGCCGGCGAAACACCGGCAGCCTGGCGCCGACCGCATACCGGCACGGACCCAGACCAGAGAAGATGGCTCGGCTGCAGGCTTGGCTGCCGGCCCGCCTGCAGCAGGCCGCGGATGCCACCCTGGCCGAGCACGCCACGGCCTTCACCGCCGAGCACGGCGTGGTGGTGTCGCTGGCGACGATGTCGCGGGCGCTCACCACCCTGCCGGCCGAGGACCCGGCGAGGGCGCTGACCCCCTCGGGGCGTCGGCGGCGACTGGGCCGGCCGCTGAAGTCAAAAGCCTGAGCGCCACCGAGCGCGACGAGACCGCGCGCGCCCAGTGGCGCACCGACATGGCCGACACCGACCCGGCTCAGGTGGTGTTCGTCGATGAGTGCGGCACGCACACCTCGATGACCCGCCGCCGCGCCCGCGCGCCCCGCGGCACCCGGGCCCGCGGGGCGGTGCCACGCAACCGAGGTGCGGTGACCACCCTGCTCGCCGGGCTGAGCCTGGCCGGAATGGTCCCGGCGATGACGGTGGAAGGCGGCACCGACACCGCGGTGTTCGCCACCTATCTCAAGCAGTTCCTGCTGCCGGCCCTGTCCCCGGGAACGGTGGTCGTGGTGGACAACGTCGGCGCGCACAAGCCCGAGCGCATCCGCGCCCTGATCGCCGCCGCCGGCTGCCGGCTGGTGTTCTTGCCGGCCTACTCGCCGGACTTGTCTCCGGTCGAGGAGGCCTTCAGCAAGATCAAGACCCTGATCAAGGCCGCCGCAGCACGCACCCGAGCGGCGCTGGACGCGGCCATCGCTGTGGCCCTGGCCGCGGTCACCGCCGAGGACGCCGCCGGCTGGTTCGCCCACGCCGGCTACCTCACCCCCCAAGCCGCCTGAAAACCGCTGTGATATAGGGGCTCCCCGTACCAACGCCGATCAATCGTTTCCGCAGGTCAAGGCCGGAGTCGTTCAGACCGCTGGCTACCTTCAATAGCCGCTGCGTGCCCGTACTACGGGCACGCAGCGGGCACGGCCGTTCGGGCCAAAGAACGCTTGCCCACGATGGGTCGAGGAGTCGGCCGTCGGCACCGCTCGTCTGCGTCGCTCGGAGTCGGCTGGGTGATGCGGCACCTGATGACGGACACCGCATACGCACTGCCGCTGCCCCTGTCGCCGGCGTTGACTGCGGCGGCCGAGGACGGGAGCGGCACGGTCCACATCGCAGTCACTGCAGGCAGCCTGTGCTCGGCCCTCCGGCACGCCGTCGCGGGCGGTGCCCCCGGAGGCGACACCCGCCCCATTCCCGCGGGAGTCTCTCCGACTGCACCGCCGCCGGGAGGGCGCTGCGCGCCCCTTGTTGCTGCGACTCGCCCCCTCGCGGAGGCACCCCTATGGTGACCCCGTGGCTTGGGCGTCGGGCTTGTTTGCAATTGCTGGCGTGCTCATCGGCGGGACGCTGTCCATTTGGGGTCAAAATCAGGCTCGTCGTTCGCAAGCGAGAGAGGCTGACCTCAAGGCTCGTCAAGACACCTGCGTTGCCCTACTTGCCGCCGTGCGAAAGTTTCGCCGCTTCGTCATGTATGCAGATGTGACCTTCGAGATTATCCCAGCCGAAGGTGACTCCAAAGGTACTGTTATCGCAGCGGAACGCAGGGAGTTCGATGCAGAGATCGACGAGGCCTTCGCCCGCCTCCTTATCGTGGCTCGGTCCCCACAAATTGTTGAATCAGCCAAGCTTTTAACCTCCGGGGTCAACGACTTCATTAGGGCGCGGGCCACCTACGGCAGAGGCAAGGTGCCCAACGATACGGTTCGTCACCTGCGTTCACTCGAGTACACCTTCGCCGAAACGGTCATGCATGAGTTGGCGCCGCTATCGCCGTAGCAGACACCTAAAGATCATTGAGCCATTCCCAGTAGCGGACGGTTGGCTGGTCAGAGGGGACACGCCGACGGTAAGGAGATGACCGGGACAAGCGCAGGACCTCGGTAGGAGGGACGTCTTCTCACGGATGCCCCACAGCGAGGTCCTGCTGTGTCCGATCCTGTCAGCTACACCGCCGTGCTCCCCGTCGCCGAGGAGACCGTGCACTTCGTGTCGGGCCTGCTGGCCGCCGAGCGCCGCCGCCGCGGCACCCGAGGTCGGCGGCGGGCGCTGGGCTGCTACCGGCAGGCGGTGCTGCTGCTCCGCTGGTTCTGTGACGGCACCCGGCTGGCCCAGCTGGCCGCCGACAACCGGATCGGTCGCTCGACGGCCTACCGGTATCTGCACGAGGGCATCGACGCCCTCGCCGCGGCCGCGCCGGGGCTGCGGGGTGCGCTGCTGGCCGCCCGCGCCGCCGGGCATTCGCATGTGACGGTGGACGGCACGCTGATCCGCACCGACCGCTGCTCGGTCGCCGGGCCGACCGCCCGAGCCGACCGCCCCGACCGGCGGGTGGACCTGTGGTGGTCGGGCAAGCACGCCGCCCACGGCGGCAACGTGCAGATCATCGCCGCCCCGGACGGCTGGCCGCTGTGGACCTCGGACGTGCGCCCGGGCCGCGAGCACGACACCACCGCACTGCGCACCCACGCCGAGGCGCTGCCGCTGCTGGCCGAGTGGACCGATCCGGCCCACGCGGTGCTGGCCGACCTGGGCTACGAGGGTGAACGGGCGGCGCTGACCACACCGATCAAGACTCCCGCCGGTCGCCGGCTGACCGGCGACGAGCGCTGCGTCAACCTGCTGCACGCGGCCACCCG
>NZ_DATMVN010000491.1:0-9290 GCF_035563135.1 Streptomyces sp.
AGTTCGACTCTTGAGTACCGGGATCCCTGTCAAAGCCAAGCTGAAATGGAAACGCGCTCACGGGGTCCGGGTCGGCGGCCGGGCGTGGAGGTGGGAGTCGTATCGGGGGCCGGCGTGTTCGGTGGTCGCTTGCCGCATGGCGCCTTCCAGCAGGGGTCGGCCTTGGCTGCGACGGTGCATGAAGCCGGGTTGACGGTGAAGTGGTGCAGGTCGATGCGCTGAAGCTGGCGCAGGCTCAGTGTTCGGCGTGTACGGGCGCCCGGGAGGCAAGAGGGAGAATGGGGTCATGGCGATGTGTAAGAAGTGTGGTGCGGGAAAGCGCCGTTGGCCCCGTTCCTGTTCCCGGTGCCGTTCTCAGTCGGACCGTGGGGACGCGGCCGCGGACGCCGCCGAGTTGGCTGTGGAGGCAGGACTGCTCGGGTGGATCGGGCGAGGAGTCATAGGAATCGTGCGGCTGGTGTTGCGCGCGGTCGACTGAGCCCGGCCCATGCGAAGACGGCTCACCCCGGGCCGGCTCGCCGGTTCCGAGCTGCTGTTCTCCAGCCCGTTCGATGCCTGGTCCCTTCGACTGCCCAGGCCCCGCCGTATGCCGTTGCGGGTCGGTACTTCAGAAGCAGGCATCAAGACGTCCGTGCAGGTTGGGGATGTGGCGCCGCTCGCGAAGACGGGCGGCAGGTCGGCCGGCTGACCCGGCCACCTCAGTGGAGGGGGGCCCGCCAGGCCACCAGTCCCGGTCGGCCCACCTCCGCGAAACCCACCGCGAACGGCTTGTCGTCGTCCGTCACCAGGTGGATGCTGCACTCCGTCACGCTGTCGCCCGGTGGGATCATCCGGGCGACCCAGTCGGACGGACAGCCGGGGATCTTCGTGTCGAGGACGAAGGGGGTCTTCCCCTGTATCTGCCGACCACCCTCGGTGAGCAGGCGGACGTGGTCGGCCTGGTCGGCGTAGAGGTTTTTCGGTCCGGTGTTGGTGTAGGTGACCGACACGTAGTACGGGACGCCGCGCCCCTCGTTCTCGTTAAGTCCGAGATCCAGGCCCGTGAGGTCGGCAGCGCTGCCCCGGCGTACGGAAACCAGCGTGGCGGGCAGCTCGAGGACGCCGTCCTCGCGGGCGTCCCACCGGACGCGGATGATGTCGCCCGGCTCCGCCAGCCCGGCGGACGCCGCCTCAAGGCCGCCCTCGACGGGCCAGGTGGCGACCGCGCCGCCCTCGTCAAGGTAGCCGTCGGCGTTGTGCGTCAGCGACAGCACACCGACGTCCTCGGGCAGCGCGTAGGTCACGCAGGTGGTGTACGAGTCGCCTGGCGCCAGTGTCTTCGGCGCGGTGTCCGCGCAGGGCAGGTCGACCCCGCCCGGCCTGCCGCCGCTGACGTAGACCTCCTCACCACGCTCCCAGCCGGTGCTGTTCAGGGCGAAGTTGCTGTCCACCATGTAGGCGGCGGGAATCTGCTCCCGGCCGGTGTTGGCGACCTCGAAGGTGAGGTAGTGGGGAACCATGCCCTTCAGCTCCTCGTCCACGCGCGCCCCCTGCATGTCCTCCTTCGACCCCCGGACCAGGCTCTTGACCGTGATCCTGACCTTGTACGACTGGTGGTCGGTGTCCGTGTGGACGACGTCCCGTGCACCGGTGCGCACAGGCAGGTCCGTCCAGGAGGCGGGCCTCTTCGCGGCTTGCTCCACGGCCCCGCCCGCGTCCTGTTCCTCCGTGCACCCGGCGAGGAGGGGTATCGCCGCCGCGCCTATGGCGGCCTTCTTCAGGTAGCTGGACAGGTGCATGGACTTCCCTTGCCGCACGATGATCCGGATCCTCCGGAGGACTGGCGCATCTAGGACGTCACAGCGCAGACGGCGAGCCCGGTGCGGTTGTTGGCCTTGGTACTGGTGGGATCTCGTATGAATCCCACTGATTCACTACTCTCCGCGACTCGCACCAGATGCGACAAAAACGCATCCTATGCGAGTCCCAGAGAAGCCCCAGGTCAGCCCCCTGTGCGAGCGGCAGCAGGACCCAGGAGGCCGATGTCGTAATCGCCAGGAACTCCGCCCAAGACCACGCGGCCCCACCTTAGTTGCGGCTCCACGCGGGCCAACTCGCTAACCGTCGCGAGTTCGCATCAGATGTCATTGGCGGCGGACGCAACCAGTGGAACGGCGTCCTGCCCGTCTCCGCCGTGCTGGTCGAATGGCCCGCGGACCAGGACGCCCCGACCGGTTACTGGATATCGAACCTGCCACCCGACACCCCGGTCGCCGACCTGGTGCGGTGGGCGAAGATGCACTGGCGCATCGAACACGACTACCGCGAACTCAAGCACGGTCTGGGCCTGGACCACTTCGAGGGCCGCACCTGGCGCGGCCGGCACCACCACGTCACCCTCGTCACCGCCGCCCAGGCATTCCTCACCCTCAGGCGGCTCGGCCCAAAAGCCCGCACGCCGGCCTGACCCTCTACCAGGTCCTGGACCTCCTCCAGGACCTGCTGAAGAGCTGGACCGGCACCTGCACCACCTGCAACCGACCACTACCCCGCAACCGAACCAGACACAGAACCTAACGAAGCACTACCAGCTGGACGCCCCGAGACGGTTATGCCTACCTGTGCCAGGTGGGACCGTCAGCTCGGAGTTGCCGACTGCGGCCGCCGTAGACAGCTCCTCTTGCTGTGACAGCCGACGGCGGCTTGGCCGAACCACAACGCCGCCCATCGTCGGCCAAACGGTTCACCCGAGAGGCACCCGGATTCTCCGGTCGCCTCAACCAGCAGCCAAGCCCACCTGACGCACAGTCAGGAAAGTCAGCATTGAGTCAGCATCCGTCCTGGCACACCTGGTCAGACGCGGGCGTAGATGGGAACGCCGGCCCAGAGGAAGGCTTCCCCCCCTGAGGCGCTCCCAGCCGCTTCCAGGCACCCCCCGCCCGCAGTGCTGCACAGGCATGATCGGACACGCCTCGAAAGCCGAGAACCCGTAAGAACCCCAGCTCAGCGCACACGTCCACGCGGCTTCAGGGGCACATCGGGCAGTGCGGGAGCCGGGAGGGGCGGGCCGTCGTAGCCACGTACGGCACCGAACCGATCACCGTTCATCCAGTCCTCGCGGGCCTGCCTGATATCGTCGTGGGTCCTGCCCACGAAGTTCCACCACATGACGATCTCCTCTGCGAACGGTTCGCCCCCGAGAAGCATCAGCCCGGCATCGGAGACGGAACGGAGCGGCAGCTCGCTTCGGCCGCACCCGAGGTAGAGCATCGACCCGGGCAGCAGGGGCACGCCGTCGGCCTCGGCCTCGCCGGACATCGACAGCACGGCGTACTCGAAGTCGGGGTCCAGCGGCAGCCGGGCTTCGGTACCGGCGGCAAGGGCCAGATCGGCTCCTACGATCGGGGTGTAGGACCTGCCGGGCGAAACAGCTCCGTCGAGTTCACCCAGGATCACGGTGGCGGTGAGACCCGGCGCCGTGACGGCGGGCAGGTCGGTGTGGTGCTGGAAGTGCGGCTCGACATCCCGGTCGGAGCCGGGCAGGGCGACCCAGAGCTGAGCGCCGTGCAGAAATCTGGCGTGGGACGCGGGGCTCTCCTCGGAGTGGCTGATGGCCTTGCCGGAGGTCATCAGTCCCAGTTCGCGCGGGCGGATCTCCTGGAGGCTTCCCAGGCTGTCACGGTGCAGGACCTCCCCGGCGTGCAGCCAGCTGACCGTCTGCAGACCCATGTGGGGGTGCGGCGGCACCTGCATCCCGGGCTCGTCGGCGATGTCGTCAGGACCGTAGTGATCCACGAATGCCCAGGCACCGACCATGCGCCGTCCCAGGTTGGGCAGCAGCCTGCGCACCTCCGTGGACCCACCGAGCGGGACACGGCGCGGGGCGAGGAGTTCGCGTACCGGTTCGGCGACGACGAAGCCGCGTCCCCCGCAGACGGACGGAGCGGCCTGGCGATCGAGATTGCTCATGGCGCACAACCTATTCCCTACCGGCACGGAGCCTCGGCCCCCACGCCGAACATTTAGTGGAATGTTTAACTACCTCGGTGTGTTGGCACGTCAGTGGACGTTCCGGCGAAGGAGGAGAAGTGGACGAGGCCTACTACGAGTTCGGTACACCCGCCGAGCGCTGGGACCGGGCGCAGCTGTTCTTCGAGGCGAAGGAATACCTGACCGCGGCCCGGATCCTCGGCGGCCTGGTCCAGGAGGTGCCCGAGCAGGTCGCGCCGCGGCTGCTGCTGGCGCGCGCCTACTACCACTCGGCCCGGCTCGCGAAGGCGGAGACGGAACTGCGTGAGGTGCTGGAGCGCAACCCCGTCGAGGACTACGCGCGGCTGATGCTCGGACGTACCCTCGAACGCCAGGGCCGGCACACGGAGGCCGCCACGCATCTGCGGATGGCTCACGCGATGACCGAAGACTTCGGACCCGGCCTCCTCGCGCAGGAGCAACAGGACCAGGAGTGACACGCGCAGCGGCGGGCGGGCGGGGGGAGCAGGCGCAGGGCGCCGCTCCCCCGGCCGGCTCACTCCTCCGCTTCCGTCACCCGGGCCCGCCCTCCGCTCATCGGGGCCGGCTCAGCCGCACCGGGACCGGATGGACCGGAGCCGAGCGACGGCGTCCTTCCCGGGCTGCCCGGCGTCAGGCGGAAGGGCCTGCGGGGAGCACGATCGCGGTCACCGCGAAGCCGTCGTGGATCAGCCATCTGCCCTCGTACGACGTCGGCATCCCGGGCGCGCTCAGCGAGAGCTCCGCGGTGAATGTGCCCTCGGTCCCGGAACCCGGGCCCGTGCGGAAACTGACGTCCGCCTCCTGGAAGTCGAGCTCGATCCGGGTGAGCGGGAACCATGTCTTGAAGACACTCTCCTTGGCGCTGAACACCAGACGGTCCCAGTGGACCGCCGGGGCGTTCGCACCCATGGGCGCCCTCGCACGTTCCGAAGGCACCGATATCACCTCCCACACACCTTCAGGCAGCGGTTCGTTCGGTTCCGCGTCGATACCGACCGCACGCACCTCGGACGCCCTGGCCAGTACCGCTGCCCGGTAACCGTCGCAGTGCGTCATGCTGCCGACGGTCCCCTCGGGCCACAGCGGCATGCCGCGATGGCCGCGCAGCACCGGTGCCGGGGGCACCCCGAGGGCCGCCATGGCCCGTCTCGCGCAGACACGTACAGCCGCGAACTCGTGCCTGCGCCGGTCCACGCTCCTGGCCACCAGCCGCTCCTCCTCCGGGTACAGGCTGCCGGCGGGAGCATCCGTGTCGTAGGTGTCCGCGCAGGCGACGTGCGCGGGAAGAAGTCGTTCGATCACGAGACGTCGCCCTGCGCGGCCACGGGCTGCTGTCCCTCGAACGGGAGGATCTGCCGCAGGAGCCCTCGCGGGTGGCCCCGCTTGCGCCACTCCCTGGGGTAGCCGATCGATACCTCCTCGAACCGTACTCCGTCGTGCCAGGTCGTACGGGGGATGTGGAGGTGGCCGTAGACGACGGCGGCGACGTTGAAGCGGCGGTGCCAGTCGGAGGTGAGTTCCGTGCCGCACCACTGGGCGAACTCCGGGTACCACATCACGGAGGTGGGTTCCCGCAGCAGGGGCCAGTGTCCCGCGATCACGAGGGGAACCTCCGGGTCGTGCGCTGCCAGCCGCTGTTCGGTGAGTGCCACCCGTGCCCGGCACCAGTCGTCCCGGGTCGGATAGGGGTCGGGGTGCAGCAGGTATTCGTCGGTGCAGACGATGCCCGCCTCGTGGGCGCGTGCCAGCGACTCCTCCTTGGTCGTGGTCCCCGGGACCCTGAAGGAGTAGTCGTACAGGACGAAAACGGGGGCCACGGCCACTTCGCCGTCCGCGCCCTGCCACCGGGGGTACGGGTCCTCGGGCGTGGTGACGCCGAGTTCGCGGCACACCTGGACGAGATGCTCGTAGCGCGCGTGGCCACGCAGACGCAGGGGGTCCTTCTCCACCGTCCACAGCTCGTGGTTCCCCGGGGTCCACACCACCCGGGCGAATCGTCCCGCAAGCAGTTCCAGCGCGCGTTCGACGTCTTCCGCCTGCTCCGCCACGTCCCCCGCGACGATGAGCCAGTCCTCGTCGGAGGACGGGTGCAGCCGGTCGGCGATGGGACGGTTGTCGGCGACACCGACATGGAGATCGCTGACCGCGAGGAGTCGGCCACCGCTTTTCGGCGGGCGGAGGACAGGTTCGACCATGGGACTCATTGTTCGAATTTACCGTCTTCACGGATCTGCCGGTGCGGCTTCGCCCGACATGCCTGCTGTTCATCCGCCCGGGATGATTGACGAACCGCCTCCGGGGAATGCGGCGACACATGTCCAGCATGCCCACAGCAGATGACGAAGAGAGGGAGACCTCGATGGCCGACGCCGAGCAGCCGGATCCGACACGGCGCTATCCGCAGCCGGAATTCCCCCAGCAGGACCAGGAGCATCCGGGCTGGACCGGCCCGATGGATCCGCCCCCGGACCACGGGGAGGACTCCTACGAGGGGAGCGGGCTCCTGGTGGACCGCAAGACGGTCGTCACCGGGGGCGATTCGGGCATCGGCCGTGCGGTGGCCCTGGCCTTCGCGCGGGAAGGGGCCGACGTAGTACTGACCCATCTGCCCGAGGAGAAGAGCGAAGCGCAGGAGACATGCCGCCTCGTCGAGCAGGCCGGCCGCAGGGCGATTGCCGTGGAGTGCGACATCCGGGAGGAGGAGCAGTGCCAGGCCCTGGTCGACAGGGCGGTGTCCGAATTCGGGCGGATCGACGTGCTGGTGAACAACGCCGCTTACCAGATGTCCCAGCCCGACGGCATCGCCGCCATCTCGACGTCCCAGTTCGACCGCGTGGTGCGTACCAATCTGTACGGCATGTTCTGGCTGTGCAAGGCCTCTCTGCCGCACATCCCGGCCGGCGGTTCGATCATCAACACGACCTCGGTGCAGGCCTACAAGCCCAGCCCTCACCTGCTGGACTACGCCATGACCAAGGGCGCCATCGTGACGTTCACCCAGGGGCTCGCCCAGATGCTGGCGTCCGACGGAATCCGGGTCAACGCGGTCGCTCCCGGGCCCGTTTGGACGCCCCTCATTCCCGCGACCATGCCCGACACCACGGAGTTCGGTAAGCAGAGCCCCCTGGGCCGGCCCGCCCAGCCGGCCGAGATGGCGCCCGCCTACGTCTTCCTCGCCTCGTCGAACGCGACGTTCATCACCGGCGAGATCATGAACGCGACCGGCGGTACGCCGCTGCCCTGACCGTGATCGGCTCGCTGGACGTACGCGCCTGCGGGGGCTGCTCGCGGCAGCACACGGCACATATGACGGAAGGACCGGCCATGCCCATCGCCACGTACAGCCTCGTCGCTCTCGACTGCCCCGATCCCAGTTCCCTGGCCTCCTTCTACCAGGCCGTGCTGGGCGGTGAGATCAAGAAGTACGACGAGGACTGGTACGACCTCCACGCCCCCGGCGGCGCCCGTATCGCTTTCCAGCGGGCGGCGGACCACCGGCCGCCGGAGTGGCCCCGGGGAGACCGCAACTCGCAGCAGGAGCACCTCGACTTCGACGTGACGGACATCGAGCGTGCGCAGGAAGAGGTGCTGGCGCTCGGTGCGACGCCGCTGGATCTCGACGACCGGGGCGGCGAACGGGGGTTTCGCGTGTACGCCGATCCGGCGGGGCATCCGTTCTGCCTGTGCCGTCAGTGACCTCTCGGCCCGCGGTGTGTGCGGGACGGCCGCCCGGCGAGGGCGGTATCTCGCACGCCGTGGGCCCGACGGGCCGTGTCGCCTTCGCACCCCACCTCACGACACGACAGGAATATGGGAATTATGAGCCGAAGCGCCCTCATCGTCATCGACATGCTCAACACGTACGGCCACCCGGATGCCGAGATCCTCATTCCCTCCGTGCGCGAGGCGCTCCCCCGCATCGTAGGGCTCATCGAACGGGCCCGGGACGAGGGCGTTCCGGTGATCTACGTGAACGACAATTTCGGAGAATGGCGGTCCCACCACGGTGAAATCATCGAGACGACGCTGTCGGGGCCTCACAGGGACCTGGTGGAGCCCGTACTGCCGGACGACGATTCACTATTCGTCATCAAGGCCAGGCACTCGATCTTCTACGAGACACCGCTCACCTATCTCCTGTCCCAGCTCGACGTCGACCGCGTGGTCCTCTGCGGGCAGGTCACCGAGCAATGCGTCCTCTATTCAGCCCTCGACGCACATATCCGTCACCTGAACGTGACGATTCCCGACGACGCCGTTGCCCATATTCACAAGGATTTGGCGCAGGCATCCCTCCAGATGATGGAACGCAACATGAGCGCGTCGATCCGAAAGGCCGCGAACGTGGAATTCGAGTGATCCGGCGTGCAGGTCCGCGCCTTCGGGCCGAAGGCCCCCGCCGGGTGGCCGGTGTGGCCGGGGGCGGACTGCCGGGTCCTGGAGGTCCGTCGGCGAAAGCCGCCCCGGGGGCCCCCGGGCTCGCAGGCTCACGAGTGGCTCCGGTCCGCGACCTGCTCTCAGGTACGGAGTGCGGCGTCGAGACCGCGCACGAGCTCCCCCGCCCGTCCGCCTCCGGCAGGTGCGGCCGGCAGCCGGCCGAGCACCGCGGTGACCGCTGCCGGGGCGTGATGACACGCCCAGCCGAAGGTCGTCCCGGCGCCGCTCCGGCCCTCTCCGTAGGCCAGTTCCTCCGCTCGTGCCGCATGTGCTGCCGCGCCGAGAACGTGTTTCACCTGATGAGCGCTGGCCCTGGGGTGCAGGAAGGCGGCGGCCGCCGCATGGCTCGCGGCCCGGGCCGCGTCGGCCGCAGCCGGTGAAGCGGCGTCTTCTGCCGCCCTGTAGGCCGCCCACGCACGCTGTCGCAGAGCGTTCGTACGCCGGCCGCCTGCCGCGAAGACGTAGGCCGCGTCGACGGCGTCGCGTGGGCGTGTGTCGGAAGGAAGACCGTCCTCGAAGATCGAGAGTGTCCTGCGCGCACAATCGGCCGCGTAACCCGCGATCTCCCGGAGTTCGTCTTCGCTCAGCTCGATGATTCCCGGATCCGTGGGCACGGGCTCCATCCTGCCGCAGATCACCCCCCGGCAGGGCGTCGCGGTGGTAGGTGCCCACGGGCCCCGCTGCCGGAGGCGGCGCCGCGCCTGCGTGCGGAAGAGAGCGGGCAGACCGGGGTCAGCCCGTCTCCGTCGTGCGGTAGGGGCGGAAGAAGGCGCGGATCTCCTCCGCGTAGAGCTCGGGCTCCTCGAACGCCGCGAAGTGTCCGCCGCGTGCGGGCTCGGTCACTCGCACCATGTTCGTGGTGC
>NZ_DATMVN010000492.1:0-20005 GCF_035563135.1 Streptomyces sp.
CCGTGACGGCCAGGGGCCCGGCGGCGAAGGGCTCGCCCGGCAGTTCGGCCGCCTCCCGGAAGAGCTCGGGGGACCGGCTGCGCCAGATGCGGGCGGCGGTCCCCGCCCAGGCGTCGTCCACCGCCCCGGACGGGCGCGGACCCGCCGCGGCGTGGACGCGGAAACGGGGATCGCTGATGTCGGGTGCGTCCTCGGGCAGGACACCGATGACCTGGTACGCGGTGCGTCCGGGATGCCGGGTGTATGTGGTGAAGGTCAGCCGCTCGGCGTGCTCCGGGGGGAGCACGGCGCAGGCCAGTGCGATCCAGCGGGCCACGTCCGCGCTCTGCCGCTCGACGAGCACGACCGGGGGCGCGGACGGGTCCTCGCTCACGCGGCGCAGGTCGCCGAGTACGGCGGCGAGCCACGGACCGCGCGACACCGCGAAGTCGCCGAGGCCCTCCCGGGTGAGCCCTCGCGACGGTCCCCGCACGGTGGACATCGAGGTCAGGGGATCGGGCGGCAGGCGGTCCGGTGCTGCGGAGAGCCACCCCGCGGCCCCCCACGCGGCGACCGGGAGCACCCGGCCGGGCATCGGTGTGCCGGGCGGAAGATGTACGGCGTGGGCGTGGAACCCCCCCGCGCCCGTGGCCACCGCACGGCTGAGCAGATGACTGCCGTCGGAGAGCCTGGCATGGCCGAACGCCACGGGCAGCGCGTGCAGTCGATCTCCGGTGAGCCGCTCGGGGGTCCCGGCCGGAGCCTCGTACGCCAGCAGCGGGGCGGCCTCGGCGCGCACCGGCCCGGGTATCGCGGGGTCGGCGGCGGTGAACCGGCCGCCGGCCCTCCCGTCCCCGGCTGCGGCGGAGGTGTAGTGCAACTGCGGGAGGCTCATGCGTAGGCCCTCATCGTCCCTGCCACGTGCGTCCCCGTCACACGCACCGGCCGCCGCTCGCCGCCCTGTCGGTGCGGCCCGGCCCGGCGGAGCGACGACCCCGGCGGGGAGCTTTCCGCAGTCGTGCGGGCGACGTTATCAAGCCCTGACGGCCCGTTGGGCCGCACGCGGCACGAGGACGTCCCGGCCCGGCCGTACGACCGAAGTGACGCTCTTTGCCGGGGCGGTGGGGTACGGGCACACCGGCGGCGACGGGTCCTTCGGGGACCGGCCGCAGAGGGCGGGCGAGGCTGTCAGGAGGTTCGTGCCCCTGCCATGACGGAACCCGGCCGGCTGCGCTCCGGCGGCGCACAGGACCGCGGTGACGATCACGGCGGAGTGCGAACCGGCGTCCCAGGTCAGCATCCAGAGGGAGACCGCCGCCCGGAGCACCGTGCCCACGGGCAGGGGCAGCCTCGGCCCGAAGCGCCGGGTCAGGGCGGCGCCGGGCGGCGGCGCGACGACGGTGGCCAGGCCGAGCGGCAGGGTGCGGATACCGGCCCCGGCGGGGGAGGGGTCCGGGCGGCGCCCCGGAGCGGGGCCGGAGGGGGAGGGCCTGAAGCGGATCTACGGCCGTGCTTAAGAAATCCTCGATGGACCTGCGGGCCCGGGTGCGGCACATTTCTCGGTGACGGCGAAGAGTGCGTGGACAGGCGTTCCGCCCTGTCCCGTCCGCCGTATCCCCCGCCGCCCCGCCGCAGGCCGTCCTCGGCATGCCCGGGAGGGGGGCATCCACCAGGTATCGGGTACAGGGAGCCGCAGCCGTGAAGGCACTCGTGAAGCACAAGGCCGAGCCGGGACTGTGGCTGATGGACGTGCCGGAGCCGGAGACCGGCCCCGGGGACGTGCTGATCAAGGTCCTGCGCACCGGGATCTGCGGCACCGACCTGCACATCCGTGACTACGACGGCTGGGCGCAGCAGGCGGTGCGTACGCCGCTCGTCCTGGGCCACGAGTTCGTCGGGGAGGTCGCCGCGATCGGCGCGGACGTCGTCGACATCGAGGTGGGCGACCTGGTCAGCGGCGAAGGCCACCTGGTCTGCGGTAAGTGCCGCAACTGCCTCGCCGGGCGCCGGCACCTGTGCCGCTCCACCCTCGGGCTCGGCGTGGGCCGTGACGGGGCGTTCGCCGAGTACCTGGCGCTGCCCGCGTCGAACGTCTGGGTCCACCGGGGCGAGGTCGACCTCGACGTCGCCGCGATCTTCGACCCGTTCGGCAACGCCGTGCACACCGCGCTGTCCTTCCCGCTGGTCGGCGAGGACGTCCTGATCACCGGCGCGGGCCCGATCGGCATCATGGCCGCGGCAGTCGCCCGTCACGCGGGAGCCCGCAACGTCGTCATCACCGATGTGAGTGAGGCCCGGCTCGAACTGGCGAGGAAGGTCGGGGTGGATCTCGCCCTGAACGTCAGGGGCGAGACCGTCGCCGACGGCCAGCGCCGGCTCGGACTGCGCGAAGGCTTCGACATCGGCCTGGAGATGTCCGGACGCCCCGAGGCCATGCAGGACATGATCGCCAACATGACGCACGGCGGCCGGATCGCGATGCTCGGCCTGCCGTCCGCCGAGTTCCCCGTCGACTGGTCCCGGATCGTCACCTCGATGCTCACGATCAAGGGCATCTACGGCCGCGAGATGTACGAGACCTGGTACGCCATGTCCGTACTCCTGGAGGGCGGGCTCGACCTCGCCCCGGTGATCACCGGCCGGTACGGTTACCGCGACTTCGAGGCCGCGTTCGACGACGCCGCGAGTGGTCTCGGTGGCAAGGTCCTGCTCGATTGGGCTGCCTGAAGCTCCTCGTACGCACCCGTATCCACCTGGGAGACATCTTTCATGTTCGATTCCGTACGCGACGACCTGCGCACCACCCTCGACGAGATCCGCGACGCCGGACTCCAGAAGCCCGAGCGGGTCATCGGCACCCCGCAGTCCGCCACCGTGGCCGTCACCTCCGGAGGCCGCGCGGGCGAGGTGCTCAACTTCTGCGCCAACAACTACCTGGGCCTCGCCGACCACCCCGAGGTCGTCGCCGCGGCCCACGGGGCGCTGGACCGCTGGGGCTACGGGCTGGCGTCCGTCCGCTTCATCTGCGGCACCCAGGAGGTCCACAAGGAGCTGGAACGGCGCCTGTCGTCCTTCCTCGGGCAGGAGGACACGATCCTCTACTCCTCCTGCTTCGACGCCAACGGCGGAGTCTTCGAGACCCTTCTCGGCCCCGAGGACGCGGTGATCTCCGACGCCCTCAACCACGCCTCCATCATCGACGGCATCCGCCTCTCCAAGGCGAAGCGCCACCGCTACGCCAACCGCGACATGGCCGACCTGGAGCAGCAGCTCAAGGAGGCATCCGGGGCCCGGCGCCGGCTCGTCGTCACCGACGGGGTCTTCTCCATGGACGGCTACGTCGCCCCGCTCGCGGAGATCTGCGACCTCGCCGACCGCTACGACGCCATGGTCATGGTCGACGACTCCCACGCGGTCGGTTTCGTCGGCCCCGGCGGCCGGGGCACCCCCGAGCTGCACGGTGTCATGGACCGCGTCGACATCATCACCGGCACCCTCGGCAAGGCGCTGGGCGGCGCGTCCGGCGGTTACGTCGCCGCGCGCGCCGAGATCGTCGCGCTGCTGCGCCAGCGCTCACGCCCGTACCTCTTCTCCAACTCGCTCGCCCCGGTCATCGCCGCGGCCTCCCTCAAGGTCATCGACCTGCTGGAGTCCGCCGGCGACCTGCGGGAGCAGCTCCGCGCCAACACCGCGCTCTTCCGTTCCCGGATGACCGAGGAGGGGTTCGACATCCTGCCCGGCGACCACGCCATCGCCCCCGTGATGGTGGGGGACGCGGCGAAGGCGGGCCGGATGGCGGAGCTGCTCCTGGAGCGCGGTGTCTATGTGATCGGGTTCTCCTACCCCGTCGTCCCGCAGGGGGCCGCACGCATCCGCGTCCAGCTCTCCGCCGCGCACTCCACCGAGGACGTCAACCGCGCCGTGGACGCGTTCGTCGGCGCACGGACCGCACTGGAGGCGTAGGGGCGCCCTCCGGGCTGGGACAATGAGCGCATGATCGATGCACGCCGGCTGCGTATCCTCCGTGCGGTGGCCGACCACCGCACGGTGACCGCCGCAGCCGCCGCGCTGTATCTGACCCCCTCCGCGGTCTCCCAGCAGCTCGCCGCCCTGGAGCAGGAGACCGGTCACCGGCTGGTCGAGCGCGGGGCCCGGGGTACCCGGCTGACCGCCGCCGGGGAGATCCTGCTGACCCACGCCAACGCCGTCCTCGCCCAGCTGGAGCGGGCGGAGGCGGAGCTCGCCGACTACGGCGCGGGCGTCGCGGGGACGGTCACCGTCGCCGCGTTCGCCACGGGCATCGGGCTCGTCCTCGCCCCCGCGATCACCGAGCTCACCCGCACCGCGCCGGGGATCCGGGTCCGGGTGCAGGACGCCGAGGGCGACGCGAGCGTGCCGATGGTGCTGGACCGCCAGGTCGATGTGGCGGTCGCCGTCGAATACCGGGGCGCGCCCGGTGACGACGACCGGCGGCTGACCCGGGTGCCGCTGTACTCCGAACCCTTCGACGCGGTGCTGCCGGTCGGCCACCGCCTCGCGGACCAGGCCCACGTCGCCGTCGCCGATCTCGCCAAGGACACGTGGATCGGCCCCTACCCGGGCAATCCCTGTCACGACGTGGTGGTCCTGGCCTGCGAGTACGCCGGCTTCGAACCCCTGCTGGAGCACTCGTCGGACGACTTCCACGCCGTGGTCGCCCTGGCCGGAGCAGGCGCGGGGGTGGCGCTGGTGCCCCGCTCGGCGCTGCGCGGCACGGAGCCCGGCGGGGTCGTCGTACGGCCGGTGGAGGGCGCCGCCCCGACGCGGCGGGTCTTCGCCGCGGTACGGCAGGGAGCCGAAGGGCACCCGCTGATCAAGCCGGTCCTCGAAGCGCTGCGTGCGGCGGCAGGGCCCGGGTGACCTCCCGGGCGGCCGGTCACGCGGGCTGCAGCAGGTCCCACCGGTTGCCGTAGAGGTCCTCGAACACCGCGACGGAGCCGTACGGCTCGTGCCTCGGTTCCTCCAGGAAGCGGACCCCGGCGGCCCGCATCCGCTCGTGGTCACCCGCGAAGTCCTCCGTGTACAGGAAGAAGCCGACCCGGCCGCCGGTCTGTGCCCCGACGCTCGCCTCCTGGGCCGCGTCCTCGGCGCGCGCCAGCAGCAGTCCGGTGCCCGTGGTGCCCGGCGGCCGCACGACGACCCAGCGGGAGCCGTCACCCCGGTCCGTGTCCTGCTCCAGCTGGAAGCCGAGGGCGCCGGTGTAGAAGGAGAGGGCCTCGTCGTAGTCGCGGACGACCAGCGTGACCAGGGCGATGTGGGACATGGGACCGATCCTCGTCCTCGGGGTACGGGTAGGTGGTTATACGTAACACTAACGGGGCCGGGGCCGGGCCGGGGACAATGCCCCTCATGGACACGAGTGACCGCGCCGCCCCGGCCGACTGTGCCGCGCTGAGTGACCGCGCCGCACTGACCGACCGCGCCGCACTGACCGACCGCGCCCGCCGCCTCGCCGCCGGCGGCGGCCGCCGCATCCTGGGCATCGCGGGAGCGCCCGGCGCCGGGAAGTCCACACTGGCCGCCCGGATCGTCGAGGAGCTCCAGGAGCGCGCGGTCCTCGTCCCGATGGACGGCTTCCACCTGGCGGGGGCGGAGCTGGAACGCCTCGGGCGGGCGGACCGCAAGGGCGCCCCCGACACCTTCGACGCGGCCGGTTACACGGCCCTGCTCCGCCGGCTGCGCCACCCCGGAGGCCCGGACCCGGTGTACGCGCCCGCCTTCGACCGGGCGCTGGAGGAACCGGTCGCCGGGTCCATGTGCGTCCCCGCGGACATCCCGCTCGTCGTGACCGAGGGCAACTACCTGCTTCTGGACGAGGGGCCCTGGGCGCCGGTGCGCGGCCTGCTGGACGAGGCGTGGTTCCTGGACGCCGATCCGGGGCTGCGGGTGCGCAGACTCGTGGACCGGCATGTGCGCTTCGGCAAGCCCCGCCCGTACGCCGAGCGCTGGGTCGCCGGATCCGACGAGCACAACGCCCGGCTGGCCGAGCGGCACCGCGACCGCGCCGACCTCGTCGTACGGCTCAGCTGAGCACACCCGGGGCGTTCCCGGATTCCGCTCGCGTCCGCCCCCGCCGGCGGGCAGGATGCTGAGTGCCGTGCCGCGCCCCGCCAGGAGGTTCCCCATGCCCAGTGACGACCAGCCCCTGCCCTTCACCGCCGAGGACTACCGGGCCAGGATGACCCGCGCGGCCGAGTCCGCCGAAGCCGCGGGCCTGGCCGGCGTCCTCGTGGCACCCGGGCCCGACATGGTCCACCTCACCGGTTACCGGCCGACGGCGGACACCGAGCGCCTCACCCTGCTCATCCTCAGAGCCGGCCACGACCCCGTCCTCGTCGTCCCCGCCCTGGAGGCGGCGGACGCCGAGCGTGCGGCGGGCGCCCCCGCCCTCACCCTGCGGGACTGGACCGACGCCGCGAACCCCTACACCCTGACCGCCGGACTCCTCGACGCCGAGGGCAGGTTCGGGATCAGCGACAACGCCTGGGCGCTGCACCTGCTGGCCCTGCACAAGCTCCTCCCCGGCACCTCCTACGCCTCCCTCACCGAGGCCCTGCCGATGCTGCGCGCCGTCAAGGACGCGGCCGAGCTGGAGCGGCTCGCCGCCGCGGGGGCCGCCGCCGACGCGACGTACGAGCAGATCCTGAAGGTCCGGTTCTCCGGCCGCCGGGAGAGCGACGTGGCCGCCGACCTGGCCGCGCTCCTCACCGAACACGGGCACTCCCAGGTCGACTTCACCGTGGTCGGCTCCGGTCCGAACGGCGCGAACCCGCACCACGAGGCGGGCGGCCGCACCATCGAGCAGGGCGACATGGTGGTCCTGGACTTCGGCGGGCTGATGCACGGCTACGGCTCCGACACCTCCCGCACGGTCCACGTCGGCGAACCCACCGCCGAGGAACAGCGGGTCCACGACGTCGTACGGGAGGCGCAGGAGGCCGGCTGCAACGCCGTGCGGCCCGGCGTGGCGTGCCAGGACGTCGACCGGGCGGCCCGCGCCGTCATCACCGAGTTCGGCTACGGCGAACGCTTCATCCACCGCACGGGTCACGGCATCGGTGTCACCACCCATGAGCCGCCCTACATGATCGAGGGCGAGGAACAGCCGCTCGTCCCCGGAATGTGCTTCTCCGTGGAGCCGGGCATCTATCTGCCCGGCCGCTTCGGTGTCCGCATCGAGGACATCGTCACCGTCACGGAGAGCGGGGGCAGGCGGCTGAACACCACCGCTCGTGAACTGGCGATCGTCGAGTAGCGCCCCCAGGTCCTGCGGCGCGCGGCCGCACGACCCGTTCAGCACGTCGTGAGGGGCCTCCCGGCCGTGCTGCGGCGCACCACCCTTCTCAGTCGTCGGCGAGCACGGCGCACGACTCCGGCGGCAGGTGCAGCACCCCGTCGGCGTCCGGCGCCGCGGTGGGCTCCCACGCGGCCAGCACCCTCCCCCCGCCCGCCCGGTGACGGCCGGCACCCAGCGGGACGGCGGCGGGCTTCCCCGAGAGGTTGACCGCGATCCGCAGATCGCCCCTGCGGTACGCGATCCAGCGGGCCTCCTCGTCGTACGCCGTCCGCACCGAGGCCAGATCCGGATCGGAGAGGTCCGGCAGGGTGCGGCGCAGGGCGATCAGCTCGCGGTGCCAGGCGTACAGCCGGCCGTGCGGCTCGCGCGCCGGCTCACTCCAGTCGAGGCAGGAGCGGGCCCGGGTGGCCGGATCCTGCGGATCGGGGATGTCCTCCTCGGCCCAGCCGTGCGCCGCGAACTCCCTCCGCCTGCCCTCACGCACGGCACGGGCGAGCTCGGGGTCGGTGTGGTCGGTGAAGAACTGCCACGGGGTGCGGGCGCCCCACTCCTCGCCCATGAAGAGCATCGGGGTGAAGGGCCCGGTGAGCACGAGCGCCGCCGCGCACGCCTGGAGCCCGGGGGAGAGCCCGGCGGCGAGCCGGTCACCGAGGGCGCGGTTGCCGATCTGGTCATGGGTCTGCGCGTACCCGACGAAGCGGTGGGCCGGAGTCCGGGTGACGTCGACAGGACGGCCGTGCGTCCGGCCCCGGAAGCTGGAGTACGTACCGTCGTGGAAGAACGCGCCGGTCACGGTCTTGGTGAGGGCGGCCAGCGGGGATGCCGCGAAGTCGGCGTAGTACCCCTGGGACTCGCCGGTGAGCGCGGTGTGCAGGGCGTGGTGGAAGTCGTCGTTCCACTGGGCGTGCAGTCCGATGCCGCCGTCCGCGCGCGGAGAGGTCGTACGCGGGTCGCAGAGGTCGGACTCCGCGATCAGGCCGAGCGGCCGGCCGAGCTCAGCGGCGAGGGTGTCGACGGCGGTGGACAGTTCCTCCAGGAAGGTGAGCGCGCGACCGTCGGCCAGCGCGTGGACGGCGTCCAGGCGCAGCCCGTCGAGGCGGTAGTCCCGCAGCCAGGCGAGAGCGCTGCCCAGCAGATAGGCGCGCACCTCGTCCGATCCGGGGGCATCGAGGTTGACCGCCGAGCCCCAGGGGGTGTGGTGCGTGTCCGTGAAGTACGGGCCGAAGGCCGGGAGATGGTTGCCCGAGGGACCCAGGTGGTTGTGGACCACGTCCAGGACGACCGCGAGACCCAGACCGTGCGCCGTGTCGACGAAACGCTTCAGCCCTTCCGGGCCGCCGTAGGGCTCGTGGACCGCCCACAGCGACACCCCTTCGTACCCCCACCCGTGCGTGCCCGGGAAGGGGCAGACGGGCATCAGTTCCACATGGGTGATGCCGAGGTCCACGAGGTGGCCGAGCCGCTCGGCCGCGGCGTCGAAGGTGCCCGCCTCCGTGAACGTGCCGACGTGCAGCTCGTACAGGACGGCGCCCGGCAGCCCGCGCCCGGCCCACTCGGTGCGCCAGGCGTACGCGGCGTGGTCGACGACGGCGCTCTCGCCGTCCGGCCCGTCCGGCTGGCGGCGGGAGCGCGGATCGGGCAGCACGGGCCCGTCGCCGAGCGCGAAGCCGTAACGGTCACCGTCCGCCGCCTCGGCCTCAGCCGTCCACCAGCCCGCACGCGACGGGTCGCGTTCCATCGGCCGCCGGCCGTGCGCCGTGCACAGCGCGGCCGACCCGGTCTCAGGGGCCCACACCTCGAACTGCATCCATCACTCCTCGTCCATGAACCGGATGCCTCGCCGGAGGCCCCATGATCGGCGGAATTCGCACGCACGGCCCCGGGACACTGGAGCGAGCCCGTACCTGGCGACTAGGGTCTGGTCCTGATCATTGCCCTACCGGGCTCACGCTCATTCGCGGTGGGCCCGGCGAGTAGGACGAGGTCCCTCCTACGGCTGCTGGAGGCCGAGATGCCCGTGCCGACCTTCCCACCCGGTTTCCTGTGGGGCGCCTCCGCCTCCGCCTTCCAGACGGAAGGGGCCTTCGACGCCGACGGCAAGGGGCCCTCCGGCTGGGACGCCTTCGCCGCCCGGCCCGGCCGGATCAAGGACGGTACGGACACCACCCGGGGCACCGGCTTCCACGAGCACTACCGTGAGGACGTCGCCCTCCTCGCCGGTCTGGGCGCGGACGCCTTCCGCTTCTCCATCAGCTGGCCCCGGGTCGTGCCCGGCGGCAGCGGCTCGCTCAACCCCGCCGGACTGGACTTCTACGACCGGCTCGTCGACGAACTCTGCGCCCACGGCATCACCCCGGCCCCCACCCTCTACCACTGGGACACCCCGCTCCCGCTGGACGAGGCGGGCGGCTGGCTCAACCGGGACACCGCCTACCGCTTCGCCGAGTACGCGGGCATCGTCGCCGAGCGCCTCGCCGACCGGGTCCCCATGTGGATCACCATCAACGAACCGGCCGAGGTGACGATGCTCGGCTACGCCCTGGGCGAGCACGCCCCCGGCCGCACGCTCCTCCTCGACGCGCTGCCGGCCGCCCACCACCAGCTGCTCGCCCACGGACTGGCCGTACGGGCGCTGCGCGCCGCCGGCGCGGGCAACATCGGCATCGCGCAGTCGCACACCCCCGTCTGGACGGCGGGGGACTCCGACGAGGACCGGGCGGGAGCGGAGATCTACGACACCCTGGCCAACTGGCTGTTCGCCGACCCGGTCCTCACCGGCCGCTACCCCGGTGAAGGCTTCGCCGCGCTGATGCCGGGCCCGGTCGAGGACGATCTCAGGGTCATCTCCACACCCCTCGACTGGTACGGCGTCAACTACTACAACCCGACCCTCGTCGGCGCCCCCGGACCCGGAGCGCTCGACTCCTTCTCCGGCCACCCGATACCGGCCGGACTCCCCTTCGGCATCAGGGAGATCGAGGGGTACGACACCACCGACTTCGGCTGGCCCGTCGTTCCCCAGGGGCTCGCCGAGACGCTCGGCCGGCTGCGGGACCGCTTCGGCGGCCGGCTGCCGCCCGTCTACATCACGGAGAACGGCTGCGCGGTCGACGAGCCGGTCGCCGACGGCCGCCGCATCGCCTTCCTGGAGGGGCACCTGGAGGCGCTGCGCACGGCCATCGACGCGGGCGTCGACGTGCGCGGCTACTTCACCTGGTCACTGACCGACAACGTCGAATGGACCGAGGGGGCCAGCAAGCGGTTCGGCCTGGTCCACATCGACTACGAGACCCTGCGGCGTACCCCCAAGGAGTCCTACGCCTGGTACCGCGACGTGATCCGCGCGCAGCGCGCCGGAGGCACGCCCGGGACGCCGCTCACACCAGGTGGACACGCTCCTGCGTGACGCGGTGGCCGGCGCGGGCGAACGCGGCGGCCATCGGCGCGTTGCCCCGGTCCGTCGCGCCCGCGATGGAGGTGGCACCCTCACCGGCGAGGAAGTGGGTGCTCTCCACGAGCAGGTCGTAGCCGTAGCCGTGCCCCCGCGCCTCGGGCACGACCCCGATGAAGCCGATGCACGGGCCGCCCGGATTGCGGGCGGGCACATGGATGCCCGCGAGTGCGCCGTCCGGGGTGTGGGCGAGCTGCCACCAGGAACGGGGCGAGGGGCACCAGTTGAAGAAGTCCAGTTCCTCCCGGGCGGCCTGTTCCAGACCGCCCGGGCCCTCGATGACACGCCTGGCGTGGGCGTCCAGGGTCACGGAGTGGACCCGGCGCAGGACGTCCAGGACCACCGCGTCGTCGGGTGCCTCGCGGAAGATCAGCCGGCCGGGCCGCTCGGGCAGGCCGTCCGAGGGAGTCCACTCGTAGTGGTAGCGCTCGACCAGCGGCTTCATCCCCGCCGCCCCGGCCGCCGCGATCCGCGCCGAGGCAGCCGCCCGGACCGCGGGCACCTCCCGCCAGCCGGGCGGCACGATCAGCTCGTACTCGACGGACCACGGGGCGCGGCGCAGCAGCTCGGTGCCCGCCGCCGCCTCGCCCTCGGCGAAGTCGAAGTAGTTGAGCAGCACGGGCTCGGTGTCCTCGGGCCCGCCCCACCAGGCCGCCCTGGCGACGACGACGCCGTCGCGCAGGGCCACCCAGGTCCACTCGGGCCGGTACTCACCGCCTTCGTGCACGACGGCGTAGCGGTGGCCGAACGCGGCACGGCCGACGAGAGAGGGGCCTTGCAGGGAATCGAAGAGATGCGCGTCGCCCGGGGTGAGCGAGCGGATGACCGTAACGGTCATGGTGGTGTCCTCCGGTACTCGGCGCCCCCGGTCAGACCGAGTCCGACACCGTCCTGCGGACGGGACGGGAGCGCGTGAACGTGGTGCTACGGGTGGTGCCGAGGTCACGCACGTGTCTCGCCTCCTTCCTCGTCCGGAACCGTCCGGGGCGGGCGCCCGGGTAGGTGCCGGGCGCCGACGTTACGGCCTCCGGCGTCCCGCGTCCACCGGTTTCACGGCTGGTCCCTCGTGCCGCGTTCCGGCTCCGGCAGGGTGTCGTCCAGGTCGAAGAAGTCCAGGAGCTGAGGACCGCCGCCGTCCTGGCCCGTCCACCAGGCGATCCGCCCCACGACACGGTCGCCGCGCAGCGCCACCCACATCCATTCGGGGCGGCGGCGGCCCGTGGCGAGGTCGTCGGCGAGTTCGTGGTCGAGCACGTAGGACAGCCGGAGGAAGAGACCGAGTTCGTCCGCTCCGGCGAGCGGACGGATGGTCAGTTCCGGTGGTGCAGGGGGTACACGGTCTCCTCGATGTGGGTGCCGCCTCCGAAGGCGGCAGCGCGTGAGGATAACAACTCGCGGGCCCCGGCGGGCCGCATTCATCCACTGCGGCGCAGGTCAGGGTGGCCGGGACCGGGCCTCGTCTGGACACCTCGGGCGTCGCGGGCCGAGAATCGGTTCTGTGACGTCCTCCTTCGAGTCCCACACGTATCCCGCGCGGCTCTCGGACGCCGAGCGCGACCGTGTTCTCGGTGTGCTCAGAGACGGCGCCGCACAGGGGAAGCTCTCCCACGACACCTTTCTGCGGCGCATGGAACTCGCCCTGACCGCCCGGCGCTCCGAGGAGCTGAAGGCGCTCACCTCGGACCTGGAGCCAGGCGGGCGCTGGTCCCGCGGCCTGTTCCGCGCGGTGGGCGAGGTCTCCGCCTTCCCGGCCCGGGTGCGCAGGGCGTGGCAGGCCGGGCGGCTGCCTGAACTCCTGCTGCCGGTGCCCGGGCCCCACCCGTTGCGCATAGGCCGCGACCCGGGCAACGGACTCCGGCTCAACCACGAGACGGTGTCGCGGCTGCACGCCGAACTGACCGCGCACGGAAGCCGGTGGATCCTGCGCGACCTGGGCTCGACGAACGGCACGTGCGTCAACGGCCAGCGGGTCGTCGGCTCGGTCGCGGTGCGCGACGGCGACCAGGTGAGCTTCGGCCGGATGGCCTTCCGGCTGACCGCGTCGCTGCCCGTACCCCCGGTCTGAGCGAACGGACCGCTCAGCGCCTCACCCTCGTGAGAAGCGCCACCGGCCGCTCGGCGAAGAGCCGCGCCACACCGACCGCGGAGCCCGTGAACTCCCGCCCGGGCGACAGGAGGTCGGCCCACGGGCCCTCGTCGGGCAGCGTCAGTTCCGTATCGCGCCAGCCGCCCTCCTCGTCGAGCCGCAGCGACAGCCGGGTCACCGCCGTGACCACCTCGCCGGACCGGCAGAACGCCAGACAGTGGGCTGCCGCAGGCCCCCGCGCGGCCAGCGGGGCATAGGTGCCCGACTCGCCGAAGAGCTCCGGGCGCTCCCGGCGCAGGCGCAGCGCGGCCCTGGTCAGCGCGGCCTTCTCGCCGCCGTCCCCGGCAGGCCGGGTGAACGGCCGCCGGTTGTCCGGGTCGACCAGCGCGATGTACTCCCGCTCCGTGCCCTGGTACAGGTCGGGGACTCCGGGCATCGTCAGGTGCACCAGCGCGGCACCCAGCACGTTGGCCCGCACGAAGGGGGCGAGAGCCTTCGCGAACGTGGTCATCATCGACCGCGCCTCGCCCGCGTCGCTGCCCGGACCGGCCGCCACGAAGTCGGCCACGGCCCGCTCGTACGCCGGGTCGGGCTCGGTCCAGCTGGTGAACAGGCCCGCCTCGCGCACGGACTTCAGCAGCGCGGGCTCCAGCCTGCCCGCGGTCTCACCGGCGGGCAGCCCCGCGCAGCCGTACGCCGACTGCCAGGCCTGCCAGGCCAGCTGCGGGTCCGGGGCCGGCACGGACGCCGCCCGGGACAGCTGCGCCACCAGTGAGGACCACCGCTCGGGGCACTGGGACAGGACCGCGATCCGGGCCCGCACGTCCCCGCTGCGCTTGGTGTCATGCGTGGTCAGCACCGTGCCGGTCGCCGGCCAGTCCCTCGCGAGGCGGGTGCAGAAGGCGTGGAACTCCTCCGGGCTCACCGCCGGCTGCCCCGGATCGCCGCCCACCTCGGCCGCCGAGATCAGCGGGACGTAGCGGTAGAACGCCGTGTCCTCCACCGACTTGGCGTGCAGCGCGGACGCGGTCTGCGCGAACCGGGCACAGAACGCCGCGTGCTCCGGCCCGTCCCCGAGCCGGCCCAGCGCGAGGTCGCGCACCACATCGACGGCCTCCGCCTCCTGCGGGACCGGGAAGACCGCCTTGGCGTCCCGCACCGCCTCGGCCGGGAGCGTCGCCTCGGCGATCTCGGTGAGCGGGCCGCCCGCCGTCACGTACGGCCGGTACACGGGCACCCGCACCAGCAGCTCGCGCACCGCCGTGTGCAGGGCCCACGGCGCGTGGTCGTGCAGCGCGGGGTCCCCGGCGCACGCCTCGACGACCAGGCGGGTCAGCCACTGGGTCTCGGCGGCCAGCTCATGGGTGACCACGCGGTACGCCGCCCGGCGTACGGTCGCTGTCCAGCAGCCGCCGCGGTCCCCGGGAGGGCCCGCGAAGTCCCGGTAGCGGCCGAGCAGATCCGCCGCGCCCATCGGGTCGGTGAACACGCCGTCGATCCGGTGCAGCGCGTCGTATCCGGTCGTCCCCGCGACCGCCCAGCCGGCCGGCAGCGCCTCGGAACCGGTCAGGATCTTCTCCACCACCGTCCACCGCCCGTCCGTGGCGTCACCGAGCCGTCCGAGATACGCGGCGGGATCGGCCAGCCCGTCCGGGTGGTCGACGCGCAGTCCGTCGACGACCCCGTCGCGGACCAGTTCGAGGATCTTGCCGTGGGTGGCGTCGAAGACCTCGGGGTGCTCCACCCGGACACCGATCAGATCGGAGACGGTGAAGAACCGCCGGTAGTTCAGCTCGGTCCTGGCCAACCGCCACCAGGCGAGCCGGTAGTGCTGGGCGGCCAGCAGCTCGGGCAGCGCGAGGCCCTCCGTGCCCGCGCGCAGGGGGAACTCCAGATCGCCGTAGCGCAGCACGGGCGTGCCGTCGTCCCTGGTGCCCGGCTCCAGGCTGCCGCTCTCCTCGCCGACACGTCCCGCCAGCACCGGCAGCAGCACCTTCCCGCCCCCGGCCGCCCAGTCGATGTCGAACCAGCGGGCGTACGGGGACCCGGGGCCCTCCCGCAGGACCTCCCACAGCGGCACGTTGTGCCGGGGCGCGGCGGCCATGTGGTTCGGCACGATGTCCAGGATCAGTCCGAGGCCGTGGGCGCGTGCCGTGGCGGCCAGCTCCCGCAGGCCCTCCTCACCCCCGAGCTCGGCCCGCACCCTGGTGTGGTCGACGACGTCGTAACCGTGTCCGGAACCGGGCACGGCCTCCAGGACGGGGGACAGGTGCAGGTGGGAGACGCCGAGCTCGGCGAGGTACGGCACGGCGTCCGCGGCGGCGGCGAACGGGAAATCCGGTTGGAGCTGCAGCCGGTACGTGGCAGTGGGCGTCATGGAATCGTACGTACCCAGCCGGGGGCCTCTCTCCCACCTTCCCGGCCGGCCGGCACCGGCCCGGCGGCGGCCCGGCCGGTGCCCGTCACCCCATCGGCCTACGCCGGACGCTTGAGCACGGTCAGACTGCGCCCGACCAGCGTCACCCGTTCGCCCGCGGACACCCTGGGCCCCGCACCGGGCGGCACCCCGTCCGGAATCGCGGTGTCCACGACGACCTGCCACTGCTTGCCGTGGTTCACCGGGACGGTGAATTCCAGGCTCTCCGCGGCCGCGTTGAACATGAGCAGGAACGAGTCGTCGGCGATCCGCTCGCCGCGCGGGCCCGGCTCGGAGATCGCATGACCGTTCAGGAAGACCGTCATGGCCTTGGCGTGAGCGGCCTGCCAGTCCCGCTGGGTCATCTCCTCGCCCCGGGGAGTGAACCACGCGATGTCGGACAGCTCGTCGTGCGTGCCCTCCACCGGGCGGCCGTGGAAGAAGCGCCTGCGCCGGAAGACCGGGTGGTCGCGGCGCAGCCAGACCATCGCCCGGGTGAACTCCAGCAGGCTCGTGTCGGTGCCGCTCGCCTCCTCCTCGCCGTCCCCGGCGCGCGACGCGGCGGCCGGATCGGGCCAATGGACCCAGGAGAGCTCGTTGTCCTGGCAGTAACCGTTGTTGTTGCCCCGCTGGGTCCGTGCGAACTCGTCGCCGTGGCTCAGCATGGGGACGCCCTGGGAGAGCATCAACGTGGCGATGAAGTTGCGCATCTGCCGGCCGCGCAGCTCCAGCACCTCCTTGTCCTCGGTCTCTCCTTCCACCCCGCAGTTCCACGAACGGTTGTGGCTCTCGCCGTCCCGGTTGCCCTCACCGTTGGCGTCGTTGCGCTTCTCGTTGTACGAGACCAGGTCGTGCAGGGTGAAACCGTCGTGGCAGGTGGTGAAGTTGATCGAGGCCAGCGGGCGTCTGCCGTCGTCCTGGTAGAGGTCCGAGGAGCCTGTGAGGCGGCCGGCGAACTCCGCGAGGGTCCTGGGCTCGCCCCGCCACAGATCCCGCACCGTGTCCCGGTACTTGCCGTTCCACTCGGTCCACAGCGGCGGGAAATTGCCCACCTGGTATCCGCCCTCGCCCACGTCCCAGGGCTCGGCGATCAGCTTGACCTGGCTGACCACCGGGTCCTGCTGCACGAGGTCGAAGAAGGAGGACAGCCGGTCGACCTCGTGGAACTGGCGCGCGAGCGTCGCCGCCAGGTCGAAGCGGAAGCCGTCCACGTGCATCTCGGTCACCCAGTACCGGAGCGAGTCCATGATCAGTTGCAGGACGTGCGGCGACCGCATCAGCAGGGAGTTCCCGGTGCCGGTGGTGTCCATGTAGTACTTCTGGTCGTCGGCCAGGCGGTAGTACGAGGCGTTGTCGAGGCCCCGGAACGAGAGGGTCGGACCGAGGTGGTTGCCCTCGGCGGTGTGGTTGTAGACGACGTCGAGGATCACCTCGATGCCGGCCTGGTGCAGCGCCCTCACCGCCTGCTTGAACTCCAGCACCTGCTCGCCGCGGTCACCCCAGGAGGCGTACGCGTTGTGCGGGGCGAAGAATCCGATGGTGTTGTAGCCCCAGTAGTTGGCCAGGCCGGCGTCGGCGAGACGGTGGTCCTGGACGAACTGGTGCACCGGCATCAGCTCGATCGCGGTGACCCCCAGTTCCGTGAGATGGGCGATGATCTCGGGGTGCGCGAGACCCGCGTAGGTGCCGCGCAGTTCCTCGGGCAGGCCCGGGTGAAGCATCGTCAGGCCCTTCACGTGGGCCTCGTAGATCACTGTGCGGTGGTAGTCCGTACGCGGACGGCGGTCGTCTCCCCAGTCGAAGTACGGGTTGACCACGACCGCGCTCATGGTGTGCGGCGCCGAGTCGAGGTCGTTGCGCTCGTCCGGCTTCCCGAAGGGATAGCCGTACACCGCCTCGCCCCACTGGATCTGTCCCGAGATCGCACGTGCGTACGGATCGAGGAGCAGCTTCGCCGAATTGCAGCGCTGCCCGCGCTGCGGCTCGTAGGGCCCGTGCACCCGGAAGCCGTAACGCTGCCCCGGCATCACGCCGGGCAGATAGGCGTGACGGACGAAGGCGTCGGTCTCGCGGAGCTCCACCGCCGTTTCTGAACCGTCGTCGTGCAGCAGGCACAACTCGATCCGGTCGGCGGCCTCCGAGAAGACCGCGAAGTTGGTTCCGGCGCCGTCGTACGTGGCGCCGAGGGGATACGCGTGTCCCGGCCAGACCTGCATAGATAGGACTCTTCCACTTCTGATCCGGGTGTCGGGGGTTTTCGACCCGATACTCCCCGAAAGACGGTCCTGTACCTAGTACGTCGAGCGGTGCGGCCGGGTCCTGTCGTACGGTCCCGCCGGACCGGTCAACCTGGGACGCCCCGGTGTCGCCCGGACAGGGGGCCCGGACCGCCGGGCGGCTCCTCCGTCCGGTATGCCGTTTGCGAGGGGGTGCGCAATCGCTATGAACCATCTCACTCCACCTGATCTCATCGCAAGGAACGGGCCCGCTCCATCGGGGAGTTGAGTAAGGAGCCTGTGCATCCGGCTGCACCGGCTCCCGCTGCCGGAGTACCCTTCCTTGATCGTTGGTGGGGGACTGGAAGGCGGTGCGCGGGTGAGCTCGGGAGGGTTCGAGCTGCCCCCAGGTGACGCAGGTCACGAGGGGGAATCGACCGATGCCCCGCCAGGGGCTGTCTCCCTCGCACAGCCCGTGGAGATCGGTGCTGCGCTGGACTGGGGAGCGGACTCCTGGAACGAGGTGCGCACACGGGCCCAGCGGGCGGGGCGTGCGTACATCTGGCTGAATCTGGTGGAACAGAGGCTGCGCGCCGTGGTCTCCGCCGTGATCCGGCCGATCTACGAGCCGGTGCACGGCGAGGACTGGGTGGTGGCCGCCGCCGGCCCCGCGGGGCAGGAGTGGGTGCAGCGCGCCGTCGCGGTCCGGGAGGTCTCGCGCCGCAAGGGCTATCTGCTCGACCCGGCGGACGACAACGTCCTGAGCTTCCTGACGCTGCCGCAGCTGCGTGAGCTGATGGTCCAGCACTGGCCGTGTTTCGAGCCGTACTTCGACGACCGCCGCGAGGTGGAGCTCGCCCTGGACGAGCTGGAGGTGGCGCGCAACGTCGTCTCCCGCAACCGTGCGCTGAACGAGGCGGTCCTGGCACAGGCCGAGCGGGCCTCCGCGCGGCTCCTGGAGATCCTCGGCGGCGGGGCCGCGGTCCCGTCGGCCGACCGGCTGCCCGTGGACGCGGTGGAGGAACTGGTCGGCGACCGCTACGCCGATGTGGTCTCCGTCCACCCCGACCGGGTCCGGCTCCAGCGCCAGCTGCCCGCCGAGGACCTGTTCGGCGGGGCACGCCGGCTGGACGCGATCGGTATCGGGCTCAATCTCCTCACGCAGAACTTCTCGGGGCGCCGGCTCGTCCGCCTCGCCGAGTCCGGATGCCGGGTCCGGCTGCTGTTCATCAACCCGGCGAGCAGCGCGGTGAAACGCCGGGAGCGCGAGCTGGGCCTCAAGAAGGGTGAACTGAGCCGCTCCGTGGAGATGAACATCCTCCACATGCGCCGGGTCCGCTCCAAGCTCCGTGATCCGGGCGCCTTCCAGATCCATGTCTTCGACGAGACGCCGCGCTTCACGGCCTACCTGGTGGACGGCGACGGGCCCGGCGCGGTCGGTGTCGTCCAGCCGTACCTGCGGCGCGCACGCGGTATGGAGGCTCCCGTGCTGGTGCTGCGCGGCGGGGGGCGTGCGGTCGTCAGGGCGGGGCAGGACAGTGAGCACGGCCTCTTCGAGACGTACCGCGAGGAGTTCGAGTCGGTCTGGACGGACTCCAGACCGGTCTCCTGACGCCTCTTCCCGGCGTTGTCAGTGGTGCGTGCGAAGGTGGTCAGCACCTGGGGGGAAGCACCACAGAAGGAGGTACGGGATGAGCTGGATCAGCGGACCGCTGCTGGCGTTCGACCTGGAGACCACGGGCACGGATGTCGAGACCGACCGGATCGTGACGGCGGCGGTCGTCCGGCTGGAGGCGGACGGATCCGTGTCGCAGGAGCGGACCTGGCTGCTGGATCCCGGTGTGGACATACCCGAGCAGGCGTCGGCGATCCACGGCATCTCGACGGAACGCGCCCGCGAGCACGGGGTGCCGGCCGCAGCCGCGGTCGAGGAGATCGCCCGCGCCGTCGCCGACGGGCTGCGCTCGGGGACGCCGCTGGTGGTGATGAACGCGCGCTACGACCTGTCCCTGCTCGACCGTGAGTGCCTGCGGTACACGGTGGAGTCGGTCAGCGAGCGACTGGGCGGCCCGCCTTCGCCCGTCATCGACCCCCTGGTGATCGACAAGCATGTCGACAAGTACCGGAAGGGGAAGCGGGCCCTGCACGCGCTGTGTGCCCACTACGGGGTGCCGCTCGACGACGCGCACGACGCCAGGGCCGACGCCGTCGCCGCTGCCCGTGTGGTGCGGCGCCTGGGGGAGAAGCACCAGCCGGTCGCAGTGATGCCGCTGGAGGACCTGCACAGTCTGCAGACGGATGCGGCAGCCGAGCAGTCGCTCTCCCTGCAGGCCTATCTGCGGCGTACCGGGGACCCGGCGGCGGTCGTCGAACCGGCCTGGCCGCTCATCCCCCGGAGGCAGCAGCCGCAGGCGGGAGAGGGCGGTCCGGGGGCGTCAGTTCGGAGCCGGTGAAGCCGTCTCGTCGGCCTCGATGTCGAAGTTGATCTGCTCTCCTTCGACCGAGGTGACCTTGACCGACA
>NZ_DATMVN010000493.1:0-7584 GCF_035563135.1 Streptomyces sp.
GGTCTGCGGGTCAAGATGCAGAAGCTCGACCCCTACCTCAACGTCGATCCCGGGACGATGAACCCGTTCCAGCACGGTGAGGTGTTCGTCACCAACGACGGCGCCGAGACCGACCTGGACATCGGGCACTACGAGCGCTTCCTCGACGTCGACCTGGACGGCTCCGCCAACGTCACCACCGGCCAGGTGTACTCCTCGGTGATCGCCAAGGAGCGGCGCGGCGAGTACCTGGGCGACACCGTGCAGGTCATCCCGCACATCACCAACGAGATCAAGAACCGCATCCGCCGGATGGCCACCGACGACGTGGACATCGTCATCACCGAGGTCGGCGGCACGGTGGGCGACATCGAGTCGCTGCCTTTCCTGGAGGCCGTACGCCAGGTCCGCCACGAGGTGGGCCGGGACAACGTGTTCGTCGTGCACATCTCGCTCCTGCCGTACATCGGTCCGTCGGGCGAGCTGAAGACCAAGCCCACCCAGCACAGCGTCGCCGCGCTGCGCAACATCGGCATCCAGCCGGACGCCATCGTGCTGCGCGCCGACCGGGACGTCCCGACCGCCATCAAGCGCAAGATCTCGCTGATGTGCGACGTCGACGAGACCGCCGTGGTGGCCTGCAAGGACGCCCGGTCGATCTACGACATCCCCAAGGTGCTGCACACCGAGGGCCTGGACGCCTATGTCGTCCGCAAGCTCGACCTGCCGTTCCGCGACGTCGACTGGACCACCTGGGACGACCTGCTGGACCGTGTCCACAACCCCGGTCACGAGGTCACCGTCGCCCTGGTCGGCAAGTACATCGACCTGCCCGACGCCTACCTCTCGGTCACCGAGGCCATCCGGGCCGGCGGTTTCGCGAACAAGGCGCGCGTCAAGGTCAAGTGGGTCGCCTCCGACGACTGCAAGACCCCGGCCGGCGCCCGGAAGCAGCTCGGTGACGTCGACGCCGTCTGCATCCCCGGCGGCTTCGGCGAGCGCGGTGTGGTCGGCAAGGTCGGCGCCATCCAGTACGCCCGCGAGAACAAGGTGCCGCTGCTCGGCCTCTGCCTCGGCCTCCAGTGCATCGTGATCGAGGCGGCGCGGAACCTCGCCGGCATCCCGGACGCGAACTCCACCGAGTTCGACGCCGCCACGGGCCACCCCGTCATCTCGACGATGGAGGAGCAGCTCGCCTACGTCGAGGGCGCGGGCGACCTGGGCGGCACCATGCGGCTCGGCCTGTACCCGGCGAAGCTCGCCGAGGGCTCCCTGGTCCGCGAGGCCTACGCGGGCGAGCCGTACGTCGAGGAGCGCCACCGCCACCGCTACGAGGTCAACAACGGCTACCGCGCGGAGCTGGAGAAGAAGGCCGGACTGGTCTTCTCCGGCACCTCCCCGGACAACAAGCTCGTCGAGTACGTCGAATACCCGCGTGAGGTCCACCCCTACCTGGTCGCCACCCAGGCGCACCCGGAGCTGCGCTCCCGTCCGACCCGCCCCCACCCGCTCTTCGCCGGTCTGGTGAAGGCGGCCGTGGAGCGCAAGGTCGCGGCGCAGGGCACGGGCGCCGAAGCGTAAGGCGATACGGTTGACCGGGGTACGGATCCTGACGGGATGCGTGCCCCGGTTCCTGTTTGTTCGTGGGAGGACGTACATGGGTTTCCAGGACACACCCGAGGAGTGGCAGGTCACCGCGACGGTGACCCCCTTCACCGGTAACAAGACCAGCGTCCGCACCGACGACGTCGTGATGCCCGACGGCAGCGTCCACAGCCGTGACTACCAGGTCCACCCCGGCTCCGTGGCGGTGCTCGCCCTCGACGCCGAGGGCAGGGTCCTCGTCCTGCGGCAGTACCGGCACCCGGTGCGCCACAAGCTGTGGGAGATCCCGGCGGGACTGCTCGACGTCCCCGGCGAGAACCCGCTGCACGCGGCGCAGCGCGAGCTCTACGAGGAGGCCCACGTCAAGGCCGAGGACTGGCGGGTGCTGACCGACGTCTACCCCACACCCGGCGGCTGCGACGAAGCCGTACGCATCTTCCTCGCCCGGGACCTCTCCGAGGCGGAGGGCGAGCGCTTCGCCGTCTCCGAGGAGGAGGCCGACATGGAACAGGCGCGGGTGCCCCTCCAGGAACTCGTGCGGGGCGTGCTCGCCGGCGATCTGCACAACAACTGCCTGGTCGTGGGCGTCCTCTCGCTCACCGCGGTGCTCGCGGGCGACGGCGTGGACTCGCTGCGCCCGGCCGAGGCGCCCTGGCCGGCCCGTCCGTTCGAGGTGTGAGACCGGGCCTCGCTGCCGGCCACGCGGCAGTCCGGCCGCCGGGCCGTCCCCGTCGGGACGGTCCGGCGCCTCGGCGATCGGCTGCTGATCGTACGAAACTTTGATCCGATCGAGGGATGTGTCCGCCGCGCTCAGCCGTGATCGCCCGCACCACTGAACTACGCTCGAAAGGCACCCGACCGGACTTCCGGTGGGCAACCGCGTGCAGCGAAGTGGAGCGTGGCCTGTGACCGATCAGGCGGTGGACACCAGCAGCCCGGCCGTCGTGGCCGGGACGGCGGGAGCCAAGGAACCGCCGAACGCCACTCCTCCTCAATTCTTCGGCCGCGAACGTGAGTTGAAAGCCCTTCAGGAGGACGTCGGGGGTACGGGCCTGGACACCCTGGCCGGCCGCAAAGCGGCCCGCGCACGGGTCCTGCTGATCGCGGGACGGCCCGGATCCGGACGCACCGCTCTCGCCTCCGAACTCGCCCGCCGGCTCGCGGAACCAGGCGGCTACCCCGACGGGGTCCTCCGGGTCCCGCTCACCGAACCGGACGGTGAGCGCGTCCCCGTGGAACGCACCGCACGCGCGCTCCTGGGCCTGCTTTCGGTCGACGCCCCGCCCGGAGCCGGTGAGGACGAACTCTCCGAGACGGTCCGCGAGACGTTCGCCGTACGCCGGGCCCTGATCCTGCTCGACGACGCCGTGGACGCCGAGCAGGTCGAACCGCTGCTGCCGGACAACCCGGACTGCCTGGTCGTCGCCACGGCGACCGGCCCCCTCACCGGGATCCCCGGGGTCCGCCCGTGCACCGTCGGCGGGCTGGACACGGGCTCCGCGGTGCAGCTGCTGGCCCGCACCATCGGACAGGTCCGCATCACGGTCGATCCGAGGACCGCCGAGACACTCGCGGAGGAGTGCGAGGGGCAGCCCGCCGCCCTCACCCTAGTCGCGGGCTGGCTCGCCGCCCGCCCCGGCGCGTCGGTCGCCGATGTGGCCAGACAGCTGCGCGACCAGCAGGACGACCCGGAACGGCCCACCGGCGCCCGGCCGCTGGCCCGCGCCTTCCGGCTGGTCCACGACTCACTGCCGCCGGCCGCCGCCCGGATACTGCGGCTGCTCGCCCTCGCCCCCGCCGGGCTGGCCGACGCACACACCGCTTCCGCGCTGGCCGGGTGCTCCGTGTCGGCCGTGCAGACGACCCTGGACGACTTCGTCCGGTTCGGACTGCTCAGGACGAACGGCGCCGAACTGCCGCAGTACGAGGTGCCCGGCTGCCTCGCACCGCTGCTACGCGCCGCGCTGGAGGAACTGGAGCGGCCCGCCGAGATCCAGCTGGCCCGGGCCAGGATGCTGGAGCGGACCGTGCGCCGGCTCCAGGCCTGCCGTGCGGTCACCGATCCCGAGGACTCCCCGGCCCGCCGCCGGCTCGCCGGACTGCCGCGCTCGCTGCGTTTCCCCGGCCCGGAATCCGCCGCCGAGTGGCTGCGGATCCGCGAGCCGGCGCTGCTGGCCTGCGCCCGGGCCGCGGTGCGTGACGGGGAGCTGGACACCCTCGCCCGCCGGCTGGTGGCCGCGCTCGTCCGCGCCCTCGCCGCGCACCGGGGAACCGAGGAGGCCGCTCCCGTGCTGTACGGGCTGCACGGCCTGGTCCTCGACGTGGCGGAGCGCCGCGACCTGCCCCGGGAGAAGGCCGCCGCCCTGCTCAATCTCGCGGATCTGGACGCCAGGACCGGGCGCACCCGGGAGGCGCTGGCCCGTTACCGGGCCGCGCTGGACGCCGGCCGTGCGGCGAACGACCTCTACGCGACCGGCAGGGCGATGGAATCCGCAGGCGGCGCCTACGCGGAGCTGGGGGACTACGACCGGGCCTCCGACTGGTACGGCAGGGCGCTCGCCCAGCGGCTCACGCAGGGGGAGCGGGCCGACGGGGCGCGGCTGTACGGGCGGCTCGGAGCGGTCCACACGTATGCCGGGCGCTACGGCGAGGCCCTGCGCAACTGGCGGGCGGCGGCGGCGGGCCACCGCAGGCTCGGGGACCTCCCGGCCCAGGCGCGTGCGCTCAGTGAGGCCGCGCGGGTGCAGGAGTACGCGGGCAGGCCGCAGGAGTCGCTGCACACCTGCCGGGACGCGGTCGGCCTGGCCCGCCGGGCGGGTGACGTACGTCTCCAGGCCGCGCTGGAGCTCAGGCTGGCGGACACCCTCGACCGCCTCGGGGACCCGGCGGCGGCCCGGCTGCACCGTGCGGCGGCGGACAGACTGCTGGGCGAGGACGGTCAGGACACGCAGCAAAGAGAGGCTGACCTACGAAATCCGTAGTACTTCGATCAAAACTTAATGCTTTGTAAGGCTGGACAGTGAGAAGCCCTTCATTAATGATGGCTCTGCCGCACCTCCCTGCGGTGTCTCCCCTTATGCTTGGTTCATGCGGGTATCTCCCGTGATGTCCGAGCGTTTCTCCGAGCCAAGGACCGTGATCGACGTGAAGGTCGGCATCCCCCGCGAAGTCAAGAACAACGAGTTCCGGGTGGCGATCACCCCTGCCGGAGTGCATGAGCTCGTCCGCCACGGCCACCAGGTCCTCGTCGAGCGGCACGCCGGTGAGGGTTCCTCCATCCCGGACGCGGAGTACGTCGCCGCCGGCGCGCGGATCCTGCCCACCGCCGACGAGGTCTGGGCCGCCGCGGACCTGCTGCTCAAGGTCAAGGAGCCGGTCGCCGAGGAGTACCACCGCCTCCGCAAGGGCCAGACGCTCTTCACCTACCTGCACCTCGCCGCCTCCCGTGAGTGCACGGACGCCCTGCTCGAGTCGGGCACGACCGCCATCGCCTACGAGACGGTCGAGACCGCGAACCGCGCGCTGCCGCTGCTCGCCCCCATGTCCGAGGTGGCCGGCCGCCTCGCCCCGCAGGTCGGCGCGTACCACCTGATGCGCTCGGTGGGCGGACGCGGTGTGCTGCCCGGCGGTGTCCCCGGCACGGGGTCGGCCAGGGCCGTCGTCATCGGCGGCGGGGTCTCCGGCTGGAACGCCACGCAGATCGCCGTCGGACTCGGCTTCCACGTCACCCTGCTCGACCGGGACATCAACAAGCTGCGTGAGGCCGACAAGGTCTTCGGCACGAAGGTGCGGACGGTCGTCTCCAACGCCTTCGAGCTGGAGAAGGCCGTCGTCGAGGCCGACCTCGTCGTGGGCGCCGTGCTGATCCCGGGTGCCAAGGCGCCGAAGCTGGTCACCAACGAGCTCGTCGCCAAGATGAAGCCCGGAAGTGTTCTTGTCGACATTGCGATCGACCAGGGAGGCTGCTTCGAGGACTCGCATCCGACGACGCACGCCGAGCCGACCTTCACGGTCCACAACTCGGTCTTCTACTGCGTCGCGAACATGCCGGGCGCGGTGCCGAACACCTCCACCTACGCGCTCACGAACGCCACGCTGCCCTACATCCTGGAGCTCGCGGACCGGGGCTGGACCGAGGCCCTGCGCCGTGACGCCGCGCTGGCCAAGGGTCTCAACACCCATGACGGCCAGGTGGTTTACCGCGAGGTGGCCGAGGCGCACGGTCTCGACCACGTCGAACTGGGCACACTTCTCGGCTGAGCCGGTCAACCCTCTACGTCAACATCACGCGTCCGGCCGGACCTCGCCCAGCGAGGTCCGGCCGGACGCATGAGGGGCCCCGGACCGTCCCGCCGGAGACATGACCCTCTACCCTTTTTGCACCCCCGCGAAAGGTACGCCCCGGGCGCTCCTTGCTCTTGACAGAGGGGTGTTCGATTGCCGACACATCGGGCCGGGTCCGGCGGATTGTGTTGCTGCGAACCGGTGACACGCCATAGAGTCGCCAATCGTCGGCATGGTGCCACGCTGACCTATCGATAAGTTTCCTGGTCACATCCAAGGAGGTAAGACGACTTGTGAATGAGTCGACATTTACTCCCGGGGGTGGTCAACCAGGGATGCCTGCACGGGGTCTGAGCCCGATCGGGCTCGAAGCTGTCGGCTCCGCCGCTGTCCGCACCTTCGCCACCCACCAGCACATGACGACAGCCCCCCAGATGATGGACGGCCTACACGTGAACGCCATGGCCGGCAACGAAAGTGGCCGAGAGACCTCCCACTTCGCCGACTTCGCCGAGGTGCCCGAGGGGCACTTCTACGACCCCGATGCCGAATACGAGCCCGATCCGGAGTACGCGGCCACGCTCGCGCCCGACGCCGCCCGCCAGCGCCGCGAGCGGATCGGCCCGACCGGGCGGCCGCTGCCGTACTTCCCGATCCCCGGTCCGCTGAGCGACCACGGCCCCGCGAAGATCATCGCGATGTGCAACCAGAAGGGCGGCGTCGGCAAGACCACGTCGACCATCAACCTGGGCGCCGCACTCGCGGAGTACGGCCGGCGCGTCCTGCTCGTCGACTTCGACCCGCAGGGAGCCCTGTCCGTCGGCCTCGGGGTGAACCCGATGGAGCTCGACCTCACCGTCTACAACCTGCTCATGGAGCGGGGCATGGCGGCCGACGAGGTCCTGCTGAAGACGGCCGTGCCCAACATGGACCTGCTCCCCAGCAACATCGACCTCTCGGCCGCCGAGGTGCAGCTGGTGAGCGAGGTGGCCCGGGAGTCGACGCTGCAGCGCGCCCTCAAGCCGCTGATGTCCGAGTACGACTACATCGTGATCGACTGCCAGCCCTCGCTCGGTCTGCTCACCGTGAACGCCCTGACGGCGGCTCACAAGGTGATAGTCCCGCTCGAGTGCGAATTCTTCGCGCTGCGCGGTGTGGCACTGCTCACCGAGACCATCGAGAAGGTCCAGGAGAGGCTCAACCCCGAGCTGGAGCTGGACGGCATCCTCGCCACCATGTACGACTCCCGCACGGTGCACAGCCGTGAAGTGCTCGCGCGCGTCGTCGAGGCCTTCGACGACCACGTCTACCACACCGTCATCGGCCGGACGGTGCGCTTCCCGGAGACCACGGTCGCCGGTGAACCCATCACCACGTACGCGTCCAACTCGGTCGGCGCCGCCGCCTATCGCCAGCTCGCCAGGGAGGTGCTCGCCCGGTGTCACGCCGAGTGAGTCTGCCGGGGGCCGACGAGCTGTTCCGTACCACCGGGGGCATGGGCCTCCAGGCATCGTCCCCCGCAGAGCGGCGACGCAAGGCGAACGGCGAGGCGCGGGTCCCCGCACCGGCCGGAGGAAGCGATTCGGCGGCGGACACGGGCCAGGGCGGCGCACCGGGCAGCGGGGACGCACCCGCCGGGGCATCCCGCGAGGAGCACTCCGCTGCGGACACCGACGGCGGCGGCTCGCGCGGCCGCGCCGAGGGGGACGACCGGAG
>NZ_DATMVN010000494.1:0-16556 GCF_035563135.1 Streptomyces sp.
GCGGTGCGGCGGTGCGACTGGGGCGCGTGCCGCACCGCACCACCGCCGTCGCGGAGGTGCGGCTACGCGGAGGTGCGGTGCGCCGGGTGAGGGAGAGCGCCCTCCCCGCACCGTTCGCGGCGCCCCCCTTGTCCACCTCCGCTACCTGCGACATCCCGCACCAAAAGGGGCAGCGCCCGGGGGAGGAGAAATCTCCGTCCCCGGGCGCCGCCCGGCTTTCGGCTCAGTTCAGGCCGTAGCCGCTCGGGAATCCCGCGCCGACGTTGCCGCGGATGTCGTCGAGGAACTGGCCCACCTGGTCGACCTCCTGCATGCATTCGATCAGGAACCCGGCCGCGATCCAGGCGGTGTGCGCCCCGGCCCCGCTCGCGAGGCACCACCGCTTGAGGTACCGGCTCGCCACCGTCACCAGCTGCCCGGCGACGTACGCGGACTCGCAGTCGGCGTGCTCGTCGGGCACGGCGGTGAGGTAGTCGGCCAGCAGCAGCGCACCGAACTCACCGATCAGCCGCGCCAGTTCGGGGCCGTCGGCGTGGAACTCCGCCAGCGCGGCCTTCTCCTCCTCGGTGCCCTGCTCCCGCCAGACCAGCTCCACGTAGTCGCAGGCCCGCCGGATCTGTTCCGGGGCGAGCTGGGGCACCTTGGGCGACGTCGTCTCCATGGCGGGCTCCTTGCTGTTCGCTGGCCGGATGCCTGGCGCGCCCGGCCGATCCCTACGGTGCGGGCCCAGGCCTTGTGGACAGAGTCCGCGCTCCGGGACGCGGTGCGGACGTGACTCCGGTCACGGACAAACGTGGACTGGAAGGGTCGATCAAGGAGGAATCATGCGCTTGTTGTCGGTGGCCGTCAGACCGCGGTCAAGGGGTGGCTTCACACGGTGGCTCCGGCCCGTGTGCAGATCCACGTGGGCCGGACGACTGCCGACCCGGCCGCGTACGGCCGGAGAAACCCGAGGACGAGATGACCACCGCACCCGGCCCGCACACCCCACCGACCCCGGCGGACACCGCTGCGACGGCAAGCCCCGCTCCGAGCCCTGCGACAAGCCCCGCTCCCAGCCCCGCAGCTTCCAGCCGCCGTCTGACGGTTGTTGCTGATCAGACCCCTAATTCGCCTACCCCGGCCGGTTGCAACTCCTCTTCTACAAGTACTGATGTACCTGGAGAAGCGTCCCGGCCCCGCAAGGCCGCAGTTGCGAAGGCCGGCGCGGACATCCGCGGCGAGGTCCTGCTCACCCTCGCCCAGTTGCGTCTGGCCACACCCCGCCAGCTCAAGGCACTGCTCCTGCCGCGTCAGCAGGGCACCGACCACGTACGGCGGGCGCTGCGCAACCTGCTCGCCGAATCCCCGGCCCTGGTCGGCCGGACCCACCGCGCCCAGCAGAGCTACTGGTACTGCACCCCGGCGGGCTTCGCCGAAGCCGCCGCCTCCGGTGAGTCGCACCGACGCCCGGCCGCACCACCGGCAAGCGGATCGCGGCCAGCAAGACGGGCCTGCGTGAGCACGGCCTCGCCCTGGTCGACACCGTCATCGCCTTCCACCAGGCGGAGGTGGCCGATCACGCCGACTGGCGGGTGGAAGGCGCCCACCCCACCCCGGCCGGGAACCTGGTGCCCGACGGCGTGGTGCTCCTGGCCGACGGGGCGAGCGCGTTCGTGGAGATCGACCGCACCATGTCCTACGCCCGCCTCATCGCCAAGCTGGAGCGCTACGACGCCTACCGCAACGCGCCCGCGACCGGGCGCGGGAACGCCGCCCGCGCCTCTCGCTCCCACTGGCAGGAAACCTACGCCGGGCCGCACCTGGACCGTCCGTTCCCGCTGGTGCTGTTCGTCTTCGCCCCGGCCCCGCGCCGCGCGGCCCCGGACACCAGGGAGGCCACCTTCCACGAGCGGGCCCGCAACATCGGGAGCGTGAACTACAAGCTCACCGTGGCGACCACGACCCTGCCCCTGCTGACGAAGACCGGCGCGGGCAACGCGGTGTGGCGGGTCGTCGGCAAGGGCCACGGCGAGGAACGCCGAACCCTGGCCGCGCTGCCGAAGGCACGGTGAGCACGGCGGGCCCGGCCCGGTCCGGCTATCCACCCCGTCCGGGCCCGCCGGCCATCGCGCCCCGGACTGTCGGTGACGGCTGAGAAGCTGGTCGGATGAACGACGGTGACGAGCAGCTGCTGCGCGGCCGGGTCTACGGCCACGACCACGACCACCCCAACCCCGGACTGCTCCCGCACCAGACGTACGCCGCCCTGGTCGGCGGACCGCTGGACGGCCTGCTGCTCGACATCACCGGCTGGCGGCCGGAGGAGATAGAGGACGGCGTCGCCCTGATGACCGAGCTGGGGCGGTGGCCCGGCGGCCGGGCGCTGTACGACCCGCGCCCCGGCGAGCCGCGCCCGCCGGGCGGCCCTGGTGTGGTGTGCCGCTTCCACTACTCCGGCGACACACCCTGACGCCCGCTGCTGCACTCCGGTGCGCACGCCGGGGCACGGGCTCACCGCTCTGGTGGGTAGTGCTTCTGGATCACTTGATGGATGGGTTTGCCTGCCGTAGAGCCTGGTGGGGGAATGTCGGCCTCCAGCATGGGGGCAGCGCGCTTTCGGCGGCAGGGTTGCTTCGTCGTGTGACGCGCCGTCGGTCGGTGAACGGTGAAGGGATGACGATGAGCACTGCTCAATCGGGAGCTGCAGGTGGCGAGAACTCCGCCCCTGCGATCAGCACGGTGGCGGGAACCGGGGCTGCGGGGGCGCCCAAAGGGGGAGATGAGCGTGCTGTCTCGGCCCAGTTGAACGCCCCGTCCGGGGTCGTGGTGGACAGAGCCGGCACCCTCTACATCTCCGAACTCCACGGCCATCGGGTCCGGAAGGTTACGACGGACGGGAAGATCAGCACAGTCGCCGGTATGGGGGCGCCGGGACGCGGCGACGGGGATGGCCGCGCCGTCTCGGCCCAGCTGAACACTCCGCGCGGACTGGCAGTGGACAGCGCAGGCGACCTCTACATCGCCGACTCCGTCAACCACCGGATCCGGAAGGTCACGATGGCCGACGGGAAGATCAGCACGGTCGCCGGCACGGGCGCCGCGACTTTCGGTGGTGACGGCGGTCTCGCCACCGCCGCCCATCTGAATACCCCGCTCGGGGTGGCGGTGGACAGCGCAGGCGACCTCTACATCGCCGACTACGGCAATCACCGGGTCCGGAAGGTCACGAAGGCTGATGGGAAGATCAGCACGGTCGCTGGCACAGTCGCCCCGGGCTTGGCCCCTGATGGCACCATCGCCGTCACCGCCCAATTGAAGAATCCCACCGCAGTGACGTTGGACAGCGGCGGCAACATCTACATCGCTGACTACGGCAATCACCGGGTCCGGAAGGTCACGAAGGCTGATGGGAAGATCAGCACGGTCGCCGGCACGGGCGCCGCGACCTTCGGCGGTGACAACGTGGATGCGATTTCCGCCCCGTTGAACGGTCCGCTGGTGGTGGCGGTGGACAGCGCCGACGACCTCTACATCGCCGACCACGGCAATCACCGGGTCCGGAAGATCACGGCCGATAAGAAGATCAACACGGTCGCCGGCCCGGATGCTCCGGCCGAGCTGAGCTCCCCGCACGGGCTCGCTCTGGACAGCGTGGACAACCTTTACATCACCGACTACGCCAAGCACCGGGTCCACAAGGTGGCCTCGGCGAGGATGGCCGGGTTGCCTGATTCGGGCACGGTGGTGTCCTGGGCCAACGTGCGCAGCAGGCTGCGGATGGCGGTCGTGCGTGAATCTATGAAGGACGGGGCCGAGGTCCAGCAGACCCTCACCGTCCCCAGGGATCATCAGCGGTGGCGGCTGGTGGTGGTGGGCCAGGACGACGGCGAGGTCCTGTACCGGATCGAGAACATCCGCAGCGGCAAGGTCCTGGAGGTCACCGGGGGACAGGAGGCGGCCGGGGCGGTTCTCGCGCAGCGCGCCTACGAGGGTGCTGAGGCACGCCACCAGCAGTGGCGGCTGATCCCGGTGGGTGCGCCGAGTGACACCCCGCGGGTGTTCGAGATCGCGAACGGCAAGAGTGGTTTGCTCCTGCGGGTCGACACCAACGCCCGCACGGTGATCAAGCAGCAGGGGGCGGAGGGCGACGCCCGGGAGAGGCAGTGGCAACTGCTCCCGGTGTGACACGCGAGGGGGCGGGGCGCTCGCGCCCCGGCCCCCTCGGATGCCGGACCCTATCGGGGACTGGGCGGGTCCTCGGGAGTGGCTTTGGCCGTCTTGGTTTCCCCCAGGGTTTTGGGGACCTCGGCGGTCGCCGCGGGCGCCGAGGGGGCCTGGGGGGCCTGGGGGGTTTCCGGGGCCTTGGGGGGCTTGGCGTAGTGGTCCTTCTTCGGCTTGTCCTCCAGGTCCCCGTTCTTCTTCAGGTCGTCGCGGCTCGTCACCGTGGAACTCGACTTGTCCATGCCGGCAGCTGCCGCCGTGGATACCGAGCTGAGGTTCTGGTCGCCCTGGTCCTGCTGCGTACGGGCCGACTGCTGGGTGGTGTGGATGAAGGAGCCGAGGAAGCCCAGGACAGCCCGGGCTTCGGGTGACTGCTCCTGTACGACCTTCGCCCGGGAGGAAGCTCCGTGGATCGCGTTGCTGAACAGGCTGGTGCTCTTGTCGTCGTATGCGCTCTGCTCGACCTCCTCGAAGTCATCCACACCCGGCTGCGAATCGGTTTTGTCGGTCTGCACCGAGAAGAGTCCCACGCTGCTCTGCGCGGGACCGAAGATGTTGTCGAACACCATGGTCATCACCTCTGGTCGTCGTGGCGGCGGAACCGTCCGGTCAAGGCCCCTTGTACAGCGCTCGCTGGCTGAAGGTCAGGCTCTCCTCGTCGAACATCGTGTGGTGGACGTCCAGGGCGGAGACCACCTCCGCCAGCCCTTTCATGCGGAAGCCGGCACCGCCCGCAAGGTCGATGTTGCTGATGTCGCAAGCGACCACCTGGGCGACGCCGGGGGAGCTCGCGGACTGCGGGGGAGCCAGGACCGGCACAGGCACGGCGTACTTCACCGCGAGAAAGCCGGAGAAGGTCACCGGGATCTCATAGGTGTAGTGCTTGTGGCTGCGCCGCTGGGTGGCGATGGTCTCCACACGGGAGCTTGCCGGGACCTTGCCGGAGATCTGCGACTTCGAGGTCCAGCTCGTGGTCAGGGACCCGCCGACGCTGGCCGCGATACCCAGCGCCAGCTGCGCGTTGAGCGAGGCGCTGCCGGTGGCGCTGCCCTGGGTCGTGAACGCCACCGAGTTCGTCACCGAGTTCGACGCGGAGTTCCCCGCCGAGTTCGTCGTGGCCGTCTCGGTGGCGTTGGCGTTGTCCACCCCCACGCTGTCCTTGCTGTTCTTGTTCGTCACAGTGTTGGCGTTCTTGTTCGCCATGTCGTTGCGCAGCTGCGTCCCGAGCTGCGCCTGGAGGTCCATCTTGAGCTGGTTCTGCAGCTGCAGCTGCAGCTGCGCGCCGACGCTGCCGCCGAAGGTGAGCTTGGCATCCCCGTGGAGCGACCACGTCACCCCGTTCGACACGGTGAAGTCGACCGAGTCGGTGAAGGTCATCTCCTGCGTCTGGCTGCGGTTGACGTAAGAGCGCGAGGAGAACGTGTCGGGCGCCGGCTGGGTGATGTCGCACCGCTCCTCGATCAGCGGCTCCCCGAGGTTCATGTAGCCGAGCCAGCCCCGGTCGAACGCACAGCCGGGGAAATCACCGAACCCCAGCTTGTTGATCGAGAACCCGACGGGCCTGTGCTGCACGCCGGAGGGGTCGGTATGGACCAGGTTGGGATGGTTCAGGATCGACTGCCAGGTGTTCTCGATGTCGAGTTCCCGCAGGTTCTTCTTCGTCAGCGGATGGCGCTTGAACCGTTCCAGGTTGTACGCAGTGGAAGGCATTCCCCGTCCTCGGCCGATCTGGCAGAACCCCGCTCGGTAAAATTAAAACGGGTTCTGTGCGCGTTAACAAGAAATCGAAGCTAGCACGGTCCCAATTTCCCGGGAAGGTACCTTGGGGAATCACGCTCAATCGAGTGAATAGGCTCGCCGACAGGTCCCAAGTTGGCTGAGATGTAGGTAGGTTGAGGTGCTGTCGATCACTTGAGCAATGGCTTTCTGCGGGTTCTGCCTGCGGGTTTGTGGCTGCGGGTCGCCGCAGGCGGTGGTATTTGATTCGGTCGTCCATTCGTTCTCGGAGTTGTTTCGGTCGAAGATGTCTGGGTCTGCGGAAATGCCGCGTGACAGACCACTGTTTTAAATCTCCGGCGCATTGTTCTCCACGTCAAGAATCAGGTGAGGTTTCCGCGATGTACACCCAAGAACGCACGGCGATGTCGAATCTCGTGGTCGGTGGCCCGGTAGCGGTGAACAGCTACGACAACGCGATCGTGGCAGCCCTGGTCGAGAACCGCCCCGTCATGCTCGTCCACGCCTTCAACGGCGGCTTCCTGCGGCCGACAGAGCTGAAGGAGGACAGCCACGACAAGGGCGTCAAACTGTCCACCGCGCTCGACCCGGTCAAGGAGGCCCAGGGCCACCTCTGGCACATCACCCCCGCCGGCTTCTTCGGGCAGCGGCCGCTGTACTTCATCGAGAGCGCCGCCGGCCAGGTGACACCCAAACCCACCACCGCGGGCACCACCGGCACCGGGCGCGGCGACGACGGCACGCCCAAGCCGCAGCGTCGGCGCATCACCGTCCACCAGGATGCGCCCAAGAGTCCGGCCGACATCCTCCAGGTCGGCCTGCCCGACAAGGTCGGCGACAAGTGGCGCGGGAAGAACGGGGCGCCCGAGGACACCCAGCTCTGGGTGGTCACGGTGACGCCGTGGGGAGGGATCACGTTCGTGCCGATCACCCATCCCGACGCCATCCTCGGGTTCAAGGACCACACGGTGGCAGCCGACAGCGAGGTACGTCTGACCTACAACTGGGGCGGGGACTTCACGGGCACGGTGATCAACACCTTCTACCCGCGGCTGCCCAACGAGTGGGACGTCCCCTACCACCACGTCTTCACGTGACCCGCCACCACCGCCGCACCGCACCCGTTCCGAGCCGACGCCCGCACCGCCTGGAAGAGGCACCACGATGCCCGTGCCCACCAAAGAACTGAAGCTTCAGATCGTCAACGCCGCCACGGGGAAGACCCTCGGCGCCAAGGCCGCGCCGGGCGCGGACGGGGCGCTCGTCGTCCGCGACTTCCCCGACGGCGGCCCGAGCCCTCAGCAGTGGCAGCTCACCCCTGTCCAGGCCGCGCAAGGCGGGCAAGCGCAGGACGATCAGGTGTATGTGATCTGCGACGCGGCCGGCGGCAAGGTGCTCGACAACCCCGCCGCCGCGGACCGCGGTGTTCGCCAGTTCGATGCCTCTGCCGGCAAGAAAGGCCAGCAGTGGCGCGTTGTCCCCGTCGAGGGGGAAGCGGGCCTCTACATCATCGAGGGCGTCACCGACGGCGCCGTTCTCGACCTCGCCGACCTGGGCAAGGACCCGGGTGAAGAAGAAACCCGGGTCGTCCTGGGCGAGTACGACGAGAGCGCGGAGAGCCAGCGCTGGCGCCTCGTCCCGGCCGAGCCCGAACGCACCAGCGACCCCGTGCTGCGCTACGCACCCCTGAGCCACTGGAACGGTCGCCGCTCCTGGCGGCTGACCCGCTCGACCGCGCTGCGGCCGACACCCGCGGCGACGCCCTCCTTCAGCGACATGCTGCTGGTCCTCAAGCAGTTCGGGAGCGATCAGGGCGCCGGCGAGTGGAAGAGCATCGGCGCCGATCGCTCACGCGGCGGACAACCGGGCTGGTGGGTCGGACTTGGTGACCGGTTCCTCGCCGACACCACCGGAGCGGGACGTGCGGACATCGTGGGGCTCAAACCCGCGGTGGGCGCTGTGAGGGCCTCCAGCCGAGGCGACGGCACCTTCGAGGACGACGAACACCTCCTGCACCCGCCCGCGCCCTCTGCGAGCCCCAAGGATCTGTGGACCCTCGCGGACACGACGGGCGACGGCAAGCCCGACGCCGTCGTGCTCTGCGCCGATGGGGTCCGAGTGTCCCCGCAGGGTGAGGACGGGACGTTCGCGCCCGCGACCGGCGAGCCGGCCCTCAAGGCCTTCGGACACGGCCAGCAGACGGGAGGGTGGCTGGCGGATAAGCATCCTCGCTTCCTCGCCGACACCACCGGTAGCAGCAGGCTCGACGTCGTCGGCTTTCACGACGATGGCCTTTGGATCTCGCTCCAGGACGAGGATGGGAAGTTCGCACCCCTTGCCGGCGAACCGGCTCTTTCCTCGTTCGGCTACGGCGAGGACGCGGGCGGCTGGCTGGCGGATGAGCATCCTCGCTTCCTCGCCGACACCACCGGTAGCAGCAGGCTCGACGTCGTCGGCTTCCACGACGACGGCGTCTGGGTATCACTCCAAGACGAGGACGGCACGTTCGCCGAGCCCCTGTACGTCCTGGACGACTTCGGGACCGACCAGGGGTGGACCTCGGTCGAGGAGCACCCCCGGTTCCTGGTCAGCACCACCGGCGGCGCGGCAGTGGACATTGTGGGGTTCGGCCCGCAGGGCGTCGTCGTCGCACGAGGGCGCAAGGACGGCACGTTCGAGCCCGCCGAGCTCGTCCTGAACGACTTCGGATCCGCCCAAGGGTGGACGAGTAAGAAGCATCTGAGGTTCCTCGCCGACGTCATCGGCGACGGCAACCCGGACATTGTCGGCTTCGGCGACGAAGGGGTCTGGGTCTCACGCAGCCGTGACGGCCGGTTCGAGCAGGCACAGCTGGTGTGCCGCGGCTTCGGCTACAACGACGACGCCGGCGCCTGGCGGGTCGAGGACCACCCCCGCTTCCTCGCCGACATCACCGGAGACGGGCGCGTCGACATCGTCGGCTTCGGCGGCCCGGGCGTATGCGTGGCCCGCAACCTCTTCCGCCACTTCAGGACCCGATAACCCTCGAAGGGCCGCTCGCAGCCGCAGCACCCGATCGGCCCATTGGCGTGCCGGAGTCTGTCACCCCGATCCGACGTGCCGCGCTGGGGCGCCTTCGTCTGCGAGGCCGCGCATTGAACAACCGCAGTATTGCTCTACGGCGGGGGCAGCGCAGGCGGCCGACCGCCCGATTCGCCTTCGTTGCCGTGCTGGACGAGGGCGGCCACGAGCTCGCCCAGCACGACATCAACCACCAGGAACCCAGCGCCGGCGCCGAGACCGCTACCGACCTGCCCGCCCCCTATTACGCGTGGCCATAACCCCCGGTGGGTGTGCTGGGGGCCAACCAGAGGAGAGACAATGACGATTCCTTCGACGCCGGGGATGTCCTGGGGCCCGGTGGCCTCGCTCGGCGGGCAGCTGACGGGCAATCCGGCGGTGGCACCGTCTTCGGACGGCCGCCTGGAGGTGTTCGCCCGCGGCCGCACGGACAACGCGCTCTCCTCCTGCCATCAGCAGACCTGGGGCGGCTGGTCCGAGTGGGAGAACCTGGGCGCCCACGCCCTGTCCGGTGATCCCTCCGCCCTGCACACGGCCGCACGGCGCATCGGGGTGTTCTTCAAGAACGGGCAGGGCAACCTCGAGCATCCCTGGCAGACGGTCATCAACGGCACCTACGGCCCGGGGAAGGTGCTGGCCAACAACATCGGAGGCGACCCGGTCCCCGGGCTGAACGCCGACGGGCGCCCAGAGGCTTTCTTCCGGGGCACCGACAACGCCCTGTGGCATGTGTGGGAGACCACCAAGTCCGGCTACGGCAACTGGACCGGCCCCGCCAGTCTGGGCGGCGCCCTGTCCGGTGACCCGGCGGTGGCGACAGACGCCCGCGGCCGTCTGCAGGTGTTCTTCCGCGGCGCCGACGGCCACCTGTGGGTCGTCCGTCAGCGCGACGCCGACAACAACGACTGGGAAAGCCCCCGGAGCATCGTGCAGAACATCGGCGGCGACCCCGTTGTCGCCACCAACGCCGACGGGCGCCTGGAGGTGTTCTTCCGGGGCACCGACAACGCCCTATGGGACCTCCCGCAGAGCGACGACTACAACGCCTGGGCTACACCGGCCAGCCTCGGTGGCACGCTGACCGGGAACCCGGCCGTCGCCCGCGCCGCAGACGCCCGGTTGGCCGTCTTCCACTGGGGCAGCGGTCACCTGTGGGTCACCGAGCAGACGGTCGTCAACGGCACCGCTTGGAGCGCCTACGAGCAGATCGCGCGGGACATCGGCGGCGAGCCCGTCGTCGAAGCCGACGGCCACGGACGCCTGGACGTGTTCTTCCACGGCTCCGACCACGCCCTCTGGCACATCGCCCAGATGTTCGGCCAGCCGGCCGCGGGATACGCCATCTCCCCCTGACGCCTTGGCCCTTCTCCGGCCGTGCAGGGCCAGGGGGTCAATGCGTGCTGCGGGTGCTCGCCGTCGGTGGTGCAGGCGGCGGTCATGGCGTGTCCTGCGCGACGCGTACCGCGCGGGCCCGGTCTGCGGCGAGGACCCGAAGACACCACCACAGACCAGCCCATGAGCATGGCCCCGGTATCGACGGTAGGTCGAGGTCACCGCTCGACAGGGCGCCCCTTCCCGGGGAGGCCCCGGCCGGCGTTTGCCGGGTGAACGCCTTCTGTAACGACTGGGCAAGCATCCACACCGAGTGTTCAGCACCGGAAACAACCAGAAAGGGTCAGCGCATGACGATCGTCCGCAATCCGGCCAGTGGCGAGAAGGAATTCAAGGGGGACAACGGCAACTACGCCAAGGTCGGGGCCGTCCTCACCACCGAGGTCCAGGACGACGAACCGCAGAAGGTAACCGTCACCTACAAGGTGATCCCCTACCTCTGGGATTCCGTCGCGTGGTTCGGGGAGAACAACAAGCTGAACCCCGATTTCGTGCCGAAGATGGACATCAAGCTCGTCCTGACCGGTCCCGACGGCGCGGCGGTCGGCTCCGAGGACATCACCGTGGTCAGCAAGGATGTGCCCTACCCGCTCACGGCCGAGCGTGTCTTCCACGACTTGGCCCCAGGCACCCACAAAGTCACAGTGAGTGGAGTGAAGACCGGCGGCAGGAAAACCACAGACGGCCGCAACCGCACCGGCAAGGACCGTGTAGTCCTAGGCGAGATGTCCATCGAATTCACCATTATCAGCGGCTGACCACCCAGCGGGACTGCCCCACAGTCCGAGCCCGCCCTCAACTCCGAATCCGGCTGCCTCGGGCCGGAGTTCGGTGCAGCGGCCGGTGCGATAGCTGAGCGTTCATCTGTATGTGGGGTACGGAGGGGACAGTGTCCCCGGGCCTCACCTATAGCCCATGGGGAAGATCGCTCGATTGAAGCCCCATGGAGCCCTCCGCCGAGAGGCGACCACCCTCCGTGCCCACACCCTTCTTGCTGCCCCGGCTGGCCTCCCGACCAGCCGGAATTTTCCTACGCCTGGTCTGGGGCACGGAGCACGCTGCATCGCCATGCGTATCGATCCTGATCAGGTGCGTCCGCGAATCGTTCCTGCGGTGAATGTTCACACCCGTGCGGGTGAGTACCTGTTTCTGATCCCCGGATTTGAGTAACCTCGGGTTCTACGCTGGCGTGGTGTCCGAGGGCACCGGGCGGGCCGGGGAGAGGAACTGTCGGGCTTGTGGCGAACGGCTGAGGCCGGGTGCCCGGCCTGACGCTTTGTTCTGTTCCTCAGCGTGTCGTGCCAGGCAGTGGCGTACGGACCGGCAGTTGGGCAAGCGCCTGGCGGCGGTGCAAAGCGGGGACGGCGAAGCCGAGTGCCCCGAGTGCGGGGCCCGGTGGGTGGCCGGCGTCGACCGGAGGTCGACGGCCCTGTTCTGTTCGGGCCGGTGCAAGGTGAGGGCCTGGCGGCGCACGAAGGAAACGTTCGGCGAACGGTCACAGTGACCGCATCGCGAACGCATCCTGAGTCCAACTCCGGTCATTTTGCAATCACTTGTGGTCGTTCATTGTGATCTTACGATTTTCAGTCCGACTCTCGGTGATGAGTGGGGCGTGTTCACGTCACGGGCGCTCAGTTCCGTGCGGCGGCCCGCATGGATGGTGAAACGCCATGCCCGAGGAGATCGACAACGTCGGAAATGTAAGCCAGTCCCGCTACGAGCAGATCGTGGCCGAGCTGCGAGAAGTGGTCGAACAGCAGACGCAGGGACAGTTCACGATCGGGGACCGCGCCCTGGAAGTCGAACCGCTGCGATCGCAGGGCGGCGCCGCGGATGCGCAGTGGTCGGTGCAGAACTCGCTGGTGCGTCTGGCCGAGGACATCGGGCTGACGTTCAGCACGGTGAAGAACGCCAGGTGGACGGCGTCACGCTGGCCGAAGGAGCGTCGCCAGGCGGGAGTTTCGTTCACGGTTCACCGCGTGCTGGGGCAGATCGAGGACGAGGACGAGCGGTTCGAGGCGATCAAGACGCCGCCCGTTGACAAAGCCCGCTGGAATACGGACGACGCCAAGCGCCGGGTCGGGTGGCGGGTCGAGACCCCCGAGACGCCGCAGGAGAAGATCACCGCCATCCACTCCCTGGCCCGGGACGAGGAAGTCGCCGCGGCGGTGACCACCGACTTCCTCAAGCGTCCGCAGGTCGCGGCCAAAGTCTCCCCGGAGAACAAGGTCCGGGCGGTGGAGGAATTGACCCGCGACGAGCACGTCGCCACCGAGGTGACCACCGGTCTGCTGCGTCGTCCCGATGTCGCGTTCAAGGCGATGAGCGACGACACCGCCCGCCACCAGGTCAACCATGCCCAGGCCGAGCGCGGTCGGCAAGCCCGCGAACACTTCGAGGACACCAGTCCGGTCGCACCGGCGGTCCGCCACATCGACCGGACGGTGGAGTTCCTGGACCTGGTCACCGCCTGTCACTCGTTCGTGGCCGCCGCCGGCCGGGCGGTCCCGGGCCTGCGTGACCGCACGCTGGATGAGGACCAGCGCACCATCGTGCACGAGAATGTCGCGAAGGTACGGGCGACGCTGGACTGGATCGAGACCGCGGTCGACACGGGCAAGGTCGACATGGACGGCGAGCTGGCCCGTCTGCTGAAGGGCGAGTAGGCATGCCCCGCGCCTCACGGCGTCGGGGCGACGCCGCCAAGCGGCATGCGGACACCCTGCGGTTCGTGCTGTTCGAGGCCCGCCCCGCCGGGTTGTTGTTCCACCAGCTGACCCGCGCTTCCGGACTTTCTCCCAGCCAGGTCAGGGCCGGTCTGGCCTGCCTGCGCGACATCATCGCGGAGAACGGCTGGCCGCCGCTGATCTGGACGAGAGCCGACGGCTACCAGCTCGGCGCCGAACCAGCCGCCCTCCAGGCATACGAGCGGGCCGTGCTCACCGGAAAGCTCACCGAGTTCCGCCGATTCCTCACCGGCACGGTCGCCCCCCACGCCGCCGCCCACCCGGGCGACAAGTGGGTCAAGCACATCATCGCCCAGCTCAACTCCATCGAATCCACCCTCGATCTCGTCATCTCGTCCTGACCATCACGAGCGGTCCCGCCCGGGCCGGAGGCCGGGCGGGCCGCTCACCAACGCATGGAGGGAAGGCCGCCACGATGCGCCAGCGCCGCTATCCCTCCGACACCACCCACGCCGAATGGGCCCTGATAGAACCGCTGTTGCCCAAGCCGGCCTGCGAGACCCGGGCTGGGGGCCGGCCGGAGAAGCACCCTCGCCGCGAGATCGTCGACGCGATCCGCTATGTCGTGGACACCGGCTGCAAATGGCGGGCCATGCCTGCCGACTTCCCGCCCTGGCGCACAGTCTGGGGCTTCATGGCCCGCTGGGCCGCCGCCGGCGTGATCGGACAGATCCGCGACCACCTCTCCGGGCGGATCCGCCGCGAGATGGACAAAGGCCCCCGGGCGGTCGCGACCGTGATCGACTCCCAGAGCGTCAGAGCCGCCGAAACCGTCGGCAGGGACTCACGCGGCTACGACGCGGGCAAGAAAATCAACGGCCGCAAACGGCACATGGTGGTCGACACCCGCGGCCTGCCCCTGCTGGTCATGGTCACACCGGCCTCGCTCACCGACCGCGACGCCGCCAAGGAGCTTCTCCTCCGTCTCCGCCTGATGCATCCCGAGATCACCATCGTCTGGGCCGACTCCGCCTATGCCGGAAAGCTCGTGACCTGGGCAAAGAAGTACCTCAGCCTCACGATCAAGACCGTGAGCCGCCCCAAGGACGCCTCCGGATTCATCGTGCTGCCCCGCCGCTGGGTCGTCGAGCGAACATGGGCCTGGATGATGCACGCCCGCCGCCACGCACGCGACTACGAGCGTCTCGTTCAGCACTCCGAAACGTTGATCACCTGGGCAGCCATCACCCTCATGACCAGGCGTCTCACAAGCAAACGTGCTCGACATCCGAATCCCCACCCGGAGCCTTGTCCCAGGCAGCATGACGCATGCTGAGGAAGCGGCAAGCAGGAAGTCCGCCGCCACCGACACTCACCAAGGTTCTCAAGTACGTAACAGCAGAAATGGCCGAACGGCCCGCCAGGTAACCGGCGGGCCGTCATGAAACAGCAAAAGTAGACGGCGCTACCTCGCCCCGGCCCACCGATATGTTCCTCTTCGGTAAACCGACTCCACGCTAAGGGGCCCAGGAATAAATTCCCTGGGGCCCTTAGGTGGCGCGCATCCCGCGATACGGTTCGCTCGCGGCGGGCCAGGCAATGGTATGCGCTATATACCATTGCGCAGGTGCTCACCAGTCGGTGAAGCCGGAGCCCTCCTCAGGACTTACCTGCAGTACAGCTGGATGGACTCGGTGTCGCTGACCCACTCGTACGCGCTGCCGTTCCAGGTCCAGTAGACCGTGCGCAGGTTGTTTCCGCTATCGGCAGTGGTGTAGTACTTGTCGCCCTTGTTCGCCCACTGCCACTCGCCGGACTGGTCGTTGCCGGAGGTGTAGTTGACCAGACCGTCCCGCCAGTTGGTGTTGTTCGGCTTCGCGTTGTACAGGCCGTACCAGTCCTTGGTGCTCTGGGGGTGCCCTTCGTAGCCGATGACGACCTTGCCCGCCCGGCATTCAGGGGTATCGGCCGCAGGCGTTCCTGCTGCGGAAGCCGGCGCTGCGAGAGCGGCGACGACAGCACCGGTCGCTGCTGCGAAAGCAAGTGCCTTACGCATGCTTTCTCCTTCATTAGTGGGGGGTAAGACATTTCTACACTAAATCCCATCCGCAATCATTGTAAATTACCCAAAAGAGGGAAACCGTGTCCGATGATCATATATATCATCATCGGCCTATTCCTCAAACCCTTCGCCAAAGTGCAGCTAAACACCCAATCTTGCCGCCCCCTAGACATCACCAGATTCCCCGCACACTCGCACTTCCATGAACGTTTTTAGTCCGTCATGGAAGCACCCCGAGGCCGTCACTGTTTCCTGCCGGAAGGGCTGTCCGCCTCCTGTTCGCGGGCACGCACGCCGACGTAACCCTGGCCGGAGAAGGCGTGGAATGCGGAGTCGGCGGTGAAGAAATAGGTAAATTGTGCTGCCGGTTTGCTGTAGGCGGTGACTGCTTGTGATGCGCCGAGGATCCCGACGGCGTTGATGGCGAAGGGCAGCGCTTTCTCGGTGTGGATCAGCCCGGCGGTGATCTGCTGTTCCGTGGGCTCCCAGTTGGCGGGCATCCTGGCTTTGGCGGCGTCCCGGGTGCCCTGCCGGTAGAGCGCACGGTAGGCGGGGTCCTGCACGGCCTGCTGGACGTAGGCGTGTGCCCGGCGGTATTCCGGGTTGCCGGTCCAGTCTTCGAACTCGCTCACTCGCAGGTCAGGGTCCCCTGCTGCTTGTCTGGCGCGTCGGATACGCGAGGCCATCTGCCGGACATCGGCCCGGGCCTTCTTGCGGGCTTCGTTTTCTGGCAGTCCCCGGACGAGGTAGGTGGCCGTTGTCATCTGCAGGTCGGACACCACGATGTCGGCGTGCTTGATTTCCTGGGCGGCCCACTGGAACAGGATCGTGAGGCGGGAAACGGAGAAGTAGGGGTTGCCGGGGCTGACCATGAGGGCGATGTGCTCGCCTGCTTCCAGGATTCGGGCGCAGTTGTCGGTGCAGGGTTCGATGTCCACCAGCTCGTGCCGCACAGTCTCTCTCGTCCCGTCCGACCAGCGTGATCACTTACAGCACACCGTAAGACGCTACGTGGCTTTCCGCGCGCGGCAGGTGCATGCCTGCCGTGGTGAGGGGGCCGGACCGTTGCAGATGGCTGTACGGGGCTTGCCGCCGTCACAAAGCAGGCGCGTGGTGCCGTAGGCGGCGGTGTAACCCTCGGAGGGCGACGACCCCCTCCTGACTTCGGGAGCCGGGCGGGAATCAAACCTCCGCCTTGCGGCACCGAGGCGCCCCGGTGCCGCCTATCAACGGCGTGCCGGCGGTGCCTCTCCCGGGATCGGAAACAGGTTCTAAGAGGGCGTTTGATCTAGGCAGATTGCCCTTTATCTCCTAGTAAGTCCCTCGCCAGGTGGGTGTGGTCTCGTCCGTTATGCGCTTGGCAAGGTTGTCGATCGAGGCGATGTGGATCATGGCTTCGGAGCTGGTTGTGAGGG
>NZ_DATMVN010000495.1:0-2176 GCF_035563135.1 Streptomyces sp.
GGTCCGGTCCCTCCCCGTGGGCCGAACGCATCGGCCCCCTCGGCTGCCTGTTCGGCCCCGACGAGCGCCTGAGGGAGGCCCGTGGTCCTCGCCATCTTGTGCCGTTTTCGCTGGCAGCGGCGGCAACGGTCGCCCATGGCTGTCTCGCCATGCCGCGCGGGCACGGAGGAACGCGGCGAACTCCTTGGGCGTCCGCTTCACGCCCACGGCATCGGCCGGCCGCTAGACATGGTCGGCGGTGGCTCCGCCGGCACGAACCACATCAGCTCACCCCGGGGCGGGCCGTCACAGAACTTCGGGGTCTGCGGTCGCTCCTCACCCGAAGCCATAGCCCAACTCGGTCGGCAGCTTGGCCCAGCCGATGCCGGTGGAGAGCACGAAGGCGAGCCAAACGCCGGCAGCACCCCATCCGGGTCTCGAGCTGCTGCCGGGCTGAGCGACCCGCGGACGTCCCCGAGGCCCGGGCTTGGAGTGGTGGCACGGCGACCGGGGAACCAACGACCGGCCGCCGGCCCACACACGTGTCCGCGCAAGTGGCGCCGAGCGCTTGATCCTCACAGGAGACGCTGCCTCGACGTAGGCGCAGCTCGGCGGAGGGTCCCTCTCGGGAGGCGGGCAGGACGTGCCCCATGCCATGCTCGGGGTCCCGCATCCGCGCACCCATTGGAGGTCCACCGTGGCAGTGGAAGCGAACCTCGGCGCCTTCCTGGATAAGGACTGGGAGTCCAAGTCGCTGGCGGAGATCCTCAAGGCGCCCGTGAGTGCACTGCAGGGGATCAGCGAGGGCGACGCCAACCTGCTCAAGCAGGCTTTCAACATCAAGACCGTGGGGGACCTGGGCAAGAACAAGTACTTCCGTGCAGCGCAGCTGTTGACGCAGCTGACCGAGGCCGGAGCGAAGTAGAAGCTTCATCCGGCAGGCCGCGCGTTCTGCCCCGCTGCAACCTTGTGCGCTGTGTGGCAGCAGCCGCCGGGCTAGGTCTTCGGCTTGGTCAGCTCGTTCCAGTGATCGGCGCCCGCACGGCAGCCGCGGTGATTGCAAAATTCATGCTCGGCTCCCCACCCCCGCCAGTTCACCGGCGTCCACAGTCGAACCCCGACCTGTCCTCCGCGGACGTGCTCCGTCTCAGCCAGCGCAGGTTGCGTTGAGGGGTGAATCCACACCAGCGTCCGGAGCCTTCTCCAGTTCTTCTCCAGCCAGTCCCCTGAATCGTCGCGAGCGTAGTGACATGTGCCAGCGCCAAGCCCTCAACCCTGCGATTTCATCGCAGTCTTGTTTGCTGGGCGCCGTCGGCAAGAACTCGTTGGCCCGGTGCCGGCGGCTGCTGAGACCGGGCGGGTGTCACGTCTCCTCCGAACTGGGACCGCGGGCGCAGAACCCGCTCTTGGCGCTCGTGACCCCGTTGCTCCGACGCAGAGAGGTCCTGTTCCCCATACCTGGGCATCACCACGCTTCAGACGACGATGACGACCTTGCCGCGTGCGCGGCCGGCTCGTAGGTGACGGATCGCCTCCGGCACCTCGTCGAGGATGAACGTCCGGTCTACGACGGGTACCACGCGGCCGTCTGCGAGCATCGCCGCGAGGAGCTCGAGGTCGGTGCGGCGCGGGCTGGAGAAGACGACACCGAGTCGCTGCCGGACGAAGGGCGACAGCGTTATCGCCTGCAGCTGCCGGGACAGGCCCAGCACCTGACCGCCCCCTTCTCCCCCGACGATCACCAGGGTCCCCGTGGGGCTGAGGGCAGCGCGCAGCCGGGCGACGCTCCGGTCCCCTCCGGTGTCGATGACGACGTCGTAGCGGTAGGGCCGATCGGCGATGTCCTCGCGGGTGTAGTCGATGACGTCGTGGGCACCGATGGACCGGACCAGGTCGACCTTGGAGGTGCTGCACACACCGGTCACCGTGGCCCCGGACGCTGCCGCGAGCTGGACCGCGAACGTGCCGACCCCGCCTCCGGCGCCGGTGACGAGCACCCGCTGGCCGGCCTGGACGTGGCCGACATCGCGGAGCGCCTGCAGGGCCGCCGTCGCGGACGACGGGGTGGCGGCGGCTTCCTCGAAGGTGACGTTCGGCGGCTTGGCGGCCAGGCTGCTCTCGGGGGCGGTGGCGTACTCCGCGTAGCCCCCGGTGCCTGTGCCGAATACGGCGTCCCCGATCTGGAAGCGCGTCACGT
>NZ_DATMVN010000496.1:0-2714 GCF_035563135.1 Streptomyces sp.
GGGGGGGGGGGAGTGCGGGCCGCCTCAGGTGAGGGACTTCTGCGTCGGAACGACGACTCCGTAGAGGTCCTGGATCGTGGCGAGAGCCGCTTCGTGGACCTGCTTCGCGGGAATGCCGTGCCGGTCGCCCTTCAGCGGCAGCGGCCGGGTCGCGGAGGCGTCGGCGACCACGGTCGGGCTGTTGCCGTTGAGGAACGCGCCCTGGGCGGTGAACAGGGTGCACATGTGCGTCATGAACCCGGCGATGATGACGTTCTCGTTCCCGGCCTTCTTGACCTGCGCGGCGAGGTCGGTGCCGTGGAAACCGTTCGGGGCGCTCTTCTCGACGACGGGTTCGCCCTTGGCCGGCTTGAGCGCGGGGATGATCTGGCCCGCCTTCGACTTCAGGTCGTAGCCCTTGTCGACGATGTGGATGACCGGTGTGCCTGCCTCGCGGGCACGCTTCAGCAGCGCAGTCGCGTTGTTCACCGCCGGCTTCCACCCGTCGAGTTCCATCACACCGTCGGTGTAGGTGTTCTGGTAGTCGACGAGGATGAGCGTCGCGTCGGAGAGCGTGGCCGGGGTCTCGTCGAAGCCGTTCAGCTCCCGGAGCGTCGTCGTGTTCTTCGCGACGTTCCTCTCCGCGGCGGAGGTGACGGAGGCGGTGGACGCCGACGTGTCCTTGGCGGAGGCGGCCTCGGAACTTCCGCCGCACGCGGTGGCGGTGGCCGAGAGGACGACGAGGGTGCCGAGCGCGACGGCGGGACGGAGCAGCTTCATCAGGAGATCTCCTTCTGGGACGGAACGACGACCCCGTACAGGTCGGCGATGGTGGCGAGGGCGCTGTGGTGCACCTGGCGGGCGTCGATCTCGGTGCCGGTGACCGGCAGGGCGCGGGTGGCGCAGGCATCGGCCACGACGGTGGGGCGGTTGCCGCGCAGGAAGGCTCCCTGGGCGGTGAAGGCCACGCACATGTGCGTCATGAACCCGGCGATGACCAGGTCGTCGTTGCCCGCGGCGTCGACGTGCCGGTCCAGGTCCGTACCGACGAAGGCGTTCGGCACCTGCTTGACGACGACGGGTTCGCCCTCGGCCGGTGCGACGTGGGGGTGGATCCGTCCGATCTCGGCCCGGATGTCGTACGGGGTGCCTTCGCCGCCGTCGTTGATGACGTGGATGACTTTCGCGCCCTCCTGGCGGGCCCGCGCCAGCAGCTGGGCGGCGGCGTCGAGAGCTTCCTGCCAGCCGTCCAGTTCCATCACACCGGTCGTGTAGGTGTTCTGGTAGTCGATGAGGACCAGGGTCGATCCGGCGAGCTTCGCGGGGGTGTCGTCGAGACCGTTGAGCTGGCGCAGTGTCGTTCGTGGCATGGCAGAACCGCCTGGGGATCGTGGGTCGGAGAGGCAGCCCACCGGCGCGGTGACCTGTGCCTATGACGCTAAGGGCCCCATCCGGCGTCGGCAATGTCATCTAACATGCAGATACCGACATCGATGCTGCCGACCGCGGGGGACCCATGAGCGCTGTCAGGCGAAGCGGCGGGCTGCGGCGTGGTCCTCGCCGCCGGGGCCATGGACCCGGTCACCACCGGTGCCGGGGTGCGCGTCCTCCCCGACGTCACCTCCGGCGATCTGTCCACCAGGAGCATCGGCACCCTGATCGTGCCCGGCGCGGTCGAGGCCGGCAGCCGTCGCCGCGTGCACCCGCTCACCGACCCCCGTGTGGTGGCGCGGGTGAGGCAGTTCGCCGACCGCCTGCGGTGACCCGGAACTGCTCGGCCGGTGGTTGCTGCGTGCGGCGTCCGTCGCCACCTCCGACGGAGTTTTCGACGAGGAGGCCTCCGCCGGCCACCGTTTTGGCGTCCGAGGCCGTCTCACCCCCGATCAGCTGGCGGCGGATCTCGGAACGCGGCGCGCAGCACGCCCGAGCAGGCGCGGCGCAGGCACAGGCACAGGCACAGGCGCCCGGCCCGGTGCTCCCGGACTTGGCGAGTTGCCTTCGCTGCCTTTCTGCCCGCTTCCGTCGAGGACCCTCCCGGCGGGGCGCCGAAGGTGTTCCGGGGCCCGCCCCGCGCGTCAGACCAGCAGTGCGGCGGCCTGGGCGCGCGCCTCGCGGAGCCAGGACTCGCGGGCCTCGGCGGAGGAGCCGGTGACCGTCCGGAAGACGGCCCGGCGTACGTCGGTGACTCCCACGTACGGCAGGACGCACGCCGACCAGATCCTGTCCAGCGGATCCCCGAACTCGCTCTCCTCGCGGTCGGCGGGAGTGTCGGAGGTGTTCAGGACGAGCGCCCGGCCGGCCTTCAGCAGCCCCTCGGGCTCCCCGTCCGACGTGCCCAGCTTGTAGGCGACGCCGGGCACCAGCACCCGCTGCACCCATCCGGTGAGGACGGCGGGCGGCATGCCCCACCAGTTGGGGTGGATGAACACCATGGCGTCGAGGGTGGCCACCTCCGCCCGGTGCGCGGCCAGTTGCGCGTCGGGGGTGCCCGCGGCGGCCCGGACCGTCTCCGTCTCGCCGGCGCGGAGCACGGGGTCGAAGCCCTCCGCGCAGAGATCGTGTGCGAGCACCTGGCAACCCCGGTCGCGCAACTCCCGCACCACGGCGTCGAACACCGCGTGGTTGAAGCTGCCCGGCTGCGGATGTGCGAGGTAGACCCCTGCACGCACCATGTCGTTCCCCCCCCGAGGACGTCGTACGCAGTCGTCGGACGTGGGGCCGTGGAAGCAGCCCCC
>NZ_DATMVN010000497.1:0-5237 GCF_035563135.1 Streptomyces sp.
CTTCCGGGGGGGTGGGGCAGGAGATGGGGGATGCTTCAGCTCCGCGGGCCGGCCGCGCCGAGCCTGCGGAGCGTGGCGAGTACGTCGTCGAGCCAGGCGACCGTCATGCGTTCGTACGCGATGCCGCCGCGCAGCACGACGTGCTGCAGCTCCTGGCCCGCGTCGAGCGGTGCGGGGGCGCCGGGCCCGGTGAAGTCACGCTTCTCCCCGGCGAGGTAGTGCGCGAGCCGGTCGCTGTGCACCTGGTGGTGCCGCTCGACCTCGAGGAGCAGCGCGGCGGGGTCGTCGAAGGCCGCGCCACGGATCTTCACCGCGAGATCGTGGCGCAGGCTCTCGGGTTCGACCGTTTCGTGCAGCCAGGCGGAGAGGGCGGCGCGGCCGGGGGCGGCGACGGAGTACTCCTTCTTGTCCGGCCTGCGTTCCTGCGGCACGTCACGGACGTCGAGCAGACCGTCGCCCTCCATACGCTTGAGGACGCGGTAGATCTGCTGATGGGTGGCGGTCCAGAAGTATCCGATGGACCGCTCGAACCGCCGGGCGAGCTCATAGCCCGAGCCGGGCTGCTCCAGCAGGGAGACGAGAATCGCGTGTTCGAGGGCCATGCCCCGATCGTCCTATGCAACTGGTTGCATAGCAAGGGGCGGGGGCCGGGTGAGACGCGCCTCACCCGTGCCTCACCCGGCCGCCGCCGCGCGAGGGCGGTGCCCAGGTGCCGGTTTCCTGTGTGGGTGCCCGTGCCGCCGGCGGGCAGGGCGTCATGGCTCTCCGTCGCGGCCCGGATCGTCTGCCGGTACCCGGTGCAGGGCCAGCATGGCCTGATCGTCCTGCGGCCGGCCGCCGACGTGGCGCCGGACGTCCTGGATCAGCGTGTCCAGGATCTGCCCCGGTGTGAGGCGCACGCCGGAGCGTGCCCGCCTGCCGAGCACGAGCGGCAGACGGGCGACGGGATCGTAGAAGCGCCCGGTGACGTCGCGGGACTCGGTGACGCCGTCCGTGAAGCAGAGCAGAGTGGAACCGGCGGGGAAGGGGAAGCTGTCGACCGGGGAGGACCACGCGCCCAGGTCGCTCATGCCCAGCGGGGGCGCCTCCTCGGACGCATCGAGAAGAGTGGCGCGGCCCTGCACGTCGAGGAGCACGGGAGGCGGGTGGCCCCGGTTGACCAGGCGTACGGTTTCCAGGTCCGGGGAGAACTCCGCGATGAGAGCCGTGGTGAAGCCCTCCTCCTGCTGCTGCCCGCCACGTCGGCCGCCTTCGCGCAGAAGGGCCCTCTCCAGCCGGGCCACCAGTTGCGGGAGGTCCTCGGACTCGTCCGCCGCGTACCGGAAGGCGCCGAGGTCGGCGCTGACGGCACTGACCGCCCCGAGCCCCTTGCCCCGTACGTCACCGACCATCATCCGGATTCCGTGCGGGGTGCTCTGCACGACGTACAGGTCTCCGCCGATCAATGCCTCCCTCTCGGCCGGCACGTACCGCGCGTCGATGCGGAGATCCCCGAGGCGTGACGGGGGTTCGGGCAGCACGGCCTGCTGGGCGACCGCCGCGACGTGCTGCGCACGCCGTGCGCGGGCGTCCTGCCTGCGCAGCGTGCGGTGGATCAGGACGGCGAGTCCGGTGACGGCCGCCAGGGTGATCTGACTGGCCACGCCCGCGCGCCAGCCGAAGGTCCCGTCGATCCGCGCGAGAAACGCATGGACGACCATCGCCGTGAGGCCGACGCCGATGATCCCCCGGACGCCGAAGAGCGGCGCGGCGGCGACGGGGGCCGTCATGAGAAGCGGCGCGGACGTCACACCGTGCGGGGTGACCAGGTCGACCACCACGGCCAGCACGATGAGGCCTACGGGAATCCACTGGGTTCTCAGCAGCTGCGGCACTCCCCCACGCTGCCCGCAAGCTCGGCCTTCCGCATCCCCAGGGCCCACCGGGTGGCGTTCAGGACAGGACGTCCGAGGGCCCGGGCCTCTCGCGGCCGAGGAGAGGAACCGGCGCCCCGCCCCGCGTGACGATCTTCGTCCCGGCCGGGGGCCCGCCGCCGGGTCACCGTGTGGACCGCCCCGGTAAGTGCTCGTACGGAGCAGGCGGCGGCTCGTGGCAGAGGGAACTCACGAGCACCCGGAAGACGACCGCGGCCCGGGCCCCGCCCGCACGGCGTGCCGCTCCCCGCCCATGACCCCGATGGCTCCGGCTCAGCTCCCGGCGGACCACCGGCTGCTAGGGTCGCCCTGGACATCGATCTCTCGGTGAGGAGACAGGACATGGTGGGAGACGACGACATCTCCGGGTGACACCCGGATGTGACCGCCCGTCGGCCGGTGCGTGCCGGCACCGTCGCCGCGAGGCCCTGCGCCGTCCCTGTTCCCATGCCCGCCCGGGGCAGAAGTCCGTCTGCCCGCATGTCACACGAGGTCACTCCCATGTCCGACGCACCCGCAGCCCTGCTCGCACGCGATGTCGTCCGCTCCTTCGGCGCCGGGCGGGTGATCGACGGCTTCTCCCTCACCGCGTCCCTCGGCCACCGCATCGGACTGATCGGAGAGAACGGTGTCGGCAAGTCGACACTGCTCCGGCTGCTCGCCGGAACCGACGAGCCGGACGCGGGCAGCGTCACCCGCCCTGCCGATCTGGGCTTCCTGCACCAGGAGATGCCGTTCGACGCCACGGCCACGATCACGGACGTGCTGGACGAGGCCCTGAGAGAGGTCCGTGACGAACTCGCCGAACTCGAACTCCTGTCCCATCGGCTCGCCCGCACCCAGGAAGGCTCCCCCGGCCACGCCGCCCTCCTCGGCGCCTACGGCCGGCGGCTCGAGCACGCCCAGGAACAGGAGGCCTGGGACGCCGACCGGCGCGCCGCTGTCGTGCTCGACGGCCTCGGCCTCGGCGGGATCCGCCCGGACCGGGCGCTCGGTTCCCTGTCCGGCGGGCAGCGTGGGCGCCTGGCCCTGGTTTCCCTGCTGGTCCGCAGGCCTTCGGCGGTGCTGCTGGACGAGCCGACCAACCATCTCGACGACCGTGCTGCCGAGTTCCTGGAGGAGCAGGTGCGCGGCCTCCCCGGCGCCGTCGTCGTGGCGAGCCATGACCGGGCCTTCCTCGATGCCGTGTGCACGGATCTGGTCGACCTCGATCCCGCCGTGGACGGTCCGGTGCGGTACGGCGGCAACTACACCGCCTACCAGGCCGAGAAGCGCGCCGAGCGGGAGCGCTGGGAACGTCGCTACGCGGAGGAGCAGGGGGAACTGGAAGCCCTTCGCCGGTCGATGGGCACGACCACGCATCGCCTCGCCCCGGACCGGGGACCGCGCGACCACGAGAAGATGGGGTACGGCGTCCGGGCGGGCCGGGTGCAGAGCCAGATCTCGCGGCGGGTGCGCAACGCCGCGCGCAGGCTGGACGAACTGGAGCGGCACGGGGTCGCCGAGCCTCCGCCGCCGCTGCGGTTCCGCCGCACCTCGCTCGCCGGACCGTCGGGGGACGAAACCCTCGTCTCCCTGCGTGACGTGCGGGTGCGGGGCCGCCTCGCCGTCGACCGCCTCGATGTGTCGGCGACCGAGCGCCTGCTCGTGACCGGTGGCAACGGGGCGGGGAAGTCGACGTTGCTGGCCGTGCTCGCCGGGCACCTCGTGGCGGACGGCGGCCGTGTGCGGCGAAAGGGCGGGCTCTCGGTGGGGCTGCTGGCCCAGGACACCGTGTTCGACCGGCCGGAGCGCACCGTCCGCGACACCTATGCCCAGGCACTCGGCCCGGAGCGGGCGGAAGCCGTGCCGCTGGGTTCGCTGGGCCTGGTGGGCGAGGCGGACCTGGACAAGCAGGTCCGGCACCTGTCCGTGGGCCAGCGCCGCCGGCTCGCACTGGCGCTCCTGGTGGCGCATCCTCCCGAGTTGCTGCTGCTCGACGAGCCCACGAACCATCTGTCCCCCCGGCTCTGTGACGAACTGGAGGCCGCCATGGGGGCGGGCCCGGGAGCGATCGTCCTGGCGGGCCACGACCGCTGGCTGCGGAGTCGCTGGCAGGGGCGTGAGCTACGCCTGTAGGCGCGGTGGGCCGGGGCCTCCGCAGCAGACGCATCCTGGACATCTTGTCCATATCACGAGACGCGTTTGCGGAGGCGCACACCGCGGCGTTGCATCGCGCCTGTGCAAACCGAACAGATAACCCCTGATCAACCGGGATCCGGCGACAAGGCGGCGAGGCGTGCCGTCACGGTGTTCCCCGTCCTCGTACTCGTGGCGGGCGTAGCCGGTCTCGTCACACCCGGCACGTTCGACGGCTGGACGGGATCGGTTCCGTACCTGCTGGGAATCGTCATGTTCTGCATGGGACTGACGATGACTCCGCTCGACTTCAAGGGCGTGGCGAAGCGTCCGTGGGCCGTCGCGATCGGCCTGGTCGCCCACTACGTGATCATGCCGGGCCTCGGCTGGGCCATCGCCCATCTGCTCGGGCTGCCCCCGCAGCTGGCGGCCGGACTCATCCTGGTCGGCTGCGCCCCGAGCGGCACGGCGTCGAACGTGGTGACCTTCCTGGCCCGCGGTGACGTCGCGCTCTCGGTCTCCGTCGCCACCGTCTCCACCCTGGTCGCGCCACTGGTGACGCCACCCCTCACACTGCTGCTGGCGGGTGCGTACCTGCCGGTGGACGCCGGCTCGATGATCACGGACATCCTCAAGACGGTGCTGCTCCCGGTCCTCGGGGGCCTGGTGGTGCGGCTGGTCGCGGGCAGGCTCGTCGACCGGGTGCTGGGCCTCATGCCCTGGCTGTCCTCCCTGGCCGTCGCCGCGATCGTCTGCGCGGTCGTGGCGGGCAGCGCGGGCACGATCAAGTCGGCTGCCGTGACGGTGCTGATCGCCGTCGTGCTGCACAACGGCCTCGGGCTCGCGCTCGGTTATGCCGCGGGCAAGCTCTCGGGCCTCGGCCGGCCTGCCAGCCGCGCCATGGCCTTCGAGGTCGGCATGCAGAACTCCGGACTCGCCGCCTCGCTGGCGACCGCCCACTTCAGCCCGCTGGCCGCGCTGCCGGCCGCGGTGTTCTCCGTATGGCACAACATCTCGGGCGCTCTGGTCGCCGCCTGGATGTCCCACCGGTCACGGCGCGACGAGCGGACGGCCGCGGCCGCCGGCCCGGTACCGAGGACCGCGTCCGCCGGGGAAGCCTGACCGGACTCCGCGGCCCGGCAGTCGTACGGCCCCGAGGCGTTCGCCCGGACTTCCCGGGCGAACGCCTCGTGCCTTCCGTGGCCG
>NZ_DATMVN010000498.1:0-14983 GCF_035563135.1 Streptomyces sp.
TGGACGAGCGCCTCCACAACCAGATCTGGGGCATGTTCGAGGACCTCGCCCGCGCCGTCGCCGCATACCGCAGCGCGGTCGACTTCGCCGGATCCCGGATGGACCAGGAACTCGACCGCGCCCTTTCCGACCCGCGCAGCCGCATCGGCGGCACGGGCGCCCGCGCCCGCGAGGAAGCCCGGGCCAAGCGCGACGAACTCACCGGCCGGGCACGCGAGGCGCTCGAACGTGATCTCGGACAGCTCGCCGCCGAGCTGGCCGTCGTCGAACCGGCCCTCCCCGCCGCGTACGCGGGCTGGGACAACCCCGTCTGGCACGGCTACCGCGTCCCGACGGAGATTGCGATGGCCCTGCGCGTCGGCGACCTCCACCTGCCCGAGGACGACGGCCTGCGGATCCCGCTGCTGGTGCGGCTGCCCCTGGAACGCGGAATCTGGATCGACAGCGGACGTACGGCATCCGAGGCTGCCGCCGCGACGGCCGGCGACGAGCTGCGCAGGCCGGCCATGGAGACCGCGGTCGCCCTGGCCGCGCGGCTGCTCGCCGTCCACCCGGCCGGCGAATTCTCCGTACACGTCATCGACCCGGCCGGTTCCGCCGCCGGACCCCTCTCGCCCCTGGTGGGCGCCGGAGTTCTCGCCGGGCCGCCCGCGACCGGGGCGGCGGGTGTGTCCACGGTCCTCGCCCGCCTCACCCGGCGCGTCGATCTCGTGCAGATGGCCATCAGGGCCGGCGCCTCGGACGCGCTGCCCCCGGACCTCGACACGGGGGAGCAGCTGCTGATCGTCAACGACTTCCCGCACGGCTTCGACGACAGGGCCGTCACCCAGCTGCGTTATCTGGCCGACGAGGGACCCTCGGTGGGCGTGCACCTGCTGATGGTGGCCGACCGCGAGGACGCCCGGGCCTACGGCCCGGTGCTCGACCCCCTGTGGCGGTCGTTGCTGAGGATCACCCCCGTGGCCGATGACCACCTCGCCGACCCCTGGGTGGGCCATGCGTGGACGTACGAACCGCTTGGGGTGCCGGAGGGCAGCCGGGTCCTGGAACAGGTACTCGCCCTGGTGGCCGCGGCGCGGCGACTGCCGCTGACGGAGTGACAGCCGGTCGGATGGCTCCGAAAGCCACCTGACCTGGCTCTTTGATCACGCCTTGGTCCAGGCTTTACCGTTTCTTGGTGCTTCATGTACTGTTCTTGGTGCGGAGGGGAGTACTCCCGATCGCGGCGTTCCCGTCAGTACGGACTGTGACCGGTCCCGGGGCGTCGGCCCGGCGCGCATCCCGCGCTCCCGGGTGGAAGAGACCTCCGGCAGCGACGACGCTGATCCATAGCCCGTAGCAAACTGCCGGAGGCGCAGTGGACGTTTCATGGACCCTCTGGGCGCTGACCATTTTCGGTCTGTGCGCCCTCATCGCCGTCGACTTCTTCATCGGGCGCAAGCCCCATGACGTGTCGACCAAGGAAGCCGGAATCTGGACCGTCGTCTGGATCGCCCTGGCCGCCCTCTTCGGACTGGGCCTGCTGGTCTTCGGTGAGAGCCAGGCCTCGGGCGAATTCTTCGCCGGCTTCATCACCGAGAAGTCGCTCAGCGTCGACAACCTCTTCGTCTTCGTCCTGATCATGGCGAAGTTCTCGGTGCCCTCCCACCTGCAGCAGCGGGTACTGCTCATCGGTGTGCTGATCGCACTGGTGCTGCGTGCGATCTTCATCGCCGCCGGTGCCGCGGTCATCGCCAACTTCTCGTGGGTCTTCTACATCTTCGGCGCGTTCCTGATCTACACCGCCTGGAAGCTGATCCAGGAGGCGCGTTCCGACGACGAGGAGGACGAGTTCGAGGAGAACCGTCTCCTGAAGTCGATCGAGCACCGCTTCGGTGTCGCCGACAAGTACCACGGGACGAAGCTCTTCATCCGGAACAACGGCAAGCGCATCATGACCCCCCTGATGGTGGTCATGCTCGCCATCGGCACCACCGATGTGCTGTTCGCGCTGGACTCCATCCCGGCGATCTTCGGCCTGACCCAGGACCCGTACATCGTCTTCACCGCCAACGCCTTCGCTCTGATGGGCCTGCGTCAGCTGTACTTCCTCATCGGTGGTCTGCTGAAGAAGCTGGTGCACCTCAGCTACGGGCTCTCGGTGATCCTCGGCTTCATCGGCGTCAAGCTGGTGCTGCACGCCCTGCACGAGTCCGGGGTGCACGTCCCGGAGATCTCCATCCCGTTCTCCCTCTCCGTCATCTGCGGCGTCCTGGTGATCACCACGATCACCAGCCTGATCGCCTCCAGGAAGCAGGAAGCGGCGGAGAAGGGCGTGGAGAAGGACGACAGCGAGAACGTCGGCGTGGAGAAGTAGCGCCGCACGGACACACCGACGGCCGGGCCCCGAGGGGGTCCGGCCGTCGGGCGTTCAGCCGTTCACCAGCCGCGTTCGCGCCACTGGGGCAGGTGCGGGCGCTCGGCGCCGAGCGTGGTGTCGTGACCGTGGCCGGGATAGACCCACGTCTCGTCCGGCAGGCGGTCGAAGAGCTTGGTCTCCACATCGTGGAGCAGGCTCGCGAAGGCCTCGGGGTCCTTGCGCGTATTGCCCAGTCCGCCCGGGAAGAGGCAGTCCCCGGTGAACACGTGCGGCGCCCCGTGCGGGTCGTCGTAGACCAGTGCGATGGATCCGGGGGTGTGGCCGGCCAGATGCCTGGCGGTCAGGGAGACCCGGCCCACCCGGATCGTGCCGCCGTCCTCGACGAGCTCGTCGGTCGGGACCGGGATGCCCTCGGCGTCGTATCTCCCGGCGTACGTCCGCGCTCCGGTGGCCGCCACCACCTCCCCGAGCGCCTGCCAGTGGTCGCCGTGCCGGTGCGTCGTGACGACGGACGCGATGCCGTCCTCCCCGATCAGCCGCAGCAGCGTCCCGGCCTCGTCGGCCGCGTCGATCAGGAGCTGCTCGCCGGTGGCCCGGCAGCGCAGCAGATAAGCGTTGTTGTCCATCGGTCCGACGGCGACCTTGGAGATCATCAGATCCGTCAGCTCGTGCACATGTGCAGGTCCGCCGACCTTGACCGCTCCGCTGTACGTCATGTGACGCAGCCTATAGCGGGGGCAGCGGGGGAAGGCTGCCGCCCGTCACGGTCAGTGCGGAACCGTCACGGCGCCCGCAGAGCCAGCCGAGGATGCCGGGGGCCGTCCCCCGGACGGTGACCGCGGCGCCCTCCGCCCCGCCGCCCGTGGTCCACAGCCGGCCGTCCTCGGTGACCGCCGTCGTGGGGACGACACCGGGATGCCCGGCGAACCGCTCGGCCAGGAAGTCGTTCTCCCGGATCACGAACTCCTCCGGCAGGTCCTCCAGGCCGTATCCCACCCCCAGGTCGACGTGGTGCAGCTCGACCTCGGCCCAGCGGCGGAAGGGGATCCGGGAGGCCGAGTCCGTCACGCCGTTGCGCAGCGTGACGGTACGTGACCAGTCGGTCGGCGCTTCGGCGGCGGCCAGGAAGGCCGCTCCGCTCGCCCGCAGGTCAGCGAGCTGCCCGGCCAGGGGGCGGGACGCACCACGTTCGATGTCGGCGTCCCGGGTTTCGCTGTTCGCGTACATCGGGCGCCCCTGGAGAACATTTACGAGGGCGTCGGCGTTACGTGACAGGTGGGCAAGAACATGGCCGCGGCTCCAGCCCGGCAGAAGCGACGGCTCGGCAACGGCGCCGTCGTCCATCGTGCCCGTGGCACTGAGCAGCCGATCGGTCGCTTCACGTACAGCTTCCAGGTCGCGCGCATGATCAGTCATGAGCCGAGCGTAGACCCCGCCACTCGTTCGGGTGATGGAGTCTTCGGTCGACCTTAAATCGAATGCGCGTGCTATACGCTCGATGTCGAAAGCTTCGTACATCGCTGTGGCGCCCCCCATACCCTGGGCCCGGGGCTCAGTTCCCCCATTTCTCTCCAGAAAGGTGCGGACCGGCGTGGCCGACCGTCTCATCGTCCGTGGCGCGCGCGAGCACAACCTGAAGAACGTCTCGCTCGATCTCCCCCGTGACTCCCTCATCGTCTTCACCGGGCTCTCCGGATCGGGCAAGTCCTCGCTCGCGTTCGACACGATCTTCGCCGAGGGGCAGCGGCGCTATGTGGAGTCGCTCTCCTCGTACGCCCGGCAGTTCCTCGGCCAGATGGACAAGCCGGACGTGGACTTCATCGAAGGCCTCTCGCCCGCCGTCTCCATCGACCAGAAGTCGACCTCGCGCAATCCGCGCTCCACGGTCGGCACCATCACCGAGGTCTACGACTACCTCCGGCTGCTCTTCGCCAGGATCGGCAAGCCGCACTGTCCCGAGTGCGCCAGGCCCATCGCGCGCCAGTCGCCGCAGGCCATCGTCGACAAGGTGCTCGGTCTGCCCGAGGGCAGCCGCTTCCAGGTCCTCTCCCCGCTGGTGCGCGAGCGCAAGGGGGAGTTCGTCGACCTCTTCGCCGACCTCCAGACCAAGGGCTACAGCAGGGCCCGGGTCGACGGCGAGACGATCCAGCTGTCCGAGCCGCCCCAGCTGAAGAAGCAGGAGAAGCACACCGTCGAGGTGGTCATCGACCGCCTCACGGTGAAGGACAGCGCCAAGCGCCGGCTGACCGACTCCGTCGAGACGGCGCTGGGCCTCTCCGGCGGCATGGTCGTGCTCGACTTCGTCGACCTGGAGGCGGACGACCCCGAGCGTGAGCGGATGTACTCCGAGCACCTCTACTGCCCGTACGACGACCTGTCCTTCGAGGAGCTGGAGCCCCGCTCCTTCTCCTTCAACTCCCCCTTCGGCGCCTGCCCGGACTGCACGGGCATCGGGACGCGGATGGAGGTCGACCCGGACCTGATCGTCCCGGACGAGGACAAGTCCCTGGACGAGGGTGCGATCCACCCCTGGTCGCACGGCCACACCAAGGAGTACTTCGGGCGCCAGATCACCGCGCTGTCCGACGCCCTCGGCTTCCGCACGGACATCCCCTGGGCCGGGCTGCCGCAGCGCGCCAAGAAGGCCCTGCTCCACGGCCACAAGATCCAGACCGAGGTCCGCTACCGCAACAGGTACGGGCGCGAGCGCGCCTACACCACCCCCCGCTTCGAGGGCGCGGTCCAGTACGTCAAGCGGCGTCACTCCGAGGCCGAGAGCGACTCCAGCCGGGAGCGCTTCGAGGGCTACATGCGCGAGGTCGCCTGCCCCACCTGTGAGGGGACCAGGCTCAAGCCCCTGGTCCTCGCGGTGACGGTCATGGAGAGGTCCATCGCCGAGGTCGCCGCGATGTCCATCAGCGAGTGCGCCGAATTCCTCGGCCGCCTCAAGCTGAACGCCCGCGACAAGAAGATCGCCGAGCGGGTCCTCAAGGAGGTCAACGAGCGGCTGAAGTTCCTCGTCGACGTGGGCCTCGACTACCTCTCGCTGAACCGTGCCGCAGGCACGCTGTCCGGCGGTGAGGCCCAGCGCATCCGGCTCGCGACCCAGATCGGCTCCGGACTCGTCGGCGTGCTGTACGTGCTGGACGAGCCGTCCATCGGCCTGCACCAGCGGGACAACCACCGGCTGATCGAGACCCTGGTCCGGCTCCGGGACATGGGCAACACGCTCATCGTCGTCGAGCACGACGAGGACACCATCAAGGTCGCCGACTGGGTCGTCGACATCGGCCCCGGCGCGGGTGAGCACGGAGGCAAGGTCGTCCACTCCGGTTCGCTCAAGGAGCTGCTGGCCAACAAGGAGTCGATCACCGGTCAGTACCTCTCGGGCAAGAGGGCGATCGAGCTGCCGGACGTCCGGCGCCCCGTCGACCCGGAGCGCCGGCTCACGGTGCACGGCGCCCGGGAGAACAACCTCCAGGACATCGACGTCTCCTTCCCGCTCGGCGTGCTCACAGCCGTCACCGGTGTCTCCGGTTCGGGCAAGTCGACCCTGGTCAACGACATCCTCTACACCCACCTGGCGCGCGAGCTCAACGGTGCGAAGTCGGTCCCGGGGCGGCACACCAGGGTCGACGGCGACGACCTCGTCGACAAGGTCGTGCACGTCGACCAGTCGCCGATCGGCCGTACGCCCCGGTCCAACCCGGCCACGTACACCGGAGTCTTCGACCACGTCCGCAGGCTGTTCGCGGAGACGATGGAGGCGAAGGTGCGCGGCTACCTGCCGGGCCGCTTCTCCTTCAACGTCAAGGGCGGCCGCTGCGAGAACTGCTCCGGCGACGGCACGATCAAGATCGAGATGAACTTCCTGCCCGACGTGTACGTCCCGTGCGAGGTCTGCCACGGTGCGCGCTACAACCGGGAGACGCTGGAGGTCCACTACAAGGGCAAGTCCATCGCCGAGGTGCTGGACATGCCGATCGAGGAGGGCCTGGAGTTCTTCGAGGCCGTCCCGACGATCGCCCGTCACCTGCGCACGCTCAACGAGGTGGGTCTCGGATACGTCAGGCTCGGCCAGTCCGCTCCGACGCTCTCCGGTGGTGAGGCGCAGCGGGTGAAGCTGGCGAGCGAGCTGCAGAAGCGCTCCACCGGCCGCACGGTCTACGTCCTGGACGAGCCGACGACCGGACTGCACTTCGAGGACATCAGCAAGCTCATCTCGGTGCTGTCCGGCCTGGTCGACAAGGGCAACACGGTGATCGTCATCGAGCACAACCTCGATGTCATCAAGACCGCCGACTGGGTCGTCGACATGGGCCCCGAGGGCGGCAGCGGCGGCGGTCTGGTCGTCGCCGAGGGCACCCCGGAGCAGATCGCCTCGGTGCCGGCCAGCCACACCGGGAAGTTCCTCCAGGAGGTCCTGGGGGCGGAACGGATCGGTGAGGCCGCGGCGTCCCCCGCCCGCAAGGCCCGTAAGGCGCCCGCGAAGAAGGCCGTCGCCGCAAAGGCGTCCACGGCCCGCAGGACGGCCACGGCCAGGACGGGCGGGAAGGCGGCGGCCGAGCAGCCCGCGCCGAAGAAGGCCGCCCGCGCGCGGAAGGCCTGACGCCGGCCGCAAGGCCTGTCACCGGGCGTAAGGCCTGACACCGGGCGTAAGACCTGACACCGTCCGGACGGGGCGGCACCCTGCACGAGGGTGCCGCCCCGTCCGGCGTCCGGGGCCTTCCCGGCGGCGGTCCGCCCGCCGTCCCGCGCGCTCTCCGGGGCCGGTCGAAGCGCCGGGGTTCTCCGCCGGTATCGTCGGGTCTGTCGCCCATGCCATCAGATGCGGCCCGTGCCCGGAGTCCGCGGCACCCGGCGCCCCGGACGGTGACGGCGGCTCTCTGTCCCCCCGACCAGTGGAGACCGCATGTCCGGCCTGCCCGCCGCCCGCCGTACCGTACTGAAGGGCGCCGCTCTCGCCGGTGCCGCCGGGCTGGGAGCGGCAGCCTGTTCGACCGAATCGAAGCTCGGCCACGCGCAGACGCCCACGCCCACCGCCCCGGTGGAACTCGGTGCCGCGGACGAGGTCCCGGTCGGCGGGGCCAAGCTCTACCGCGAGCAGCGGGTGGTCGTGAGCTGCCCGGCCGCCGGCCAGTACAAGGCCTTCAGCGCGCAGTGCACCCACGCGGGCTGCCTCCTGGACAAGGTCGAGGGCAACGAGGGCAACTGCCCCTGCCACGGCAGCCGCTTCGACATGACCACGGGGAAGGCGCTGCAGGGCCCGGCCACGGTGCCGCTGCCCGCCGTCCCGGTGAAGGTCGAGGGCGGAAAGCTCGTCGCGGGTCCCGGGGCCTGACCGGCCCGGCTGCTCGTCGCGGGTCCCGGGGCCTGACCGGCCCGGCTACTCGTCGCGGGTCCCGGGGCCTGACCGGCCCGGCTGCTCGTCGCAGCCCTGGAGGCCCCCGGAAATGCCGGTCTGTCACTGCCCGCCAGTAGGGTGTGGGACATGGCAGACCCCTCCAGCTACCGCCCCAAGCCGGGACAGATCCCCGACTCCCCGGGGGTCTACAAATTCCGCGACGAGCACCGCCGGGTGATCTACGTCGGGAAGGCCAAGAACCTGCGCCAGCGCCTGGCCAACTACTTCCAGGACCTGGCCGGCCTGCACCCGCGCACCCGCACCATGGTCACCACGGCCGCCTCCGTGGAGTGGACCGTGGTCTCCACCGAGGTCGAGGCGCTTCAGCTGGAGTACTCCTGGATCAAGGAGTACGACCCCCGGTTCAACGTCAAGTACCGCGACGACAAGAGCTACCCCTACCTCGCGGTCACGCTCAACGAGGAGTTCCCGCGCGTCCAGGTCATGCGTGGCGCCAAGAAGAAGGGCGTGCGCTACTTCGGCCCCTACGGGCACGCCTGGGCGATCCGCGAGACCGTCGACCTGATGCTCCGGGTCTTCCCCGTGCGCACCTGCTCCGCGGGTGTCTTCAAGAACGCCGAGCGGACCGGCCGCCCCTGCCTCCTCGGATACATCGGCAAGTGCTCCGCCCCGTGCGTCGGACGGCTCAGCCCCGAGGAGCACCGGGACCTGGCCGAGGAGTTCTGCGACTTCATGGCGGGCCGCACCGGGACGTACATCCGCCGCCTGGAGAAGGACATGGCGCAGGCGGCCGAAGAGATGGAGTACGAGCGGGCGGCCCGGCTGCGCGACGACGTGGGGGCGCTCAAGCGGGCCATGGAGAAGAGCGCCGTCGTCCTCGCCGACGCCACCGACGCCGACCTGATCGCCGTGGCCGAGGACGAGCTGGAGGCCGCGGTCCAGATCTTCCACGTCCGCGGCGGGCGGGTGCGCGGCCAGCGCGGCTGGGTCACCGACAAGGTCGAGGCCGTCGACACGGCGGGCCTGGTGGAACACGCGCTCCAGCAGCTGTACGGGGAGGAGACGGGTGACTCCGTCCCCAAGGAGGTACTGGTCCCGGCTCTCCCCGAGGACCCCGAGGCCGTCTCCCAGTGGCTCGCGGGCCGCAGAGGGTCGCAGGTCAGCCTGCGGATCCCCCAGCGGGGCGACAAGAAGGACCTGATGACCACGGTCCAGCGGAACGCCCAGCAGGCGCTGGGGCTGCACAAGACCAAGCGTGCCTCCGACCTCACGACCCGCTCACGCGCCCTGGAGGAGATCGCCGAGGCGCTCGGCCTCGACACCGCTCCGCTGCGCGTCGAATGCTTCGACATCTCGCACCTCCAGGGTGAGGACGTGGTCGCGTCCATGGTGGTCTTCGAGGACGGCCTCGCCCGCAAGAGCGAATACCGCCGCTTCCAGATCAAGGGCTTCGAGGGCCAGGACGACGTCCGGTCGATGCACGAGGTCATCGGCCGCCGCTTCAAGCGCTACCTCCAGGAGAAGGAGCGGACGGGGGAGTGGGAGGAGGCCCCGGCGCCGACAGGCCCCGTCCCCGCCCCCGCCGGACTCGTGGCCCCCGCCCCTGCGGGCCCCGCACCGGACGGGCCCGCGTCCGCACCGGACGACCTCGGGCACCATGCGGCGGCGACCGGGGCGCCCGTCCCGCCGGACACCGCCCCGGCCCGGGAGGAGCCCCGTGAGGACGACGGCCGCCCCAGGCGCTTCGCCTACCCGCCGCAGCTCGTGGTCGTCGACGGAGGACAGCCGCAGGTCGCCGCCGCCAAGCGGGCCCTGGACGAGCTGGGCATCGACGACATCGCCGTCTGCGGGCTCGCGAAGCGCCTCGAAGAGGTCTGGCTGCCCGATGACGACGACCCGGTGGTCCTGCCCCGCTCCAGCGAGGGCCTCTACCTCCTCCAGCGCATCCGGGACGAGGCCCACCGCTTCGCCATCACCTACCAGCGGGCCAAGCGGGCCAAGCGCATCCGCAGCAGCCCCCTGGACGACGTGCCGGGCCTCGGCAAGACCCGCAAGCAGGCATTGATCAAGCATTTCGGTTCCGTCAAGAAGCTCCGGCAGGCGACAATCGAAGAGATCTGCGAGGTGCCGGGGATAGGGCGCAGGACCGCGGAATCGGTGGCCGTCGCCTTCGCCGCGGCCGCCCCGGCCGCGCCCGCCGTGAACACCGCCACTGGAGAGATCATCGAAGAGGACGACGGGGGCAGCAGGACATGACCGAGCACGCGCACGAACACCAGGACGAACGCGGCCGAGCAGACGGAGCAGGACACGTGAGTACGGGAAGCACCACGGAGAAGGCCGAGGCCGCCATGCCCGCCATCCCCGAGCTGGTGATCATCTCCGGAATGTCGGGCGCCGGGCGCAGCACCGCCGCCAAGTGTCTGGAGGACCTCGGCTGGTTCGTCGTCGACAACCTGCCGCCCGCGCTGATCCCCACGATGGTGGAGCTCGGCGCCCGGTCCCAGGGCAACGTGGCCCGTATCGCCGTGGTCGTCGACGTACGGGGCCGCCGCTTCTTCGACAACCTCCGGGAGTCCCTCGCGGACCTGGAGGCCAAGCACGTCACCCGGCGGATCGTCTTCCTGGAGTCCTCCGACGACGCCCTCGTACGCCGCTTCGAATCGGTCCGCCGTCCGCACCCGCTCCAGGGCGACGGCCGCATCGTCGACGGGATCGCGGCCGAGCGCGACCTGCTGCGTGAGCTGCGCGGCGACGCCGACCTCGTCATCGACACCTCCAGCCTCAACGTGCACGAGCTGCGGGCCAAGATGGACGCGCAGTTCGCCGGCGACGAGGAGCCGGAGCTCCGGGCGACGGTGATGTCGTTCGGCTTCAAGTACGGACTGCCGGTCGACGCCGACCTGGTCGTCGACTGCCGCTTCCTGCCCAATCCGCACTGGGTCCCGGAGCTCCGCCCCTTCACCGGGCTCAACGAGGAGGTGTCCGGCTACGTGTTCGACCAGCCGGGCGCCAAGGAATTCCTCAACCAGTACACGGAGCTGCTGCAGCTCATCGCCGCCGGGTACCGCCGCGAGGGCAAGCGTTACGTGACCATCGCTGTCGGATGCACGGGCGGCAAGCACCGGTCCGTCGCCATGTCGGAGAAGCTGGCCGCCCGGCTGGCCACCGAGGGGATCGAGACCGTCCTCGTCCACCGGGACATGGGGCGAGAGTGACCAACCGCCATCTGCGCCAGCGCCGGCTGAGCAGGGCCACGGCCGCGCTCTCCGGCCGGAAGCGCGCCGCACAGCCCAAGGTCGTCGCCCTCGGCGGCGGCATGGGCCTGTCGGCCTCGCTCACGGCGCTCCGCCGGATCACCGGCGACCTCACGGCCGTGGTGACCGTCGCCGACGACGGCGGTTCCAGCGGCCGGCTCCGTGAGGAGCTCGGCGTCCTCCCGCCGGGCGACCTGCGCAAGGCGCTCGCCGCGCTCTGCGGGGACGACGAATGGGGCCAGACCTGGGCCCAGGTCATCCAGCACCGCTTCGAGTCCAAGGGCGACCTGCACGAGCACGCGGTGGGCAATCTGCTCATCGTGGCCCTCTGGGAGCAGCTGGGCGACCATGTCCAGGCCCTCGACCTGGTCGGCAGGCTGCTCGGAGCGCACGGCAGGGTGCTGCCCATGTCCGCCGTGCCCCTGGAGCTCCAGGCACTCGTACGGGGCCACGACCCGGAGCGCCCCGAGGACACGGTCACCGTGCGCGGCCAGGCGACGGTGGCGCTGACCCCCGGTGAGGTGCAGTCCGTCCACGTCGTGCCGGCCGACCCGCCGGCGGTCCCCGAAGCGGTGGCCGCGGTGCTCGACGCCGACTGGGTGGTGCTCGGCCCCGGGTCCTGGTTCTCCTCCGTGATTCCGCATCTCCTGGTGCCCGAGCTGCTCGACGCACTGGTGACCACGAAGGCCCGTAAGGTCCTCTCGCTGAACCTCGCACCGCAGCCCGGTGAAACAGAAGGCTTCTCACCGCAGCGTCATTTGGAGGTTTTGGGACGACACGCCCCTAAACTCGCCATGGACGTGGTGCTGGCCGACGAGGCCGCCGTGTTCGACCGCGAGTCCCTCGCCGACGCCGCACAGCGGCTCGGAGCCGCGGTCGAGCTGGCCCCCGTGGCCTCACCCGACGGCGTTCCGATTCATGATCCGGAGCTGTTGGCCGCCGCGTACGACCGTATTTTTCGGATGCATGGAAGGATCGGCCCATGGCGATGACGCCAGCGGTGAAGGACGAAGTCTCCCGGCTTCCCGTGACCCGGACCTGCTGCAGAAAGGCGGAGGTCTCGGCGATTCTTCGGTTCGCGGGCGGGCTGCACCTGGTGAGCGGCCGGATCGTGATCGAGGCCGAACTGGACACGGCGATGGCCGCCCGCCGGCTCAAGCGGGACATCCTCGAAATCTTCGGGCACAGCTCGGAGCTGATCGTGATGGCTCCCGGCGGACTGCGCCGGGGCTCCCGCTACGTCGTACGGGTGGTGGCCGGCGGCGACCAGCTGGCGCGCCAGACCGGCCTGGTGGACGGCCGCGGCCGTCCCATCCGCGGCCTGCCCCCGCAGGTGGTCTCGGGGGCCACCTGCGACGCCGAGGCGGCCTGGCGTGGCGCCTTCCTGGCTCACGGCTCGCTCACCGAGCCGGGCAGGTCCTCCTCGCTGGAGGTGACCTGCCCCGGCCCGGAGGCCGCGCTCGCCCTGGTCGGTGCCGCCCGCAGGCTGTCCATCGCGGCCAAGGCCCGGGAGGTGCGCGGGGTCGACCGCGTCGTCGTCCGCGACGGTGACGCGATCGGCGCCCTGCTGACCCGTCTCGGCGCCCATGAGTCGGTGCTGGCCTGGGAGGAGCGCCGGATGCGGCGCGAGGTCCGCGCCACGGCCAACCGGCTCGCCAACTTCGACGACGCCAACCTCCGCCGCTCCGCCCGTGCCGCGGTCGCCGCGGGAGCCCGGGTGGGGCGCGCGCTGGAGATCCTGGGCGAGGAGGTGCCGGAGCACCTCGCGGCGGCCGGACGGCTGCGTATGGAGCACAAGCAGGCCTCCCTGGAGGAGCTGGGAGCGCTCGCCGACCCGCCGCTGACCAAGGACGCGGTCGCGGGCCGGATCAGGCGCCTGCTGGCCATGGCCGACAAGCGGGCCCAGGACCTCGGGATCCCGGGGACGGAATCGACCCTCAGCGAGGAACTGGCCGACGGCCTCGTGGGCTGAGAGCCGCTGGAGAGCCCAGCCGCCTTCCGCGCGCGGCCGGGCTCTTCCTCCGGCGCCCCGTCCGCGGGACCCCTCGCCGCCGGGCCCCGGAGGCGACGGAGCAGGGCATTTTCCGGCCGGGCCGGAGCCATTCCGAATGGGCGGAGAGCTTTTCCGGAATGCTTTTGAGTGCCGCCCCGCACAATTGAGCGGAGCGTACTTCCGCGTTTTCGCCGCCCCGGTGCCCCGAAAGCACGCAGGCGGCCCGGAATTTCATCGATTGAGTGCCGGGTCGCACGATTGAGCGCGCAACTTTCCAGGTTCCGCCGCCGCGCACTCCGGAAGTCCCGCGGCGGGCCTTTGCCGCCGCCGCCGGCGGTAGCCGCAAGCGCCACGGCCGGGTCCGTGCCGGTGACTCGCGGTGACCTCGCGCCGACGGCGCCCGGCGCCCGCCCTCCCGACGCAAGGCGACCGGCTCCCGCAGTCGTTGACGCTTGGTGACCGCATGACGGGCAAGGCTGTGTCCGTAGTCCCCCTCGGCCGGAATCCGGTGCTCCTACTCAGAAATAAGGACATCCCTCTCCGTGGTGGCGCTCTCGATGTCACTCCGGAGGCTTCGGAGAGGTAGGGTCGGAGGCGGTCGGGGACATCCCTATAAAACTCGCCGGCATCGAAACCGGCGTTCCTAACGAGGAGATCGGTTCGTGACGATCCGCGTAGGCATCAACGGCTTTGGCCGCATCGGTCGTAACTACTTCCGCGCGCTGCTGGAGCAGGGTGCGGACATCGAGATCGTGGCTGTCAACGACCTGGGTGACACTGCGACCACGGCTCACCTGCTGAAGTACGACACCATTCTGGGTCGTCTCAAGGCAGAGGTCAGCCACACCGCCGACACCATCACCGTCGACGGCCACACCATCAAGGTGCTCTCTGAGCGCAACCCGGCCGACATCCCCTGGGGTCAGCTGGGCGTCGACATCGTCATCGAGTCGACCGGCATCTTCACCAAGAAGGCCGACGCCGAGAAGCACATCGCCGGCGGCGCCAAGAAGGTCCTCATCTCGGCTCCGGCCAAGGACGAGGACATCACCATCGTGATGGGCGTCAACCAGGACAAGTACGACGCGGCGAACCACCACGTCATCTCCAACGCCTCCTGCACCACCAACTGCGTGGCGCCGATGGCCAAGGTCCTCGACGAGAACTTCGGCATCGTCAAGGGTCTGATGACGACGGTCCACGCGTACACGAACGACCAGCGCATCCTGGACTTCCCGCACTCGGACCTGCGTCGCGCCCGCGCCGCCGCCGAGAACATCATCCCGACCACGACGGGCGCCGCCAAGGCGACCGCCCTGGTCCTCCCGCAGCTCAAGGGCAAGCTCGACGGCATCGCGATGCGCGTCCCGGTCCCGACCGGTTCCGCCACCGACCTCGTCGTGACCCTGCAGCGCGAGGTCACCAAGGACGAGGTCAACGCCGCGTTCAAGAAGGCGTCCGACGACGGCGACCTCAAGGGCTTCCTGACCTACACCGAGGACCCGATCGTGTCCTCGGACATCGTCGGCGACCCGTCGTCCTGCACCTTCGACTCCTCCCTGACCATGGTCCAGGAGGGCAACTCGGTGAAGATCCTCGGCTGGTACGACAACGAGTGGGGTTACTCCAACCGCCTCGTCGACCTGACCGTCTTCGTCGGCGGCCAGCTCTGATCCTAGGATCGGCAGACATCCAGGTGTGATGTGAGGGGCTCGGACGGCGCGACGCGGCGCCGTTCGGGCCCCCTCGCATGCTCATCAGTCCTTCCAAGGAGTACGGGAACAGATGAAGACGATCGACGAACTTCTCGCCGAAGGGGTCGCGGGCAAGCGGGTATTCGTCCGCGCCGACCTCAATGTGCCGCTGGACGGCACCACGATCACCGACGACGGCCGCATCCGTGCGTCGGTGCCGACGATCCGCGCGCTGGCCGAGGCCGGCGCGCGGGTGGTCGTCGTCGCACACCTCGGCCGTCCGAAGGGCGAGCCCGACGAGAAGTACTCGCTGCG
>NZ_DATMVN010000499.1:0-9220 GCF_035563135.1 Streptomyces sp.
GGCCACCGGGCCGGTGAGCCCGGCCCCGCCCGTCGACCCGGCCACGGTCGCCGCCGACCCCGCCGCGCTCGCAGGCAGCACGCTCCCCGAGGCGCTGTGGCGCGACCACGACGGCCCGCTGTTCCGCTTCAGCCCCGACGGGCCCGAGCATGTCTTCGGCGCGGGGCTCAAGCCGTACGGCGCCGACATGGTCCACCTCATCGACCATGTCTACGGCGGCAGCGCGCTGGTCCCGGACACCGTCTTCGCCAGCGCGACTGCCAACCGTGACTATGTGCGCGACAGTGCCCGGGCGAACCCGATGGGTGCCCCCGCCCTGTACCGCCGCTACCGCTGGCGCTACGACATCCAGGTCCCCGGCGGCATCGACGTGAACGCCACCCTGGGGCCGGCCTCGCCCTTCCCCGACCAGGAGGAGGTGCTGTTCCCCGGAGGTGTCGCCCGCCGGTACATCCGCGGCGCGCAGCCCATGGAGTACGGCATTCCGGTCGGACCGTACGTCGCCAACCCGCACTTCGCGCCGGTCGCACCGCCCATCGGGAGCGGGCCGGCGCCCGTCGTGGACGCGGACTTCGCGGGCCCGGCGGCGCCCGCCGCCGGACCGGTACTCGCATCGTTCCCGGCCCTGTCCCTGGATGCGGACTCGGACTCGGACTCGGATGACGATCCGCGGCCGTTGTCGTCGGGAGACGACGACTCCGGCTCCGAGGCGGACGACGCCCCGACGCCGTTGTCGCGGAGCCGGGAACCGTCCACGGGCCGTGAGGCCACTTCGGTGCCCGGGGATTCCCGAGGGGCGGCCGAGCCGGAGGGCTCCTCGGAGCCCGACGAGCAGGCCGGACGACTCGCCGCGCCTCCCTGGGTCCTGGCACGCGTCCGCTACGCGCAGGAGGCCCTGTACTTCGAGCAGCGGCTCGCCGCGTACCTGGGTGACAACCAGCAGGTCAACGACGAGTTCGGCAAGGTCGTACGGGCGTTCTGGGCGATCGCCCTGCACAACCGCACGGACTACCGGCTGTTCGGCAGCAGAAGCGGCGAGGACGCCGGATCCGTCGGGACCTCGTACGAGAAGCTCGCGCGGGTCGTGGAGTCCGGCAACCTGCGTGAGCGGGTGACCTTCCTGTTCAACGGCGTGGCGAGGGACCTCGTCCCGTACCTGATGGGAGGTGTCGAGCCGCAGCATCCGGTGATCGGGCTGGAGCGCCGTGACCGGCACCGGAGCGAGCAGCTCAGGCGTTACGAGCGCGAGCGTGCCGGACTCCTCGCGGCGGGCCTTGACCCGGAGGAGGAGGAACAGGAGATGGAGGAGCTGGACGCGCTTCTGCGGACACCGCTGCAGCCCCACGAGGTCCGGCCCGAACTGAGCCCGGCCGAGCGGCGCCTGGCCGTCCGGGAAGGGGTCCTGCTCTGGTCGCCCGCCGGGCTGACGCACACGCTGCCGATGGCCGCGGACTTCCAGGCGCGTTCCGAGGACTCCGGTGGTCTGGTACTGACCGGCACCTCGGGCAGTGCCTACCGGATCATCACCCACGTGGCCCGGCTCACCCGCCTCGCGGGGGTGCCCGTGGACCTCGGTCTCATCAGGAGCGGACTGGTGAGCGTGCTGGTGGGTGTGGGCCACCACAGCTTCCACGAGGTGATGACCGGAGCCCAGCACGCCCTGGACGAGTCCGACCGCTCGGCGGCCTCGGTCTACGTGGACAACTGGGGCCGGTACTGGGACGTCCACCCGCTGACCGAGGAGGAACTGCGGGCTCACGTCGCCCGCGAAGGGCTGTTCCCGGACGAGCACGCCCGGGCGCTGCTGGCCGCGTCGGAGGCAGGGCCGGCGGAAGGGCCCGGGAAGGCCGCCGGAGCGGGGCCGGAGAACGACGACCGTGCGCACGGGTGATGAGATGTCCTCGTGCCTTCCTCCGCCAGCCGGGCATCCGCGCGGCGTGACTGTCTGGAGCGACCCCCATGCCGACCTCTGAGGGACCGCCGGACGCCGTCCGCGGGCCGGTACCCGCTCCCGGTGCGGCGCCCGCCGACGTGTCCCCGCGTCCGCCCGCACCCGTAGGGCGGGACCAGCAGCACTTCCCGGTGCCGCCCGGGGACATCGTCGCGGCCGCCCGGACCGCCCCCGACCACTGGCTGTCGGTGACCGACAGGCACTGGCTCGGCGAGACCGACGACGAGCCCGCGCCCCCTTGGGCCGTGCTCGGCCGGTGGCGCAGCGACACGCACGGCGAGATCGTCGAGTGGGAGGCCAACCCCGACTACCGTCCCTCGCCCGCCGCGCTCGGCTGGGCCCCTCCGGTCACCGATGCCGACGCCGCCGTGCACCTGGCCGCGACCGGCTACGGTCCGGACGCGGACGTCACCGAGGCACTCGCGAAGGCCGGGGCGGTGGCCGTGTGCGTAGCCGAGAACGGAGAGCCGGCCTGGACACGGGCACCCGGCGGTGCGCTCACGGTGCCCGTCTTCCCGGTGTCCCCACGGGCATCGGCGGACCGCTTGCCCGCACACGTGACGATGGCACTCCCCGACCTTCTCGACCGGCTGCCGCCCGGCCGGGACGTGATGTTCCTCAGTGCCTCCGCGCCGGCCGCACTGCTCGTGCCCGGGGAGGATCTGCGGGCCCGGTGGGCGGAGACGTCCGGCGCCCCGGCCCGGAGCGGCGAGCACCCCCGCACCGACCCAGGTACCCCCAGCAAGCGAGGACAAGATGAGTGAGCCCGGCGCCGAAACCCCCGCCGCCCCCCTGGACCCCGTTCCTCCCGAGGAATTCCTGCAGGCCGCCAGACTTGCACCCGACCACTGGCTCTACCTGCCCGATCCCGCCTGGAAGGGGGAGGGCCCGCCGCCGGAGTGGGCCGTGGTCGGTCAGTGGCGCTCCGACTCCGAGGGCGAGATCGTCGAGTGGGAGGACAACGAGGATTACAGGCCCTCTCCCGAGGCGATGGGATGGCCGGAGCCCGCCGATGACGTGGACCGTGCCATCCAGCTCGCCACCACCGGGTACGGCCCCGTGGAAGACGTCACGGCGGCCCTGGCCAGGGCCGAGATCGCGGTGCTCGTCACCGCGGACGGCGAGCCGGTCAGCGCCTCGGCGCCCGACGGCACGGCGGTGGTCCCGGTCTACACCTCCCCCCGCTACCTCCAGGCCGCCGGAAGCCTGGGGCACGAACGACTGCCGGCCGTGGAGCTGCTCAGCCGTATCCCTCCGGGACACAGCCTGTGCCTCAACAGTTCGGGCCCCGTCAGCATGGTGCTGACCACGGAAGGGCTTGCCGAGGTACTGCAGGAAGCGGCGACGGCGGAGGCCCCGGCCCCCCGGGACCGGGAGACCCCGGCGACCGGGGCCGTGCCCGAGGACTTCCTGACACCGGAGGCCGAGGAGACAGAAGCCGACGCGGATGCGGGCGAGGCGCGGAGCGCGAGCGCCTGAGAGGCACGGCACGCTCCACAGGGAGTGGTGCCGTGCCCCCTTACGCCGATGGATTCGCGCCTTCCGCCATCTTCCGCCGACGACGGGACGCGACCCAGGCCAGGAGTACGCCGACAGCCAGCACGGCCGACCCCCGGGCCCAGACCTCGCCCTCGATCTGCGTGGCCAGCAGCACACACGACGCGGAGGCGAGCAGGGCGACGGCCTTGGGGGTTGTGAAATGGTCATGAGGCACGGTGTCGCGGCGCAGTCGTAGTACGGCTGTGTTCACCAGGAAGAAGACGACGAGGAGCAGGAGCACGAGCGTCGAGGCGAGCGCCGCCACATCCCCCGTCACCGCGAGCAGCAGCGAGAGCAGCGTGGTCGTGACGATGGCGGCCCAGGGAGTGCGCCGACCGGGAAGCACTCTCGTCAGGAACTGCGGCAGAAGCCCGTCGCGGGCCATGCCGTACGCCAGCCGGGAGGACATGATGCCGGTCAGCAGCGCGCCGTTGGCGACGGCGATCAGAGCGATCACACTGAAGAGCCATGTCGGCACGCCGCCGGCGACCTCGACGACCGCCAGCAGCGGCCCGCTGGACTGCACCAGTGTGCTCGTCCGCACCGCTGAACTCGCCGCGGCGCCCACCAGTGCGTAGACGACACCGGCGGTGGCCAGTGCGCCGAACAGCGCACGGGGGTAGGACCGTCGCGGGTTGCGGGTCTCTTCCGCGACATTGACGGAGGTCTCGAAGCCGACGAACGAGTAGAAGGCCAGGACGGACCCGCTCAGCACGGCGGCGGTCGGTGAGTGCCCGGCCGTACCGAGCTGGGTCAGCCGGCCCACGTCCCCGTCGCCGCGCAGCACCACCCACGCACCGAGGCCGATCACCAGTGCGAGACCCCCGACCTCGATGACAGTCGCGACCACATTGGCCCGCGTCGATTCGCTGATGCCCCGGGCGTTGAGGAGGGCCAGCGCGCCGAGGAACAGTACGGCAACCAGCGCCACGGGCAGCGAGACGAACACACTGAGGTAGTCGCCGCCGAATCCACGGGCCAGGGCGGCCACGGACACGACACCGGCGGCGAGCATGCAGAAACCTGCGAAGAATCCGGCGAAGGGGCCGTAGGCCAAGGTGGTGTAGTGCGAGGCACCGCCGGCCCGCGGGTACTTCGTGGCGAGCTCCGCGTAGGAGGAGGCCGTCAGCAGAGCCAGGCCCAGAGCCACCACGAGGGGGACCCAGACCGCGCCACCGGACTCCGCGGCCACTTGCCCCACGAGGACGTAGACCCCGGCCCCCAGCACGTCACCGAGGATGAAGAAGTAGAGGAGCGGCGTGGTAAGCGTGCGCTTGAGCGGTGTTTCCACGAGTTCTGTGTCATCTTGTGCGGCGCGATCCATGTTCACCTCGTTCCACGTCACGGCGTTCTCAAGCGGACGGCCGGGGCTCGAAGACGCAGGTGAGCCGGCCGGCTCGGTGGCCGACGGGCCGACGGGCCTTCCGTGTCCGGCCGGAAGGGCCGGTCGGAGGCCACTGATCCAGCGGACCCGCAGGACAGCCGGGGCAGGACACGCAACGTGGAGACGAAGTGACTGCCGCGGCGCTCACACATGCTCCGCGCCTCCGGAGAGTAAGGCGTGGCATCCTCCGCCGACCGGCACGCCCCTGGGACCGCGGCCATGTCTCGCCCGGATGGGCCCCATGCCGCCGGCCGCTGCGGAGTGACGGAGGCACGGCCGGCGGTCCGGCAGGCACGGCCGGCACCGCCCGCGATCCGCCGGAAGCGGTTCTCTCCTGCACACCTTCCACCGGCACATGTCACAGAGCTTTGTTGCTGCGTGTAACGGTTAACATCAGGGCGACATTGATGCTCGGATCGAGAAGGTAGTTCTGCGCGATGGACCATGACGCTCGCCTGTTCCTCCTGTCCGGCAGTCGTCCCCGGGTGGGGGCCGCCCTTGCCGCAGTGGGTGCCCTGGCATGTGCGGAGACGCCTGCCGTCCACGGGTGGCTGCAGGCTCACGGTGTTTCCGCTTCGTCGGAGCAGGTCAGGATCCTTCCTGCTGACGACGAAGCGCTGATCCCCGAGGACGCCGAGAGCTTGCCCGTTCCGCTGAGCGAGGAGGAGGCGCTGCGTGTGCACCGGGAGTGCGCTCCGAAGGCAGTCGCGGACCTGGAAGCCGAGCTGCTGGGTTTTCGGGAGATGACCCAGGACCGGGAAGCTCTCGTGCACCGCGCGCTGACAGCCGGCATCCCGGCCCCGCGCATCGCCCAGCTCACCGGTCTCACCCCGCAGGAGATCGTCGGCCTGATCCAGGCGTGAACCCGTGGCCCGCGAGACACCCTCCGGGAGGCCGGAGGTCAGCGGAGGGGAAGTCGGCCCTCCGGAGCACTGAGCCAAGGCCCGCCCGGAAGCGGGCCCGCGGGCGGGCCGGGCCGACACCGACGTGGCTGCGGACCTCGCGCGGGCCGTGCACGCCCTTCCAGGCATGCCGCCCCGTCCTCCTGGGACCGGACGAGCGATGTGACCGGGTCAGGACATCTGGTCCGGTGCTCCCGCTGGACCGTCGGGCTCCCTGTCGCGGAGCCGGGCCTCGACGCGGTCACCGACGACCCGTGTCCCGAAGGCCGGCTGGGGCGCGGTCGCGGGCCCGCGCACGTTCCAGCCGTCGGCCAGCCGGAAGACACTGCCGTGCCAAGGGCAACGTACGCAGCCGTCGCTGACGGAACCTGCGGACAGCGGACCTCCCGTATGGCTGCATGAATCGGCCAGGACATGCACGTCGTCGCCGGTCTCGCGTACGACCAGGACGGGCACCCCGTCGATGTGACGCCGGACCGGCCGGCCCACCTCGAAGTCGGTGGAGGAACCGATGTCGTGCCACCCGGGTCGTACAAGGTTCGGCACCGCTTCCGCGTGGTTGGCCCCCGAGGCCTGACGGTAGGCCAGGTGGCCGCCGATCGCGCCGCCGAGCCCGACCACCGACAGCCCTGCGAACCCGAGGGCCTTGCCCAGGCCGACACGTCCGCGCGTACGGGCGGCGAACGATCCGCCGTACAGGACGACCGCCGTGACATTCGCCGCCGCGTGCACGAGTCCTACGCGCTGCTGCCGCGGCTGCTGCTCTGCCCAGTCGACCCACCCTGCCAGGGCCGCAGGTGCCGCGGCACCGATCCCCACGCCGACCAGCGCACATGCTGCCCTTCGCTGTCCGGGAAGGCAGTCGAGCACCGCTGCGGAGAGCCATGTGCCCATCGGCAGCTGCACCAGCAGTGGATGGACGGGGTGGCCCAACCAGCGTCCGTGCAGTACGTCCCGCAACGACCCCAGAGGCAGCGCCCGGATCCGGTCACGGAGCAGTTCGACGGTCGGGTCGAGTACGGTGGCGCGCTCGAGGTGGTCCATGGCGCGGAGGACCCGGCCGGGGCCCAGAGCCGAGGGCAGCAGGCGCTTCACCGCACGGAGCACCGTACCGACGGCGGGGGCGCGGTTGTCGAATTCAGGCATTTCGTCCATACAGGGCGAGTAACCGTTCGCTCACGCCGGAAACGGCCTCATCGCACTGTCATTCCTTCGGAGGAAGCTGTGCGGAGGCCACCGAGTCGGATGTCCCAGGCGTACTCGTGGAGTCCGCAGGGACGGGCGGCACGAGAAGCCCGCCAGGACGGGGATGCCGGGCGGGGCGGCGGTGACCATCGCGGCGGCGATCCGGCCTGAGGCCCGAGCGAGCGGGAGGCCTTCGGTGCCGCCCCACAGCTCCGTCTCACCCATCGCAAAGACCCCGGGGCAGGTCAGGGTTGCCTCGATAGGGGTCCGGCATGCACTGCCCCTCGCTCAGTCCGGGGAAACCGTGCCACGGGGCCTCGGGCTCGAACACCCAGCAGCCCGGATCCGAGGCCGGCACCGCCGGTGAGACGTCCGCGAAGGCAGTACGGGCGCCGGAGGACGGCGGGCCGGGCATCACGGAGCTGATCCCCGCCGGTCGGCGTTGTCGAGCCGCCGGGAGAACCGGTCGGCGGATCGCAGCGGTGCCCGCACAGCCCCGTGGAAGTGGGTTCAGGCACCAGGGAGGAAGAGACAGAACGGATGGCCGTGAGGGTCGAGGAGGACCCGTACGTCCTTCTGAGGCTGGTGCTCCTGCAACGTCGCACCCAAGGCGCAGGCTCGTTCGGTCTCCGCGTCCAGATCGTCGACCTGCAGGTCCAAGTGTGCTTGCATCTGCTGAGCCCCGGGGCGCTGCGGCCACACCGGCGGGGTGTGATCGGTTTCCAGCTGGAAGCTGAGGCCGGGGCGTTCCCCTTCCGGAGCGCGCAGCCGGACCCACTCGGGCTGACGGTCGACCTCCTGCCAGCCCAGCAGGGCCCGGTAGAAGTCGGCCAGCGCGGGAGGGTCGGGAGTACCAAGGACAAAGGCACCGAGCGTCGTCGTCATGACTTCGACCTTGCCCCCTGTGCACGCCCTCACGCACCTGCGCGCACTCGCCATCAGGCTGTCGGCAGGAGGCCGCAGGCAGCGGCGGCTGTCTCATCGTGTCTTCGGCCGGCCCACCGTCGATGAGCCTGCGCAGATGTCGGCGTACGGGCTGGAGTGCAGCAGCAGACATGGAGGAAAGCGCAAAGCTGCCTGAAGAAGTTCGGGGCTTGCCGGTGGGGTGGGTCCGTCATGGGGGACTGGACATGCAGCTCCGCAGAGGCGGTACTTCATCTGGTCGTTGATGGCCCGACAGATCTCAGGCCCTCCGGCTCCGCATGGCGGGCCTGACAAGCACTACTCGCTTCGAGCCTTGTCGAGGTCGGCCGCCAGCACGGCCATCGCGTGCAATTGGCTGAAGTACGTGGCCGCGTACTCGTCATCACCGATGGACGCAAGGATCCTTCCAAGGACCACAGTGCGTTTCCGCAGTGCGCCTTGGTGCCGGTCATCCAAGGGGCCACTCAGGGCTGACGACACACAACCGGCGAGCATCGAGTCCATCATCACCATGCATTCGCCCTCAGGCTCTCGTTGGTGGAAGCCCGGGGGAAAGCGCATGGCCCTGAACCTGTCCCACAACCGTGCCAGCTCATCCAGTTCCGCTTCTGCCATGTCCGCGATCATGCCCTACAGCCAGGTGCCGAGAAATCGCGTGCCCCACCCCACCCGGCGCTCTGCTTCTGGTTTTCGGCGACACCCTCTGCAGTCAGCCCTGCACGTTCACTCGTACCTGCCTCTGCACTTCAGCTCGTACGCGGACAGCGGACCGGCTGGATCTCGGACGGCGGCCCGCAGGGATGACTGCCTGCGGGAGAACACGGCGGTGCGTCGACTCGATCTCGGGTACTTCCTCCGGCCCGCCTCAGAAGTGAGCGGCCTGCAACCCGAATCAGGCGGAGCGGATGGCCCGCCTGGACCCGATCGGGCTGGAGGAGGGTGTTGATCACTTCTTGCAGAATGCCGGTGTTCTTCGAGAAATCGAAGTCCTCGATCCGTTTCGGCCGGGGGAGTTGGTCTCCTTGACCCGGCAGCTCTTGCGGCGGGCGTCACGGTCCTCGCACTCGCTCTCCAGCAGCTCCGCCAGGAGGTCCGCGTAGGAGGCCTGATCGCACAGGGCCTGGGCGGCGAACTCGTCCCAGCGTGCGCGGAGCCCGGATTCTTCAGGGCGGACCGACTGTTCCGGCACCGGCCACGGCGAGGTCCGCCGCGCGGGGCGGGGTGCCGAAGCAGTCCGCGCCGGCACGGCGGGCGGCTCACGGCCCCCCGGACCGTCACCTCGTGGCGGCGTTCAAGAGGTCGAGTACGCTCTGCTGGCAGCCGTAGCCGATGGTG